>DASUUR010000060.1:0-15127 GCA_036373975.1 Saccharimonadales bacterium (SeqCode)
GTGTTGTTGAGGGCGATGGTCAGGTGACGCTTAATTCGCGCTATCTGCTTGAGGCCCTAAGTTGCATCGATAGCAAGTCGATTCTGTTTAAGTTTGGCGGGAAAGTTGCCCCTTGTGTTGTCACTGCGGTCGCAGACGATCCCGACTACCAGCATATTATAATGCCCATGAAGAGCTAGTATGTTTCGGCGGCTTGAGCTATCAAACTTTCGCTCATACCCCACTGCTCAAGTGGAGTTGTCGCCGTCGGTCACGATAATTAGTGGGCCAAACGGCAGTGGCAAGACTAATATTCTCGAATCCTTGTATGTATTGGCGCGCGGCAGCTCGTTCCGCGCAACAGATAGCGAGATGCTGCAATTTGGAGCTCCATGGTGGCGGTTATACGCTCAAACCGTTGATGGTGAGCGCACCATTGGTTTCGATAACCAGCGTGCCCTGGGCAAAAAACAAGTAACTGTTAACGGCACCAAGAAGCAACGACTAGTGCCATCGCAAAAAATCCCACTCGTGTTGTTTGAGCCAAATGACCTACGCCTACTCGACGGCTCCCCTTCTCGCCGTCGGGAATTTATTGACCGGCTCATAGCGCAACTTGATCCGCACTACAGCACGCAGCTACACAAGTATGAACGGGCTTTAAAGCAGCGGAACAATCTACTTAAGCAGTCCGAGGCTGGCGACGATGAATTATTCGTGTGGGATATGCTTTTGGCGGACCTTGGGGCGGCCATAATTGCCAGCCGGGAGAAATATATTCAGCGAATCCAGGCCGAACTCACTACAACCTACCGGGCGATAGCGCAAAACTCTGATGAAGTAGCTATAAGCTATTCCGAACCGACACAGAGCGATATGAAACAGCGCTTACTCGACGACTTACACCGAAACCATGTCAGGGACCGTCTCTACGGCTTCACAAGCGTCGGACCGCATCGACATGATGTGCTGTTTAGATTCAATGCTGTGCCCGCCATGTCGATAGCCTCACGCGGCGAGACGCGTAGTATTGTACTGGCCCTGAAGCTTATTGAGATCTCGCTTGTAAGGGAGCTGTTGCATACTCCCCCGCTATTGCTTATGGACGACGTGTTTAGTGAGCTCGACAGTGCACGCCGGCGAGCTCTTGTTTCGGTGGGGCGAGATATCCAAACAGTCATTACCACCACGGACGCCGATATAAGCCAAGAATTTGGCCGGGGCGTTGCGCACATCACACTACCGTTTAGTAGTCAAAAATAAGGTCGTACTTGTCCTTGGTAAAACCGTCTCGGCGGAGGCGTTCGGTTACGATATAGGTAGCCCGCTGCAAGTCGGCAGGGTCGGCGCTAAGTCTCCCGGTTTGCTGATCTGATATCAGGCCTACAATGAGTTTGACGTAAATGCGCTTGTTATCGTAATCCATGTAGGATATTGGTAGCGAGGCGTCGGCATACGGCAGTGTGTCCTCGAGGCGCGGGAAGATGGCGGCGGCGTTCTTAATCTCGTACGTGTGTGGTACCGCCGCTGTGCCGGTAGCTCCGCTGACAAAGCTGTTAAAGAGTACGGTTTTGCCCATCGATTGTACATTGCCTAAGCGCAAATGTTTACTGGTAAATGTTAGCCTGGTTTCGTGCGTGCCAGTATCGTAGCTGTATAGCTTGTCATCTTTAACGTACGATAGGCTCTCGCCCCCATCAACACTGCCAATATCGGCTCGCGTCAATAGGATCTCTCCCTGTTGCGTGATTCTATATAGGTCCTCGCCGCTCACGCCAAATAGCGTGCTGTCTTTTATCATGTACAGTACGTCAATTCCTTTAGTGTTCAGGCGAACGCTTGTTGTGGGTTTTTCACCCGCCGCTTGTATCGAGAAGGTTTCAAGCGTTGGCGGCAGAGCTTTATTCTTTTGGTGTTCTGTCTCGGTCGGACTATCCGAAGGGTGGGTTGTAGGGCCGAAATAGCATGAAATCTGTGCTTCATTCATAGCGCATAACGAAACATCAAGCACCGGGTCAGCGGTAACCGATCGTTGGAATTTCTTGGGCTCAACGTCATCCTTTAGATCGCTGTAGTAAAATAACTCACCGCTTTTACGGTTGTAAATGGCAAAAGCCGGGCTCTTCTCATCTGTCTTGTTCGTGATTAGCATCAAGTCACGATCTGCATCTTCAGGGGTGTTTATCGGTACGGTTGCAAGCTTTGCCAAAGAAACGCCAGGCTCGCTGTATTCAAGCAGCAACCGGCCGTCTTCGTAGCTAAAACCGAGTAGTCCGTTCTTATACCGCACGGGTGCGTAGCGCTCCACGGGAGTATCGTTCACGATACTGATTTCCCAGGGGCCTTTTTGCGGGCGATTAAAGCGTACGATTCGCTGCGAATTGCTGCAGTTATAGCTAAAGGCGCCAAAAACATTAGTAATTTCACAGCCAAGTCCGTTAGCCCCGATCTTTTCGACTGCCCGCTGTTTTTGCGGACGCACGACTATCTCCTTTACTCCGAGTAACGGCATGTTGGTGAGCGGCGTGTAAGTTTCACTGCCCTCCCCTTTAGTGGCTAACTGCACCGAGTCTCGCGGGACGAAAGCCAAGCCAAAGGCTGTGAAGATGTCTTTCTCTTCGCCGTTCCCACGAACTACCTGTGTTTTTAATTGGTCTATTTTTAGATTGTCTTGGGCTTGGTAGCGAATGTCCACAAACCAGTACTGTACAAAGAACGACAAAATAGTAAGCAGCAGCACTACAAATAGTCCCAAAACAATCCAAAATGTAACTGATTTACCGGCAATTGTGGGGCGACCGTTTTGATCGTTCTGCATTATTTCAACTCCTCATACAGTTTATTTAGAAGTGCAACAAGCTGGATATTGCGCGTCGATAAGCTACCATCGGGGCTTTGGTCGATGTGCAGGTGCGGATACGAGCCGTTGCCGGTACAGCGCCGCTCGCCAATCTCCGATAATTGTTGCCCAGCCTGCACCACATCACCTTCTTTCACTTTCATATTTTGTACGTGGATATACCAGTATTGAGCGTTATTCTCGCCAATTAATTGGTAAATAAAACAGCCACTTTGCCCCCGATAGATTGCGACATTCTCGATCTTGCCCTTATAAATGGCATACGTTGGCTTACCAACAGCCGCGCCATCGGTACCGGTTATGGCATCTTTATGGGTTAAGTCAAAGGCCGGGGTGCCGTCGTGATGACATACTGTTTTGCAAGGCCAGCCGTAGCCGTTGGATATGTCGCCTTTTGGCATGCCGCCAACCGGAAAGGCGTAGCCTTCAGAGTTTACCGCACCAGCCGCTGAGCCACACGCAGATGATCCAGAACCAGTCGCGGCACCGCCGGCACTTGAAGAGGTGTTCTTTGCGTCCACAAAGTCATTCTTGTCGGGTAGCCAGCCACGCTCGAAATTACTCGTTATGAGCCAGTAGCCCATTTTGACGTAGTCGGAGTTTTCGTTGCGTGGGAAGTTGCTAAGTGTTTGACCATCTGGCGCGCCACTGCCGTTATACTTTGCCATAAAATACATCAAGCTTGTCTTGCTGGGGTCCATGCTTCGGTAAAATGTCAAGTTGCTATAACCGGTTTGCGGATCATCGGCATACCCCTGCAGAATTGGCAAACCGGCTGAATTCTCCTGGTGTTTAAAAGCCGCGATTACCGCAATTTCGGGCTTGTTCCGGTCGTCAAGGCTGTAGCCGGGCATCATACCCTGCCATGTGGGGACAATAAACTGCCAAGGGCCCGCAGCACCAGCTCCTGAGACTTGCCAATCTTTATCGGCCGGAGGCCAACCGCGGTTTTCGGCCCACAGAGTCGCTGCAACTAAGCGCGGATCTACTTTAGGGAAGTTGGCAATCTGCCCTGCAATTAAGCTACGCCATGGTTCGGGCACGTTAGCGATGCTTGCAGCACTCGCCCCACCCGTACCACTACCGCACACGGTTGCACTCTCATCGAAATACTGATTGTCTGTTTCGGTATATCGATCAGAGACCGACTCAGCAAATGCCTCTGGGCTTAGTGATGCCAGAGCAATAACCGAACTCAGCAAGACATACCCGCCAATGCGTAGAATCCAGCGAATACTCTTGATCATGGCGCGTCTCCTGCATCAATATGCAAGTGGTCACATGAATCATCAAAATAGCGGAAGCCGGGCGGCAGTGAGATCTGCCCCATACATTGCTTCTCACCGATACCGGAGCCCGCTGGAAGGAACTTGGCGATATGCTCAGCAAACTGCCGGCTAATCTCACGATGCGCCCCTGCAGGGTTTAATGGCGGGCCTTGGCCGTTAATGCCATTGATGTCAACTGAGCTGCCTTTATAATGATACGAAGATTCGCCGTGCTTACCGTTTGTAGAGTAGCCAATCACAAAGCTGTAGGTTTGGGATGCCTGCAGCATGGCCCGCATAAGGGCCGTCGACATATTAGTTTTGGTGCCCTTGTAAGGAACGTTTGCCTGTTCGCCGCGTGCGGTCGCTTCAAAGGCGGCTCGTGCTTCTTTGCCGTCGGGGTTGTCACGGAAGCTAATCTTGCTACTATCTAATATTTGCTGGGCTAGGGATTTTGCATCACCGCTTATATTGACTGGGCCAGCTCCGCCTGCACCAGCTGTCGTACCGATACCTAGCTTGTCTTCGGCGGCATCCTTTCGGCTTTGATCGTCGTTTTCATACCCCAGGAATTCACGGAAGTAAGTGTACTTCTCGTCGTTGCTTAGACATATCCCAAAGCCTTCATCGGAGGCCTCGACACCCTTGCCATCCTCGGTGATCGGTATGTCTACCGAATCCATACAGATTTCTTTAAATTCTGTGAGTTCATCGCTAAGTTGGCCACTCTCGCCGTTAACGTGCTTGTTGCGGATCATCCAATCATCAACTGCATCCGGATTCCATTTGGGGTCCGTGCTTAGCGAAGCGGCTGTTGGCCCATAAATGTTGCCGCACACAGCAGTAGAGGCTAGATTCCATTTTTCATTAGCATCGTCCTTACATAAGTCACCGCGGTAATAGTCGACCTTTTCTTGGGCATAGGCTGAGCCCATAAGCCCTGGCAGTGCGGTGAAGCCAGCGCCAATGATCTGGGTGCCGCCACTCATAATAGTGGCGAGGTTTTGGTTTTGGGTAAGCGCCGACATGAATGGTGCCATTGCCATCGCCATGCGGTTGGTAAAGCTCATAGGATTATCCCAAGAGAATAGGCCTTTTTGTTTGGACTCAAGTTCTTCTACGGCGGCGATTGTACGGCGTTCTTCGACCGTCACCTTATCGATGTAGGCCACCTCTGCCTTCGTGAGTGGTTTTTGAGCGCTTGACTTACCAACTTCGGCACCAAGGGTTACCAGCCCAGCAACAAAGGCATTACCAGCACCAAAGCCACCTTCTGGGTCATTTTCTGGATCTGGGGCAACCACACCGGCAGCCATCTGCACAATAAGCGGCATAGCGAATTGCCCGACCATACCCATAACTATGCCCTTGGCTGCTCCAACTGCTGCACCAAAGGCGACACCAGTAAACCCACCGGTCAGGATTGAGGAGATGATACCCCCAACCGCCAAACCAATTTGCCCAACTGGGCTGTTCAACTTACCGCATATCGTTGGCGATATATTCCCTGTGTTTAGTATGCTTGCAACGCGATCAAGTACACGCTTGAAGCCGCCCCCGACGGTGAAGCGCTGAATAGCTTCATTATCGGAAACCTTACCGCCGCTTAAGAGTGAGACGGCTAACGAATCAGATACGGTCTTGCCCTTAGATTCCGGCTTAACGCTTGCTCGCAGCAGAATGCTCCCTATGTACGCTGCAAAGGCGGCTGTTATTTTGGAGTCTTTTAGTTGATCTGCGGCTGTTAGGTACATATGCGTATATTGCAATAGCTGGATACCCGCATAGACCTTCATCATTAATGAGAGGGTTCGAATTAACTGATAAATTGAACAATAAGCATCGACTCCGGCAAGCGCACCCATCACCGCTCCTTTGGCCCCTCCTTTGGCCCCTTCGGCAACTGTACTGCCAATCTTTGTAAGGGTGTCAGTATCACCATTCAATAAGCCTTCGGCGCTCGGGATAGACGATGGTGGTACGCCCTTTTCGATCGCTTCCTTATTAAGCGCCGCTGCTTCGGCTGCAAGGTCCGCCGCGATCCCCTCTAATTGCTCCACGTTAAGGGCGGGCTTCCCCTCTTTGTTGTACTCGCTTTCGTCAATATTTGCTTTTGTGCTATCAGAATTGCTCCGCGCGTATAAATAATTTCTCATTTTCTTTATTATGCCCTCGCGCTCTTTCTCGTCGCCGGCAAAACCGCGCCTGTTGATCCCCAGCTTGCCGACTAATTTTCCGACAACAGATTTCGAACGCAAGTTATAGGCTTTGGGCGTCATTACCTTACCAAAGGTCGATCGAAACCCTGGGCGTGATTTAAAGGCATCCACAAAATTGTTGGCGTTAATAGTCTCCCGCTTCCCGCTTATCGGGTCATCGTACTCCATTTTAGAGACATATTTCTTTTTAGGGTTACCACGCTCCTCGGTTGTAACTGCAAAGCCAGCTCGCTCTAGCTTTTTCAGTTCTTTGTCGGTAATACCCTGATTATGGCGACATTTCCACTTATTGTCGGTGCACTGCTTGCTGTCCCCAAAATAGCTTTGTTTTAATAATTTCGATGCCCGGCGTCCAACGCCAATTTCTTGGTATTTCAGCATCCAGCGTGTGCCCATCTCTTTAAGATGAAGGAACATACCTGCAGGAGCGAGAGTGATAAATGCGAAGAGAATTATACAGATAATAACCCCGATTGACCCGCCGATTGCTGAACCACGCTTATGGTTGCGCACATAGTTAAGGGCTCGACCTGCTGCCCCTGCAGAGTTAAGAGCTTGGCTTACGGCTGCGTTCTTTGCTCTTCCGGCTAGGCTGCTGTTTGTGCTTTCTGCGGCTGATCGCTCGCTTTGAGCGGCATTCTGGTCGTTTGTATCGGATGCACCATTAGCGGCTGCCTTTTCACTTTGACGCGCCCGCTCTACGGCACTCTCTTCGTCCCACGAGGGCGGGTTGTATCCCTTAGTAACATTATTAAATTCCGCATCGGCATGCCGTTGACCAGGGTTAAGCTCGTCTTGCTGGTCGTTGTCTTTTGTTGCTGTTGGCTGCATGGTGGGACTCTATTATACTTGTTGTTCGTTGGGCTCTAGGTAGTTAGGGCTAAATTGTTCTTGAATAGTCTGCTCTGGTACCGCGCGGGTCGATGTGGTAACGAGGCTATGCTCTGTAGCGCTGGCAATAATCTGGATATGCACGTGGTTCTGTCCGGCGAAGAATAATCCTTGCCCGACGGGGAAATTGGCGAGGCGTTTGCGCTCCTCCTCGGTTAGTTTGAACACATCCGAAAGCACGTCAACCGCGCTCGAGGATTGCTTTAGCAGTAGCTGCATGCTTGAGTTGGCTACGATAGCACGGCCCATTTTGCTACCCATAAAGTCTTCAACATCCTGGGTGATCGTGGTAAGCCCAAGCTGGTATTTACGGGCTCGCTTAGCAAGGCTAAACAAGAAGTTTGCCGAATCGTCGTATTTCATGAGTTGCCACGCCTCGTCAACGATCAGCATGCGCTTTCGTTGCTCGGTGCGGGTTTTGTTCCATATGTGTGACAGCACGATATACATTGCGACTGGGCGTAGCTCTTCTTCGAGGTCACGGATGTTAAACACCACCATATTGTTATTAATATCTATATTCGATGGTTGCGAAAAGATTCCGGCAAAAGTACCCGTTGTATACTTGCGCAAGCGCTGGGCTAGTTGTGGGCCCGAACCGCCCATGTGTAGCAGCGTTTCGTACATGTCATTAATAGTCGGTGGTGGGGAGTGATGCGTTAGTGGGTCACTCGTAATGCCCGCGCGAGCATAGGTATCAATAAGCGCCTGGTCGAGGTCGGCCTCTTCGTTAGGGCTAAGGCCACTGGTAGTCGTGCCGTTGGCAAGCACCTGTGCGCCGCCAAGCATCAAACGGAGCAAGCCGTGGAGGGTGACAAGGTTAGCTCGTAAGGCGTCATCGGCGTCTTCGTTGTCGATTACCTGGGGCAGGTCAAACGGATTGATTCGGGTCTCTGAGTTCAAGCTCAGGCGAACGTAACTACCAGCAACCGCCTCAGATAGCTTTTGGTATTCATTCTCGGGGTCGATAATAATCACATCCGTACCAGTCATCATACTGCGCAAGGCTTCAAGCTTTACTGCGAATGACTTACCGGCACCAGACTTTGCAAATACCACCATGTTGGCGTTCTCAAGGCTAAAACGATCAAAGATCACCAGACCGTTATTATGCATATTAATGCCGTATAAGATACCCTTTTCTTGGGTAAGATCGGCGCTAGTGAATGGGAAGCTGGTCGAAATTGCCCCCGTATTCATGTTGCGACGAATCTGCAGCTGGTCCGACATCTGCGGGAAGGTACTATTCATCCCCTGCTCTTGCTGGCTCGAGGCAACTTTACTAAACACGAGTTGCTGGCCTAGAATCGTCTCGATCTTGTGCTGCACAAAGTTCAACTCGTCCAGGCTGTCGGCGTACATAGTAATGTACAACCCGTAGCGGAAAAAGCGCTCCGAGCCGACTTGTAGCTGGTTACGCAGTTCTTCGGCGTCTTGAATCGCTGCCTCGAGCTGCGGATCTCGCACGCGGCCTTTCTCGGCGTTAATGGTCAAGCTCGCCTCGAGCTGAGTTACCTTTTTGCGCAGGTTGTTCAAAATTACCTGGCTTTCAACCGGGTATACAAACATACTAATATCAATCACTTCGTCGATATTAATAATTGAGCTCAGCCAGCCAGTATAAATTTGGCGTGGATAGGCGTAGACATATAGCGTACGACCGTATTTTGTTCCTAAGCGGAAGTAACCCGAACTTATCTCAATGCTGCTCGGCGCAATAAGATCGCGTAGAGTGGTGATGCCCTTTAGGAACTCCTGTTCGATCTCTTGCTGTTCACGAGCGCGCTGCTGCGCGGCAATATCAATTGGGTCGCTCTTTTTTTTGCCACCGAATAGTCCCATTACGCTGCCTCCCTATCTGTACTTGATCGCGGGGCGTCGCCTTGGCCTTTGCGCACAAAGGTGCTGGTGAGATCTTCGAAGTTGCCAATCGGTTCACGCACGGCGGTATCAGGGTTATAAACGTTGTAATAAAGCTCGCCAAGCTCTTTGGTGCTCAGCTGAACTGAGCGCACGCCAATCTGGAAGAGGCCACTGAGAACGGCATTGACACGGTTTTTGATCTCGTCCTTAGCCTTTTCGTACGTTGCTTGGTCGATGCGGATCGTTGTGCGTTGTTGCGGCGCAAATAGATTCGACAGCAGGTTCTTGCTGTTATTGACTGCGCTGCTAATGTCCCCTGCTGGGTAATATGGCACGACGACAAAAAAGCTCTTGTCCATAATATTAGCTTCTTCAGAAAGCGCAGCAATAAAGTCAATGTAGTCGTCCATTAGTACGCCTAGTAGCATGTTATCTTGTGAGCGACGAATATTATTCAATCGGTCAATGTACGGCCCAATATCTACTCGCTGTGAACGCACAAATACTTGCACTGGAAAATACAGTGAGTTCAGAAAGCTCTGGTAAGAATACTCTACGCCCTCACGCTCACGAGAGCTCATAAGGTCAAAGTTAATAGACTTACAAGCAATTACGGCACGGAAACTGCCGTCGTTCATAACTGCCATGCCATCGCGAATCTCCGATATTAGCAGGGTGCTTTGCGTACTGTTTGGGTTCCGCTGCGTGCTGCTGTCTGCTGGTGGCTGATTTTTGGCATCTTGAGCAGGGGCCGGCTGAGCGGCTGGGGGTTGCTGATTAGTCGGTTGCTGTGGTTGCATAATTATTCCTTGCCCGTTGTGTTCTTGCGAGTATTATCTCAAGGAGATAATAACCTCTTCCCCATTTTGTTTTTCTTGCAGTCGATGCGCCTCATGCGCAATCGTGCTAATAGATAAGTCAGAATTGTTTGCAAGCTTTATTATATCAGGCGATACTTGGTTTTCGCTAGGCTTGGCTGGTGGTTCTGGCTGAGTTTGTTGTGCTGGGGCTGCGGTTTGGGCGCTTAGGGGTTGCACGACATGTTGGTGAATGGTTGGGTACGGGTTGAAATGCGGTGTCGCGATCGCGCTATCGTCGGCCGCTTGTACGCCAATTGGCGCCGGCTGAGGAGCAGACGCAGGCGGTTCGGTTATGACTGCATCAGTCGTGACCTGGCGCGCTGTAAATTGATCATATGGATTGTTTGGGATATCTGGGAGCTGTGGCGCTGGTGGCTGCTGTGAGACCTGCGGTTGTTGCGGTGCTGCAGCTGCTTGTTGGATCTTCTGGCGCATTTCTTCGCGGCGAGCGGCGTCCCTTTGTTCAATCAATGTTGTAAATGACTGGTTTAGCTCGGCTGAATCATCCATGATATCTGGAATCTGCTCCGCCTCCATTGCAACATCATCGGCGAGCGACGTGTTGTTCGGCGCAGCCACGCCACGCGACGCCCAGCCTCGTGTGTCCATAATCTGTGCTAGATACGACAGGCGGTTAATGGCTTCGTTCTCCGATAGGTTCTTGGTGCGCTGCTCCTCTGCAACTTTTGGCGCAGTAATCTGCACCAACGACACCGTGCCATCAGGGTTCCATAAGCGGCGCTTTGGCTTTAGAAAGAACTGAATCATAGCCGCTAGGTAGGTTTCCATGGGCTGGTCTTTACGCAGTGGCAGCGCTAGTATGCCAAACAAGATCATTACTGGTAGCGGAATTGCTACGAGAAAGATCGACACTTGAGCTAGGCCCCAGCCAATTAAGCCACTTACCGCCACAATAATTAGGTATATAAACTGCCTGAAGCTAAACGGCCCCAGTAGCTTATCTTCTGCCTCTACATCTTGTGGTACTTTATAAACAGCCATATTTTCTACTTACCCACCACTGTGCACAGGGTGCACGCCCAAGGTAATTTCACTCCTTTTAGTGTAGTGTATTTACCGCGAAAAACAAAACGCTTTACGGCTTGGGGGAAGCTGTGCTATAAACAACCCGTCCGCAACGCAAAAAAGGATGGGAGAGCCCAATGAGCTTTGACTTCGATGAGGTTGCGCGGTGCGCATGAACGTGTCGCACGGGAGCGTGGACAGCAGCGGGCGCGCGATAGCGAGGAGCGCGAAAGGAAGGCTCGAGACAAGGCCCTGAGGGCGCAAATCAAGGAGTTCCTTCGCGAGGGTGCAGAGCGTTTATTGGCAGCCGATATCGAGCCCGATGTTGGAGTCTATGTCGCGCACGATCCTAGTTGCATTTACGCTCATGGCGGCTTAACGAAAAATAGTCGCCTACTAGATACGATGAGCAGCTACGAACTTCCTCGGGATTTCACTGTTGAAAACGCTGCGGATTACATCGCGCATCTCATGAGCAAGCGGTAACACAAAGGCTGCAGCGATTTGTCGCTGCAGCCTCCTAACCTTATGGTCTATTGCCTGGTGGGCCTCCGCCTTGGCCGCTTGACCCAGGGCCGGTGGAGCCACCTCTATTGGGTGGGCCAGTCGCTGGGGGCGGCGTTGGAGGTGGCGGGGTTGGTGTTGGTGCGCCAGTCGGGCTCATCCATGTGCCGCTTACCACGCCGCCTCTAGTCGATACCGATCCAGGTGTTGGCGTAAAGCCGGGTGGCGGGCCACTTGGTGGTGGAGGTGTAGGTGTGGGGCGTGGTGTTGGTGCAGGAGGCGTGGGAGTTGCTGTCGGTGTTGGTGCGCCACCGCCCCCTCCGCCGGTTGGGCGAGGGCCACCTCCGCCTGTTGGGCCACCGCCGGTGGGCCCAGGGCCTGGCCCCGTTGGAGGTGTGCCCCCACCTCCAGTAGTTGGCGGTGGAGTCCCCCCACCTCCACCGGATGAAGAAGCCCTACCCCTTACTTGGACCCCAGGAGGAACGCTTAAGCCTACAGTACTAGTGGCATCCACTAAGGCGTCGTATGAGCTTTGAGCCAAGTTGCCCTTTGAAGGAGATTGAGCAAGTGTGTTAAGGGCGGCATCGAATGCGTCAATTGCTTTTTGTCGTGGGTTAATAGTTATCTTAGGCCCGTTAGGGTTGTTAGGGTCGGCGGGGATTTGTTGACTTGTTGGCATAGTACGTATCGCCTCGGCCATAACCTTCAGCTGATCAGGCTTCTGTGTTGTGAGGTACTGGGCACTCATGTTTTCCATAATCTTATCATTACGCAATTTTTGTCCGAACTGCGTTGCAACGGCTTCATTTTCGCCCTGACGCTTTTTGCTCGAATATCCGCTAGCCTCAAAGAATAAGTGGTTGGCAACTTCACGCATTTTGGATGAGCCAGATATAACCTTAGCGGCTAACTCCCTGTCCTCTCCGCCGCCATTAAATAAGGCCGCCATTTCTTTGGACGCACCAATCTCGGCAAGTTGCTTCATGCCGGCCATTTTAGCAAGCTTACTGCGCCCCTTCTTTTTAATGAAGCTCACCAGCTGATCTTTATCGCCCTGTATACCCATTTGCTCGATTTGGTCAGTAGCCAACTTAATTTCTTCGGACTCATAAGCATTTGCCATGCGTGAGCGTTGGAAGTTAGCTCGTGCGCGTGAGCGTGGGGTAACACCACCAACCGTACCGGTCGCTATACGTCGCCCAGCGTTGACAACTCTGCCGAAGCCTGTGGCGTTTTGGTCGTAATTAGCTGCAATTTCGCCTTTACCGAGTGCTGTTGCTTGACTTCGCTTATTGCGAATACGGTCAAGGAGACCCTTACCTTTATTATCAGTCCAGGCACCAATCCTGTCGCCCACGCCTGACGATATCTTTAAGAGTATCGTCGTACCGCCTAACGGGATAGCTAAGATGACAATAACTGCTACTGGCGTCGCCCATGTGCCATCGTCGCCCCCGATGCCGTTAACGGCCACAAATTTAGCAGTTAATATGCTTATGTGGAAGGCACCCGGTAGCATAATGCCAAGTAGTAGTAGCCCTCGCCCCTTCTTAATAACAAACGATAAGAAACCTCTAAGTCCCGGGAGCACTAAGCCAAGGGCTGCGGGAGCTGATACGAGCACCAGCACGTCCACTAAGAAATGTCGAGCCATGACAATCGTAAGCGCAGTAGCAGCGGCACCGAGGAATCCGATGAATAAGCCTAATATCGCAAGCCCAAGTGCTGGTCCGAGAGGCGTAAACATTATCCCGACCAGTGCAGCTATAGCGGTAGTGTAGAACGCGCCCATGCCAATTTCAGCACCCGTGCTCCACTCGTCTTTATCAGGTATGGCGCGTATACCAATATCTATAATACCCGCTACACCAGACCCGGCAATATTCGATGCATCTATAAAGAACGCGCAAACATAATAAGAGGTATTTACTAGAATTACCGCAACCACGGCATTAGTCAGGATCTCTTTAATGCCTAGATTGGATAGGCCTTTGGAGGTCGCCTGTGAGATGATAACGGCCAGGAAAACGCCCACAAAACCGAGGTTTGCGATATTCCGCATAAGGGACCAAACTGTGTAGATAGCATTTGAAGACGATGTGTCAAAGGATAAGGGGCGAAGTACGAGTAAATTCTCAAGAATTTTCGCAATTAAGCCCGATGCAGAGGCAAGCCCTTGAGTCAACGGACATAAAAGCCACCCCAATAGCCCACCGGAACATGCTGCTTCATCGGTGTTTTCGGCTGGGGGTGGTGTATCGACTTTACCGTCACCATTTTTATCGTTATCTGGTGGCGGATTGGCTGCGTTGTATATAGTGAGCGTAGCCGATTTGTCTATGCCTATGTATGCCGGATTGCCCTCGCGGGAAGCGCGCTTATTACAAGAGTTAATGTAGTTCTCTCGATCGTCATTGCTAATCTGAATACCTTCAATGTTGTCCTTGACACCTGGAATTACGACGCCTATATCTCCTACCTGGATACGATTCGGCGGAATTACCGAAATAACGACCCAGTACCAACAATCCGTAAAGGGATAACGCAAGTCAAATGCCGAACCGGGTTTTGGCTGCACTTTATATAGGAAAGTTTTGGTGCTATAGAGCGTGCTATTACCACGCCCGCTAATTGGCTGGAAGCTTACGACATTATCACCATAAACGCCGCCGGTACCAGTAATAGTAACGGTTGGGCCTACGGTGTCGTTTCTAAAGTATTTTTCCCCGGCAGCATGGGCGACGTCGCCACTAATGCCGCTAATAACAAACGCTGCAGCCATAGCAAGCGTTCCACCCAAAACATACCGCAGAAAGCCTTTAAACATAGTACCCACATTTTATATCATCCTTTGCAAAACAACAATCATTCAACACAGCTCTGTTTACGGTTGTAATAAGCTTTTTGGTATTGCATAATTAAACGAGAACAATAAAAATATGTCTGTGAAAACTTTCTCTACACCACTTCTTGCACTTGCAGTTCTATTCGGGGCTATTTTTGCGCTTCTCTCCCCTGTTGAGGTGCGAGCTGCTCAGTGTGGCACCATCCAAACCTCTTTTGACTTTAACTGTGCCAATGTTGACCCCAAGGCTGGCGATCAGCGCAACCCGATCTTTCATATACTATTGGTGGTCATTAACTTCCTATCACTTGGTGTTGCGGTAATTGTGACGGGCTTTATTGTTTGGGGCGGCTTTACGTACGGTACCTCGAATGGCGAACCTGCCAAGGCGCAAAAAGGAATCAGTTATATTACCAATGCTGTATTGGCGCTCATCCTATATATGGGCCTATACGCCATCATTAACTATCTTGTTCCCGGAGGGATTTTTACGTAGGCCATGTTTAAGCGATTCTTGATTGCTACCGGATTAATTATGAGCGTTTTGGTTCCAATCCTCACGCCAGCGCCTGCTACTGCCATGCCCCACACCACAATGGCACAGGTGGGTAATCCGAGCTGTGCGCCCCTCTTTTTAACATTCCCAGTGTGGTACCGCGGTTTGCCTGGAGCAGATAAATGTAATCCGCAACTTACGAGTACTAGTCACGTATGGGTAATCGTCCTTAATATTATCGAAGTTATCCTACAGGTGGTGGGATATTCGACAGCTGGTTTCATAATATGGGGGGGTATACGCTACACAACGAGCG
>DASUUR010000061.1:0-16844 GCA_036373975.1 Saccharimonadales bacterium (SeqCode)
TCTTATTGTTTGTTTATGAAACAAATATGGGCGTGGGTTTGCTTTGTATTTTTAAGGCAAGCAATGAATACACTACGATCCACACCAGAACAAGGCACTCAATGGCAACGAGAGGTCACGACTCGGCTATTTCGTATGCAGCATGCACTAGGCGAACAAAGTGCAAAAGGGTGTATAGTAGGCGCAAATCTTGAGCATACAGCTGGTGAGACTATTTCTGATTGGCTGCAAGAACAATCACATCAGGTAAATGACGGGCGCGTGCTAAGAATTAATTTAGGGCGAGGCGCAGTGTTTTCGAGCTTCGAAAAAGTCACTGAACCCGGTGATCTATATGCAGGTATGGATATCGAGCGACGCCTTGAGCCCCGGAATGATGAGACCGAAATCAGGGTAGATAATTGTCGTCTCGTTAATCTTGCACCGAGCGACGAATCTCCGGCACACGTTGGCTATTTTTTGCACGATCTTGAGCGAGATGAATGGATTAGTGTGCGCGAGGTGGGCGAGTCTATATCTGGGCAGATAAGCTTTGTCGCTAGTAGCGCAGCCCACCAAGAAGCGCTTGATATGCCAACAGGCGCACAACTATATGTGCCAAAAGATCTTGATACTTTCTCGCAGAGGTAATATTTTGCTATTATGAACACATGCAAGTTGCCGGAGCTGTCATTAAAAATCAACAAGGTGAATTTCTTTTACAACTGAGGGATGGTAAAGTTTCTCGGTTTAAAAATTGCTGGACGTTATTTGGCGGACGCATAGAAGGAAACGAAAAACCTCAAGAGGCTCTTTTGCGCGAATTGAATGAAGAGCTAAACTTAGTCTTAAGCGACATTGAATCCATGCGTGAGATTCAGCGTGGTCAAGATGCTGACGGAGTACCCTTTTTTATTTATGAAGTTCTCATAAATAAAACAATTGATCAGTTGACACTCTGCGAAGGAGCGGCAATGAAATATGTTTCAAAAAGACAACTGTTTGATCATGCGTTCGCATTCAATACCGAGGAAATTCTAAGGAAATATGTTCAGACTATGACAGAAGATTCGTAAGTCTTTTGTCGATTCATTATTGAGAATAGAAGATCTTGACGTCAAGTCGCCTATAACTAGTTTTATTCAAGAAAAACTGCTATACTACCGCTTGCTATGCACCCGTAGCTCAGCGGATTAGAGTACTTGGCTTCGAACCAAGGGGTCGCTGGTTCGAATCCAGCCGGGTGTACCATTGAAAAGACTATTGAGAAGAAGACGATCGCAAGTGATCGTCTTTTTGCTTGGTATTAATTAAGTTGCGACAGTATGTCATCTACAACCTTTTCTATCGGTTGAGTGGCATCTATTACTACACGACCCCGCTTAATTGAGTATTCCTTTACGCCTTGATTGCGTGCAACTTGCTTGGCAAGAATATCTGGGTCTTTGCCAAAATTGTTACTTGTTCTATTAAGTAGGCGGTGCTTTAAGGTTTGATCATCGACATGCAGAATAAATACCTTTTTAAACCGCGGGATGTACGCATCTCTATTGCTGGCGCTCCCGCAAATGAATATCGTTTCGGAAGTATTAAGAGCTTTTTCGATTTTCTCCTCCTTCCACAGCCAGTCATTGTTATCTTGATACCCAAAGGCACGGTCCGCGTCGATGGCTTTGTATCCCCTGGCTTGTAGCTCGGCACATACTGAGGTTTTGCCTGTGCCGGGCAATCCTGATATCAAGTAATTTATTTTGGCCATATAGTTGCAGTGTACCTTATACTATAGAAACCATGAAAATTTGTGTCACCACCCGGTTTAAAGGCGAGGAAAATAAGCAGGATATAGTAGACTTGTGTGCGGCCGTTCGGGCTGCCGGCCTGGAAGACTTTAGTTTTATCCGGGATATCGAAAACTACCAGAAGACATTCAATGACCCCAAAGAACTCTGGCAGAGGGCAAAACAAGAGATTACACAGTGCGACGCACTCCTTATTGATGTGTCAGACAATCCAAGTGGCGGCCGTGTTATTGAGGCTGGAATCGCCTATGCTCTCGACATGCCTATATTCGTTTTGGTTAAAAAAGGGTTGGAATACAAAGATGTTTATAATGGCATAGCAACGGTTGTTATAAAATATGAAGCCTACGCAGATGTTACTAAAGCATTGCGTAATTTTATAGAGAAAAAGAATATTCAAAAATGAATAAACCCTTGATCATTTATGTTAGTGGCGCCCCTGGTTCCGGCAAGACGACGCTAGCGCGGATACTTGCGGACCAACTATATGTACCGAGTATCTCGAGCGACACAATCCATGGCGGTGTTGCCTTTTTGCACCCCGAACACGACAGAAAGCAGACGCTCGTGAACGTTTTTGTGCCAACAATGATTGGACTGGCGCAGAATAGTGTGAGTTTTGTGGCCGACCAAGTGCTCCAAAAGGGTGTGTCGGAAGCAACAATCATTGACAGATTACGGCCATATGCGCAGATAATTAACATTCACACGGTGTGTAGCGACCCCATCGCTCGCTATATGCAAAGGGTGCAGAGTAGTGAGGTGCCAAGTGTTATTGCGCGCAGGGAACAGCTACTGGAGCGAGCAGCGTATCACAAAGGTAATCTTGATAAAACGAGCCAGCCGCTCGATCTTGGGGTGCCAACGCTCGTCGTCAATACCGACGAGGGCTATACGCCAAATTTGAGTCAGGTACTCAACTTTATTAAAAAGAATTACCCCACCTAGTTCAGCCTATGCTACATTAGTGGCATGGTAGCAACTAGTCCAAAACTTATTCACATAAATGGCGCTGCGGGTATTGGTAAGGATACCATTTCCCAGAAGTATATAGATAACCACCCTTTTGCTTTGTGCGTCCGAACAGATGATCTCATTACTACTCTTGGCCAGTGGTCATTGCCTGAAAACTATGATCCGGCACGACATCTCGCATTCAATGTGGCTATCAGTATGATTACGACCCACCTCGAGGCGGGTTATGATGTGATTGTGCCACATTTATTGACGGATCTTGAAGAAGCTGAGGCGCTAGAAGGTGTTGCTAAAAAGTTCTCGGTTCCGTTTATTGAAATCTTGCTTTCTACTGATAAAACAGACGCGTTAGAGCGCGTGTTCTCGCGAGGCACGCGGGGCGAGCCCGGTGCGCCGCCACTTACCGAAGCCGACAGGCCAGAGTTTGAGGAGCTGTATGATAACGTGCTACTCGCAGTTGAGAAGCGGCCCGGGGTTATAAAAATTGATTCGGTGGTTGGTGATATAGAAGGAACTTACCGAAGGTTCGAAGACGCCATACGGCCCTAAGAGGTAAGGAAACCCCAGGCGCAGTGTTGTAGGCGCCCGGGGCTTTTAGGGCGGACGTTCAAGCTAGCCGTGGCTCATGAACATGGTGAGCTTGGCACGGAACGCCTCATTCGACATCGGGGTGCGCTCTGCGTTCCTTGAGATGTCGCCCGGACGCAGTAGGGATACTTCCAATTTGTCGGGGCTGAACTTCCGGAATGTCTCCAGAATTTTCCAAACATACGACATGCTGATTGGCTGGGGCCGTAGCACCTCAAAGCCGAAATCGCCTATAGACACATGTGCCACGAGGCCGGTCTCAACTAGGCAACTGCGAATTGCTTTGCCGACCTCTGAATACGACGTGCTGTCGTCTTCTGGGCTATTGAGAACGAAGTAGTGGCTCTGTGCATTGTGTCGCAGCAGGGCTTGGTCGCAGCGAACGACGAGCTTCCCCGGGTCTTGCAGGTCGAATTCTACTACCGTTAGCGCCATGTCGGCTCCTTGTCTCGTATGACAGCCGGGATACACCGGCCAAGTATCAAGTATATAGGTTAGCTATGTACTTTAGGCTATTATTACAGATATGAATGTTTTGTTTGAGATTCGTGACTCTGATGTATTCCGTGGTGCACGCGATTTGGACCCTTCGCGATTTGCCGAAAAGAAAACATCACGCATTATTTTATTGAATAGCCTGGGTAATGTCGCGCTGCTGCGAGTCGACAAGTACCAGTATCACAAACTGCCCGGCGGTGGCGTTGAAAGGGGCGAGAGCCCAAAAAAGGCACTTGAACGAGAGCTACTTGAGGAAATGGGGTGTCGGGCGCGGATTATGGCAGAAGTGGGGATAGGCGTGGAGTATAAGAACGATCAGGCTCGGAAACAGATCTCGTATTGTTATCTTGGTGAGCAAGTGGGCCGAACTGTGCCCCCAAACTTTACCGACAGTGAACGTGATCACGGGTATGAGGCGGTATGGATGGAAGATATCGATGCTGCAATTAGGCAAGTTGAAGTAGATGAGCCAATCGGCTATTCCCGAAAGTTCATTCAAGCTCGAGAGGCGGCCTTTTTGCGCGCTGCAAGGGATCTATAAAAGGCAAAGATTAGTTTTTATTATATAATAATAAAGCTGGCACCACTGACTGGTATTGGAGAAGCGTCACATGGTTGATGCGAACGATATTCAGAAGACCATCCGGCGAGTCATGAAGGGGGTCGACGCACGCCTTGGTGAGCTCAGCGACACCTTCACCGCGACCACCAACTTCGCAGATCTTCCCCGGGAGAAATTCCTCGAGGTGGATCTGGTGTCGGAGGCTGGGCTCAGGATCCGCGTAGCCACCCTTGAGAGGGTGAAAAACGGCAGTGTCCATGTGGGTGTGATCAATGTTGAGGGTGCTCCCATCATGCCTCCGATCATGGCGCAACTCTCCGAAGATCACAAGGGCAAGGTTGTCTACACCTTCCTGATGAGACCGGACGTGGATTAGCAAGAGGGCCCCTCATGGCGAACAGTCGTGAGAGGCCCGAAGTTCTATATGTAAATATTTTTTTGTAGTATTATTGACGCATGAATAAAAACAAAAATCGTGAAACTGTATTTATTAGGGTTCTTGCCGCAACGGCCGCAGTGCTCTTAGTACTTGTAGGCTGGCAAATCTTTAATCTTGTGCAAAAAATACAACAGGATGCGAGGACTACCGCCATCCAGGCTGCACAACCGAAGCTGTATCTTGATACCGCAGAACGATTCACTTTTAGATACCCCAATACATGGAGTCTCGCCTATGCTGCGTCTAAGGCAACCGATGATCCTGCTCCTACCAGCCCAGACTGGGCTAAGACTTCTCGCCCTGTCGAAGTTCAGCCAAACGAGGGGAAGGTTGGCAACAAGATTACGGTGACGCCGGGTTGTACTTCTGCTCGCATTGCCGATTTAAAGGCGCGCAAGGATCGATTCCATACTCAAGAGGATTTAAAGATTAATGGCTACACGGCTTTCTATGACAAATTAAACTTTAAAACAGACGCCGAACGCTATGTGCATCATACGTACATTGTGCTAAATGGAAAAGATTGTTTAGAATTCTCGTACCGTGAGAGTCACCACCACCCCATGAGCAATACCAACTTTGATGATCAAAAGAACGTGAAGTATTTCAAGATGATCGTAGGGTCGGTGAAATTCGCTCGATAGGCCCCAGAGCACGATGTTCGCCAGTTATATTCATAAACTTTGGGCTAAAGCTACAGGCTTGCCGCGCCTTGTAAAAGTACTCATACCGATTGCACTAATTGTTCTTATAGCGGGTGTGTACTTTGCATGGCCACGCTCAAATGAACCAGCTTGTAGGGATAATGAGTGCAAAAAAGTCGCAACCCCGGGTGATGCTACTCCCCCACCAAAGGCACCCAGTGAAGATAAGCAGCCTGATAAAAAATCTGATACCAAGCCTCCTAGGAGCACGCCAACTCCACCCGTATCACGGACGCCTGGCTCCCCTTCTACGGGTGGCGGCGGTGGAGCTACGCCCGTCCCCAGCGCCGGGCGGGGGAACGCCAGGCGTCCAATCGTGTGCACCATTCCCGGCTTTTCCGGACGAGAGCTGCACCGGTGTTCCTTCGGGCATACAAATGCAGACAATCAGCGGGGGCTTTTCAACAACCGGCAACGGGCAGACGATAAGCGGCAAACTGATTACTGGCGAGCTAGTGGTTGATCATAACAATGTTACAGTAGTAAACTCGCGCATTAAGGGGCGCATTATCTACAGCGGTACTGGGCTAACGCTGCGTGATGTCGACCTTGGCCCCGATGCGTGCCCCGGCTCATCTACGGGGACACGCCTGCTGGCGGGTAATGACTTTACGCTAACCCGAGTACATATGCACAACAATGGCGATGATCTGCTTGCACTTACTGGGGGTGGCAATATAACCATTCGCGATAGTTTATTTAATAAAACTTGCTACTATCCGGGCGATCATCTTGATGCAATTCAGTACTACCATCCGGGCGGGGTGCCGAATGTTACAATCGAACACAACCGAATCGATGCGCGAGCGAGCAATATCTCGGGCAATGGCAATGCAGCTGTTTTTTGGGCAGACTCTCCGGGTGCAGGTGCACGATTAACCTTAAAGAACAATTTGTTTGCGGGCGGAAACTACACTGTGTATGCGCTCGATGCGCCTGCAGGTTCTGGGGTTGTAATTGATGTAAATGCCAACCGCTTGTTCGCAATACATATACCTGGCCCGTGCAGCACCAGTAACTCAATTGCATTCAACGGCACTTCTGGGGTCAAATGGAGCGGTAATGCCTTTACCGATGGCGCGCCCATTCCGCTTAGTGCCTGTTAGTTTTGCACGAAATGTTTGCAAATTATATACTCAAGTGATGCTCCATATCCGGTGGGGCCTGGCCGTAAGGTGGCGGACGTGCTGAAAAAGACCTTTGGGTTGGCCGAGGTACTCCACGCGATGACCGGACGAGAGCTCCCGGGGGACCCACGAAAGGACCACGGCCTTGCGAGCTTCCTTCTGGCTAGTGCGCGGGCCGCGCAGGTCGACGATGCTCACACCAAGTGCAGGGAAATTATCGTGGGCGAGTACCCTGGCTTGGCGGGTTTGCAGCAGCCTTTGGACAGCCAATTCCAAGCGGCTGACCCCGCGAGCGTTCGCTTGTATGTCAGCGTCTGGCTGGAAGCGCAGCGAGAGCGGTTTGGCGACAGTTTTGAGTTCTCGGCCAAGTAAGAGATCTGGGTTTGGCCCCCATCCACCACTACAAAGGAGTAGAACGTGTCGAATGTCGATATCACGCGCCTCGAGGATGAAGTTGCCCTGACGCGGGAGCGTCTGGAGCTTGCTCTTTTGCGAGGCAAGGTCAAGTTGAGTCGTGAGGATCGTACACAACTTCACCGGCTTGGAGAGCTCCGTGCCAGTACACACGAGCTGTTGGATGGGGCGTCGTCGGTGATCATAAAGGCACAGAGGCTGAAGGAGTACGTCCAGGCACTCCATTCCTTCAAAGAATTCCTGGACAAGCACACCGACACCCCGGAACTCACCAGATGGTTTGAGCAGCAAGGGGTGTAGGCTCAAGAGGTGGGCTAGACCGGTTGCTGCCGTCCTGTCAGGCGGCAGCAACCTCTTTCATTTATGCTCACATTGTGGTGTAGCGACCGATGCTTTACTGAAGGCCTGAAGCTTGTTAATATACTAAATGCTTTGCACAAGGCGGGACAGATTGTGGTCCTCGCCGATTCTTGTCCTCAACGACCAGCGGCAAAGGAAGGCGAAATGTCCATCAGAACCGAGTGCGCCGAAGAACAGCTGCTGCTGACGCGCAAACGCTTGGATCATGCGGTAAAGCATGGCAAGGTCACATTGAGTACGGAGCAGGCCGACAAGCCGGAGGCCTTTGGGTCTTGGCGGACGCGCAGCGGGGATGCTCATCGGGCCGCTCCTGACGCGACAAAGCCGGAGCAGGAGTATTTCACTGCTCTGGACAATTTCAACTATTGGCTCAACAAGCTGATGGACAGCATCAGCGGGCTCCGGGCATGGCTCAGTCAGCCCGAAGTGCAGAAGGAGCTGTGGGGCTAGCGCGTCCTGGTCACTGCCATCCCGTGTATGGGATGGCAGTGACCTCTTTTTTATGTCTCTGACTGTGGTGCTTGCTGAGACGGACCTTGTTCGTATCTGTTGTAAGGAACATCGTTTTGGGGTTGTGGTGGACTATTCATAACAAAATAGAGAATGGCGATCGTTCCGACAAGACTGATGGCATTTAGGACAAGTCCCGCAGTATGTACCCCACGATTTGTAGTCTTTTTGAGGCTGATTATTCCCATAATAAGGCCGGGGATGCCAAAGAAAACGCCGCCAAGCGTAATAAAGCTACTTATGGCAGATATGCCAAAAATAAGCGTTAGGACAGTAAGTGTATCGCTGCTTTTGGCTTTGGGCTGGGGAGCGGCTACTGGTGTACCTACGATTGGTTCGGGCGCCGGGGCTTGGGGTACGGGGGTGTGATGTGATCCAGTGGGGTTTTGTTGCATGGAGTCTCCGGTTCGGGGTTGTAGGTTTATTCTACAGTGAATTATTGCCGCCTGTCCATTGCAAAGTGGGCGGTAAAGTGGTATTATCGATCCGTTATATTTGGGCCAGTAGCTCAGCTGGTTAGAGCACCTGCCTCTTAAGCAGGGTGTCGTGGGTTCGAGCCCCACCTGGCCCTCCATGGAAATCGCCTCACCTTTATGGTGGGGCGTTTTCCATGGGAGTTTAATTTGAGGCTCGAACCCGAGAGGGCGTAAACATCCAGTGGATGTTTACGTTTTCCGTGCTTGGCCGAACGAGGTCAGCTTGCTGACAACGAGTGAGCAAAAAGAGATAACGAGCCCCACCTGGCCCTCCAGAAATTATTCACAAAAGGCTTCTTCGGAAGTCTTTTGTTTTATACTAATAAAATGAATGAAATGATGGAGTCCGCAAAACACCTTGCCTGGATTGAGCAGGTTAACCCCAAGGGCCTTACTGAAGCGAGCCTTGAAGATATGGAGAACCTTTATCGCCGCGATGCGGTTGAAGCATATAGTAAGGTAGTAGACGACGAGAAGATCAGGCAAAACCTGAAACTCTATTTCGATACCAAAGCTCAGAAATTGTCTGACATAATTAAAGATCCCAACCAGAAATTTTGGCTAGCGACGCAAAAGGGCAAGGTAGTCGGAATGGCTGGATATAGTATTAGTCGTCGCCTTATTCATTCAGTCTATGTTTCTAAAGAGGTGCGTGGCCATGGGGTCGGTTCTATTTTGATGAAGCGTTTGATTAGTGAGACGGCTGATATAGCCGACGGTCAGCCCAGAAGCATACTAGTTGCAGAGGTAAATACTCGTGCAATCGATTTTTACAAGCGGCTTGGTTTTGAGTTAAGCGGTGCTCACAAGGAATGGAAAATTGGCGATATCGCCATTCCTGAGCTCGAGCTCGAGATAGGGGGCGGGCATGGGTCGGATTGATACATATGCCAAGGTTCTGTGGGATTATCTTCAGCTCCACGAGGCACCCAAAAAGAGTGATATTATTTTTTGTCTGTGCAGCCACGATACTCGGGTGGCAGAGCGTGCCGCGCAGCTTATGCTCGATGGGTTAGGTGAGTATCTAGTGTTTTCGGGCGGCGTAGGAAAGTTAACGCAGGGCATGTTCGATAGGTCTGAAGCCGAAATATTTGCAGACACTGCTAAAGAGATGGGTGTCCCTTCTGAGAGAATAATTGCAGAGACAAAGTCTACAAATACAGGTGAAAATGTACGTTTCACCTACGACCTATTAAAAGAGATGAATATACGCGCAAATTCGCTTTTGCTCGTACAGAAGCCCTATATGGAACGGCGCACCTACGCAACTTTTAAAAAGCAGTGGCCCGAACATGAGGCTGAAATCCATGTCACTTCTCCGCAGACTAGTTATGAGGAATACATGAGTAGCGGAGTTATTTCAAAAGAGCGTATTCTAAATGTGATGGTTGGCGACATGCAGCGTATTCGTGAGTACCCCAAGCTGGGCTTTCAGATAGAGCAAGAGATTCCCAGGGAAGTTTGGCAAGCCTACGAAGAGCTTGTTAGGCTAGGTTTTAATAAGCATTTGCTATCATAGACCTATGAATCATGCCGACTACTTAGTGGATCTTGTTGATAACAATGGTGCCGTGACGGGTAGCAAGAAAAGGCAGCGAATCGTTAAATCGGTCGATCTTTACCATACTGTATTTATCATTCTTTACACTCCCGATCACCACTTTATACTCAGCAAGATACCTACGCGGAGGGACCTCCCGAACCTTTATTCCGCCAGCGTCGGCGCGACCGCAGCCACGATCCGTCGCCATGGCGAGAGCTCGGATCAGGCCAGTCTAAGAGCTGTTAAAAATGAGCTTCTCATCGACGATGCTCGGCTGAAACACATCGGCGATAGTTATTTGGAGTTGCCCGACGGACACCGTACCTACGCGAGCATTTATTGCGGCACGCACTTTTTGCCAGAAGACTTCAGCCACAAGGATATTGAGAGTTTGGAAGTCTTCGGCCCAAATGACCTTGACAATGCGATGCGATCTAACAAGGGCGCGTTCGCACCTACCTTTTTAGCCATATGGCAAAAATACCGGGAGAAATTGTTGGCTATTTGGACCTAATATCGTGGACAGAGCGTAAGTTTGAAAATGGCGTGCGAGCGGTTATGCTCGCACGCCATGTTGCGCACGCCGGCCGATGATCGGACCGCGTCAGCGATCTATCACAGCGGGCCGAGCAGTAGCTCCAGAAGGGGGGAGCCCGTGTGCTGTGCTTGTACCAGCCGCTTGTGTTCGGGCCCCATCGTGAGCAGCACCTTTGCATCATCGCCTGCCCATGGCCCTCGCCATTTGGCCGAACTGTTTAGGCGCGGTGCGAGCTTGAGGAGCTCGTGCATCAGTGCTTGCTGCTGGCGTTTTGTGAGCTGCATGGCCAACCAGTCGAATCCATCGATGATGAACACGGTTGGCTGGCGTTTGGCTTGCGCAAGAACCAACTTGCCGGTGGGCAAGTTCCCCTCGCTTGACCAGTGCCGCCGAATGGATTCCGTCAGCAATTCCTCGATTGTCGGGACGGAGCTCCCGCTGAACGTGCAGTACTCCAGCGAGAAGTAGTGCGGTGTTCGCGTCGTCTTGGGCCCGTTCATGACACGGAGATCATGCGTGACCTTCTGGACGGTGACTGTTTTGCCAGAGCCCCGCCCTCCGTAAAGGACGCTGAAATGCGGACCATGGGGCGAGATAGCCCACTTGGTCAGTGTTTCAAGTACGGGTACGTCCACTGCTTCCTCCTAGGTCGGCCAAGAACCGGTCGGCTCTGTAGCGGCTGTCATCACTTCTGTCTGCATGACCACTTGCGGCCCTGGTAGCTGAACTCGACGTACTGCTGGTTGAGGGTGCGTGCCAAGTGTACCGCCAGTGTCTGGATCAGTTCCTCTGCTTCAGACGTAGGCAGATCGGGCAGAGCACTGTTGGAGAGGCTGTCCTCAAAGACAATTGCGGGCTCAAGGCCAGATTGCGCATTTGACCTGGTGCCATGTACCCAGTTGTACAGTGCGGGGACAATACAGCCAGGCAGACAGGGATTGCCGGCCTTGCCTTGCTGCTCATTCCACTGACGGATAGCTTCAGCGGCCTCCTCAAAGCTGTGGGTAATGCTCTCAGGCCCGAAGCCCTCACGCAGCCCCAAAACAATACGGAATTCTCGCCGATGCGTAGTGCCAATCCTGCTTCGCACAAACTTCATTGATGGCCCCCTCTAGCTGATGGACTCGTTCAGGCTGACAAGCTCGACCCTCTTTCCAACGACCTTCAGTCGCGTTCGCGAGAGCAGGTCGAGGGGTTTGCGCGCAGCCTGACCTTCTGGCCACCCCAACAGCTCTGCCAGAGTTTCACCAATGAGATTGCGGTGGGAGCAGACCCAAATGACATCATTGGACTGCGCGTCGTGTTTCCCCATCATCTCCCAGAAGGCGCTTACCCCTCGCCTACGGAGCTGGTCATCTGACTCGCCGTCGGGCGGGGTGAAGCCTGACCCAAGCCGAGCGATTTGTTCGACAAAGGGGGAGGTCTCTGCGATACTTCGGAACTCGCCAGTCCACTTGCCCCAGTCGCGCTCTTGGAGGTCATCGATGGTGATCGGGTCAACGCCGAGGCCCTCCATAAAGGTGCGCTTGGCCCGCTTTGCTGGTGAGCTGTAGTAGGCAACCGGATTGATGTTGTTCCGTTCCCTGAACCGCTTCAAGGCGGGACACTGCCGTAAGCCAGCCGGGCTCAGATCGACGTCGTTCATACGCCCCCCGAACTTAGCCGGCTCGCCGCGCCTTTTGGCTTCTTCGGCTCGCCAAACCCAGTCGGATTCAGCGTGCCGAAAATAGTCGACGAACATCTCTTCTCCCTTCGGAAACCTTCGTATAGTTTATATCTATAAATTCAAATTTACAACTAGTCAACTATCTACATCTACTTATGATAATATCTTGAATAAGGCGGGCGATGGCGGTATATTTGCAGGGGTAATCTTCCGACAGTTTGAGGAGCAGAAATGGCCATTCTGAAGGACGTATTACGGGAAGCTTCCGCCGCTCTGCGTCGCTGCAAGCAGAACAACTCAACTCCGCAGTTTTTCAGATCCGACAATGGTCAGGGGCGTCAGGGCTGGATCATTTGCATTCTTGCCTACGAAGGGTGTGACCAACGAGGCACGCGAGCGGACGACTACGAAAGGCGCTGGGGGAATTCCGAGATCTTCCTTGGTGTGGACGGAGTTATCTACAGGCATGACTTTCATGGGGTAGACATTGGGCGTGTTCGCTAGCGACGGCCGGGCGAAGTACTCGGAGACACATCAGATTGTGAAGGCAAGCGTCAACACCGACCTCAAAAAGCCGGTGCTTGCTTCGGGCGTCCCCCCGCAGCGGGATTTTGAGGCAGTTTTGAGTGGGTTGAAAGACTTGCCCTTCTGATGTGCGATGCCCCCTCATCGAGCCGGTGAGGGGGCACTTATTAAAGCAGGATGAACATGCCCTTGATTGCAATAACGTAGTTTTTATGTAATAATTTACAAGTTCTGCAATCGACTGAGGAGCATGTGATGCGCAGCAGTGTGGTACTTCCAAAAAAGGACCAGCTCCCTTTTGAGGCCGCGAGAAAAATCCTTGAAGCCCTCAAGGCCCGCGATTGGAACGTGCCAGGGATCACGGTCGAATTCTATGGGCGGGGGAGCTCCAAACAGGTAGCGGTTGTGCGAGGCGAGAACTTCAGGATCGAGATTGGCCACGCGAAGGACCTCGATTCGAAAGGGCTCTCACAAGGCGCCTCCAGTGTGGCTATCCCCGGCAAGCAGCTGGAGATCTTTGAGGACCGAAGCGCTAGCCTCTACGTGTACGTAGGTGGAAACTGGCAGAAGGATCGGGATCGTTTCCTCGATCAGCCCAAGGTCATCAGCAAGTACTACGGCGAGGGCCGCTGGTACCTTCTGTACGAAGACACGTCAACCCTCCGCAGGCTGACACGGACAGCAATCTTGGTCCACACCACTAGCCTCGGTAACGAGTACGAGCTCCAGAGCGGGGACCCGAAGCAGTACAAACTCAATGCTGTGCGTTCCGAGATCGACCAATGGTTGACCCTGAACGTGCTCAGTTCACTTGGGGGCTAGAGTTCGGATCGGGGTGCTGCGTAATATGCAGTACCCCGATCACATAAGAAATTATTGCAAAGATTAAGGGTCTCCCGGGTGATCGGGAGACCCTTTTACTGCCTGAGCGTGTGCCGCAGGCCACGTCGCTGCACCACTACAGCCGCAGGAGCTGGTCGATCAGGGGGAACAGTCGTGGCATTGCAGGAGTCAGGACCCTGGCCTGGAGTTTTTGCCATTTCCCCCAGGGTAAGTCGTACTCACTACGGAGTTGCGGGGGCAGTAGTTGGGTGAGCACGGGTCGTACCACGTGGTAGACCGGCTTGAGGCTAGCAAGCAAGGAGCGTGCGAGCTCTTTCCCGTCACTGCCAACAGCCAGTACCGGGAGTGTGGCGTGATAGTAGTCCAGGAGCGCGCCGTAGGTTGTGGGGCGCATATCCTGCTTGACTCCAAAGTGCTCGCCAAAAGTGAAGGTACTGCGGTAAAACATGTCCCGCTCACCTTCACAGAGGCTCGTGTGAAACGCTTCAAAAACGGTAACCCGGCTCACAACTAGAGTGGTGTACACCCACAGTACGAGCTCTGGATCAGAGGCGATATACCGCGTACCCGCTTTCCAAGGGCCGACATTTGTGGTGAGCTCCCCTTTGATGCGTGCGTGGAGCGCAGCTAGCCGTTGGGCAAGCTGTCTGCTTGCAACGGGGTCGTTGCCCATCAGCACTTCTATGGCGGCGGCGTGCTGTAGGCGCAACCGTGGATCTTGTTGGAACTTGTTGGTTGATGCCAAGCCAGCCGCCACAAGAGGGTGTGCGAACTGCAGTGTCAGTGCTAGCACGCCACTTGCATTCGCAACGACCGGCGTGTCCATATTGGGCGATTGTGGCATTTCACTCCAATCTTGGCATAAGCAAAGAAGCAACTACTAGTATACAGAAATATTTGCAAAAGTATGAATAAAATGGGAGAGTAAGCTTGTTGAATGTGGGAAAGCAGTGGCTGCACAGACCTGGCTCTCTTGCTATACTTTAGGGATATGTATCCAAATACTTTTTACAGAGTCTCCGTCAAGGCACTTATAAAGGACACAAAGGGTAACGTCTTAGTGCTAAAAGAAAATCAGGACACCTGGAGTCTGCCAGGGGGCGGGTTAGACCATGGTGAAGACCCATTGGCGACTATCCGCCGCGAGCTCGTGGAGGAGCTTGGAATTGCGGATTCCGAGATCCTCGGCTGTAAGATGACGACGACGTTCCACCTTGCCCCAAAGCACACTTGGCTTTTGTGGGCTGTGTATGACGTGCAAATTAATGAACACCAGGAGTTTGTACTAGGTAGAGGCGTAACGGCCGCACGGTTTATAGATCCTGCCGAACTTACGAGTAGCAGTGATGTATTTGAGCAAGCAGTCTACAAGGCTGCTACCGCCTAGCATTGATCTAATTACAAAATGATTATATACTGCTGAGACCTCAAAAACGAGCGAGTACCAGGGAGAGACATGACTGTTCAGCTTGAGGCCAAGCGAGTAGGGTTGATTTTTCTGGAATGCCTCATCAGGAAAGGTGAGAACTCCAACCCCAATAATGCTGTAAGGGGTATTAACGGCTTGCGGGTTGAATTCAGCCCCCTCCGCCTCACGCAGCACACAGCGGAAATCCAGGAACTCATTGCCCAGTTGCCGGCGAGATTTGCCCGTGACCGTGGCGCCTCGTTTCTGGGGTTGGGTGAGGATGTTCGTGGGCGGGTATGGACTTCATCGGACGCCGTAAAGGAGCAGCTAGTTCTGCTTGGTATTGCTATTGGGAAGATGCGCTTCCTCCTGGAGCAAGAAGATTGGGCGCACCTTCCTGGCGGTGTGCCACACGTTGTCGTTCTATAGAACAAGGCCCTTGCGCTAGTTTAGGCAGGGGCCTTATTCATTTGGTATGCTACTTGTATGAAACTTATTCTTTCGTCAGCAGGTTTTGCCACACCAGAAATTATTGCTAAAGCTGAAGAGCTAACTCGTAAGAACCGGCGCCATATATCCGTAGCTGTAATTAATGAGGGCTATGCTGTTGAGCATGATAACAATTTGCGTTGGGTGCTTGATGATCTTATCCAAGTGCGCGATGCATTTGGTGGCAACCTCGAGTTAGTGAACTTGCTTGCCCTGGATCGCTCGACGGTTAAGCGACGCATTATGAAGCACGATATCGTGTATGTTGTTGGTGGCCACACCGATTATTTAATGACTGTATTTAAAAAGACCGGCTTTGCAGGCTTGCTGCCTACCCTATTAAAGGACAAAGTCTATGTTGGCAGTAGTGCAGGGGCGATGGTGTTGGGGTGTCGGGTGTCGACTGCGGCGTACCGGCGGCTGTATGGTGAATCGCAGGATTTTGGTGTGCGTGAGTATTTGAAGCTTGTAGACTTTGCTATAAAGCCTCATCTTAATAACAGGTTATTTCCTGCTAATCGTAAAGATGTGTTGCTCAAAATATCGCAAGACTATAAAGGTGAGCTATATGGCTTAGCCGATGATGCAGCAATAGTGGTGCACAACGGTCGAACCTACACAATAGGGAGTAGGCCACTGCGAATTATCGATGGTAAGTTGGTGGATGAATAAGAAAAGAGGCCTTTAGTTTGGCCTCTTGATTTATGCTAGTCCGCCGCCGCCCATAATGTAAAGCGTCTCCTTAGTGTTGCCTTTGTAGTGCCATTATATAAACACAATGGTAAGTTTGTCTACATTATTGCCAATGAATTCGGTAGCAATAGCCTTTTTTTGGCTTCTCGATCACCCAAGTGGCCCATTGTTTATGCGGATCGTATACAACACCGGCTTTAGGGTAGGGCCTGCTTGGTTCTGACGGTTTAATAAAACTGCTCGAAACGAGCTTAGGGCGCATACTGGTTGGGAACTTTACGTTTAATTCTAGTTGTTTCATGGGTGTGCGCACAAAGTAGTACAGGTAGGGGCGAGCTTGGCCCTTTTTATCGTGGAACTCCTGCGAGTATTTTATTTCGATCACGTCGCCCTTGTGGACGGGTGGGTTGAGTGCAATAAACCAATAGTGCCAATCGCCATCGGTGGAAACGGCTGTCGCCTCGTAGGGCACGGGCTTGAGCGTGTGCCGGCCCCGCTGTTTTTGCGTAAGAGTCAAAAGTTGTTGGTGTTTGCCGGTAACTTTTGGTACACTTTCTTCGCCACTGCCCGTCCACTGGTAGCCAATGGGGTATACCATAAGGTGGTTGTCGCCGGCTTTTATCTTCGTTGCAAACCGCAGTACTGAGCGGTTATTTGGGCTGATTTCGTAAGACATATTGTCGGATACGATCGAGAACCCATGTCGTT
>DASUUR010000062.1:0-10707 GCA_036373975.1 Saccharimonadales bacterium (SeqCode)
TGACTCCAAACCGTTCGATAAACAGCCCAGCGCTTATCAGTAGCAACATGGCTATAATTACCCTCTTCCATACAGACAGGCCTGCAATATGACGCTCCGTACCTACGAACACTTGCGCACGCCGTTTGAACAATAACGCCACAATAAAAATAGCACTCGCAAGCAGTATCGGTAAGAATGCAAACTTCACTAGCGAGGTCAATAGCCCAGTAATTACAAAGCCGCTACTGTTCAGCACCAAGTTACCCTGGCTCTGCACAATCCGTACGCCGAAATAAAGAAACACTGACACGCCTAGTATAAGCAAGGTATCGTAGTTAACATGTGCCGCCAGGTACGGCACAATCGGGATGAGGGTAAATAGCGCCAAGGCTACATGCGTTATCGCTCTAGATACCCCTATAGCCAGCAACGTACGGCGGAAGAAATACAAACTAGCCGCCACCATAGCAATACTTATAAGTCGCAGCACAATTACTTGGCTCACAAAATCGCCGGTCAATGCTCCCGTCAACCTATACGGAAAGCTTAGCAAATAGTGGTATAGATACGACCCATAACGAGTGATGTCTCCGTAAATCGCAGTTTCAGGCGGTTGCTGCACCATGAATGGGCTGATACCCCTGTAGGCATCGATCACTCCCACGTGATAATACTCGTCAAAAAGAAGGGGGTAGGCGGCCGTCACCGCGATCCATATCGCCTGCAAGACAAATAGCGCTGCTACTCCAACAAAGAAGCCCTTGTGCTCAAGCACCTTCATGCACCCCTGTACTAACCGTGAGAATGACCTTACCATCGAATATAGTTAAGTATACCCTGAAGCACTAAGTTTGGCTCTACCATCCAGGGCCAACTCCACAGTGGTTGACCGTACATAATATACGGCAAGGCACCAGCCCCGAATACAAAGCATATGCATGCGACAGTGAAAGCCCCCACCTTAAGGCGCGGCGTGCGTATAGCCGATAGGCAGATCAAAATTGCTGCAAACACAAACGGCAAAATGGATAAAATATAGCGCCCCTGCACAGCCACCGGCATCGCAAAGGCAACATACTCGCTGTAGTTGCGCGCGTGTAAAATACCCACATATACCGCGCCCGCTGCCAGGCACACCAGTAGTGCCTTGTACTGGGCTAAGCGCCGCCACTGCCAGGCGACCACAATAACACCCCCTATAAAACCAGCCCAGCCTACTACTCGCGTTAACACATGGCCGGCAGTTCCTTCGAGATTCTGGGGAGTGCCTTGGTGGAGAACCGGCGCGCTTGCCGTTGGGTAGACCGCCGCGATAAAGAAATCGTCAACAATATGTGGTATCCAGTTAAAGACCGTGTACACAGCAATATTATCGACGGGTTGCTGCATAAATAGCTGTTGCTGCTCAAGCATTGCATTGCGCGCCCATGGCCCGTATTTATTACATGTTTCGACCGATTGTACGGCCGCGCAATCCGGCGTTAGTGTCTGATAACGCAAAACATTGCCCCCGTAGCGCTCGATAAATAACGCCATGCTGAGCGCCGCTAGCACCGCCGCCCCAACAACGACCAGCCACGGGCTGCGTCGGATTTGTTCGCTAGCCTGGGTCAGGAATCTAGGGCCGCTTCGTCGTAAGCGCATACCTAGTGCCACCACAAAAAACACCGTCAAAAAAGGTAGCATCGTAAACTTAATTAGCGTGCTCAATGCCCCTATTACCCCGAGCGCTACTAGCCACCAAAACCATTTTTTTGATTGCACAACGCGAATGGCGCAAATAGCCATCGCAGGGATGAGAGCAAACGTCAGCGGATCGTAGCTCACCTGTGCGGCCGCATACGCCAGCAAAGGGGTCATTACGAAAAATAACAGCGCAATATGCACTAACACCGGCGAGATGCGCGCCATAAGGAGTACTTTCCTATAGAGCACTAACGCTCCCACCATTACTGCGACATTCAAAAAGCGAAGCACAACAATATGAGTTTGTATATCACTAGTAAAGAAGCTCACCAAACGATATGGAAAGCTTGCAAGGTAATGGTAAAGATACGACGTATAGCGCGTAATATCCCCATACAGTGCCGCCTCGGGAGGCTGAACAGTAATGAACGGGCTCAGCTGTCGAGCGTAAATATCAATTATGCCTACGTGGTATTCCTCGTCGAAAATCATAGGGTACGCCACCGATAACGCCAGCCAGCCAGCATTCAGCACAAAGAAGCCGCAAAGTGCCAAAAAGAAATACCTATGCCCAACCACACGGGGCAGGCGATGCATATATGCGCGCCAGAAAAATGCTACACTATTCATAGATCTCTACCAAGTATAGCAAGTCACGTCGGCGCTCCGTCCGCAGAAAGAATATCCCTTGCGCGAAAAACTATCCTCTATTATTGCATCAAAACGAGTCCGCACCATTGCCGGTTTCACTGTACTAGTGGCTTCGGCGCTGCTTTTTGCATGGTATGGTAGTGCGCACCCAGAAATATTTAGCCATATTTTCTCGGTGCAGCTGCATGAGGCTTTCTTAATACTGCTGCTTTACTTCGTATTTCTAGGTAGCACTGCTGCTATATTGTCTCTCAATGTGCAGATGTGTAAAACCACTATTGGCCACAAAGATGGTCTACTGCTCACCATTTACTCAACAATCGTCAACTTTTTCGGCCCTCTACAGAGCGGACCCGGGTTCCGGGCTGTCTACCTTAAAAAGAAGCTCGGCATTAAGCTTCGCGACTATGGTCTTGCCACTATTTATTACTACATCTTCTTTGCGATCTTTAGTGGTATATTCCTTTTACTCGGATTTCTGAACGCCTTCACAGCGCTCTTAGTGTTTGCTGCCCTCATTTGCTTGGCAATCCTGTACATTGTGTGGCGCAAGAAAACAGGCAAAAAAGTGCTTGCTGGCTCGCCGCAGCTGTTTATTTTTCTCGCGGTTGCCACCTTCGTACAGGTAACACTAGTGGGGATAATCTATTTTATCGAGCTACAGTCGGTCGATAGTGCTATAACCCTTCAGCAAGCCTTTATCTATACTGGCGCTGCAAACTTTGCTATGTTCGCGGCATTAACGCCTGGTTCAATCGGTATCCGCGAATCATTCCTGTTGTTCTCGCAGCAACTCCATGGCATCGACAGTCAAACAGTTATTGCAGCGAGCGTTCTCGATCGTGCGTTCTATTTTGTATTTCTGGGCTTACTGTTCTTATTGGCAACCTCTATGCACGCCAAAGACAAGCTCCAGTCCCGCGTAAAAAGCTGATTTTTCTACTACATACCACTTGCTTGCTTGTGTGCAAAATACACGGTATAATTAACGTAAGCACATTAAAACACAAAACCATGCAAAGCATTAAAAAACCACGCCGCAAACTACCTATTATTATCGCCCTCGCTATAGGGCTGCTTCTTATTGGGGGCGGTACTCTGGCCTACTATTTACAGCACAAAAATACTCAGCAGGTTACCTCGCAGCAAAGTAACCCCAAAGAGAATGACGTCGATTATAATCCACCAAGCAACGAACAGGTTAATAATGGCAGCGGCATCAAAGAAGGCAATTTGCCATCTAAAAATCCAGATCAACACGTGACTCCTCAACAGCCAACCGACGGCACCAAGCGAGAGGTGGTAGTGGAGATATCGTCTGTTACTCAAACCGCCTCGGTGCTTAAGGTGCGCGTCGCCGCAGAAACTATCGACGGCGGCAGTACCTGCAAAGCAACGTTGACAAAAGGACCCACCACTGGATACAGTGGCACCGTCAAAACTCAAACGATGCCATCATATTCTTTGTGTAAAGGCTTTGATATCCCCCTTAAAGATATCGCCAAGGGTGAGTGGAAATTTGACATTACATTCGAAAGTACTAACTTTAAAGGAACTGCCAGTCAGTCAATAATTATCGAATGATACGACCTGCTATTTTTAGATTCACCGCTACCTGCTTAACCGCCCTTGTGGTTATCGGCGCTGTTTCTATGCTTATATTCGAGACTGTGAGCGCCGGCCCCGTTGTTGGATTCAAACCAGGCCGAATCATCGACGATAGTATTTTTTCGAACGTCAACACTATGAGCGCTGGGCAAATTCAGGGCTTCTTAAATAGTAAAGTGCCGACCTGCGACACCCAGGGTACGCAACCATCTGAATTTGGCGGCGGCACACGGGCACAATATGGCAGAGCTAATGGCAACCCTCCACCTTTTATCTGCCTCAAGGATTACCGCGAGAACAATAAGCCAGCCGCTCAGATTATCCGCGAGGTAGCAGTGCAGTATCAGATCAATCCGCAAGTACTGATTGTGTTACTCCAAAAAGAACAGGGGCTCGTCACCGATACCTGGCCCTGGAAGTCACAATACCGCTCAGCGACTGGCTACGGTTGCCCTGACACCGCCCCGTGTGACCGCGACTACTATGGCTTTACCAACCAAGTTCGTTGGGCGGCAAAGATGTTCCGGGCCATCCTTAACGATGACCCAGAATGGTACACTCGCTATAATGTCGGCGCAAACCGTATCCAATATAATCCTAACTCCTCTTGCGGTAGCAGCATGGTCAATGTCGAAAATCGCGCAACAGCCGCATTATATAACTACACACCCTACCAGCCCAATGCCGCCGCGTTACAAGCGGGCTATGGTCAAGGTAATAGCTGTAGCGCCTACGGCAATCGCAACTTTTACCTCTACTTTACTGATTGGTTCGGGGCCACCACTACCTTATTCACACCATTCTTCACCATCACCGGTCGTGACGGAATCTTTATTACCGGCGCCAACAACAGCTACTATCAAGTGCGAAGCACAGCTCAGCTTAAAGATTACGGCTACGGCAGTCGATTCCACCGTCTCGATAACATCACCTCAGCGGCCGCTAATAACCGCACTTTTAAAGGCTACCTGCCCACAGTTGCTCGTTTCGAAGGCGACGCTATTTATGTGATTAACGAAGCTCGAAAACATCAATTCACCTCTGCCAGCCAATACAGTGCCTACGGATTTAGCATGGGGCAAGAAGCAACTCTGCCCGAAACACTGGCGCCCAATTACGCCCTATCTGCAAATATGCAGTCTGTTCTAACACAAAGTGACCGCCAAGAGATCTACTTTATTGAGGGTGGCAAGAAAAGACACATCAGTAGCCGCGAGGCTTATCAGACCATGGGCTCGCCCACTTACGCAAGCCTACCAACCGTCGAGCTATCAAGCCGTTTTGCTGCATCAATGTCCGACGGGCGGCCAATTGTTGTCGCCAGCTCACTCGTAGAGTCCTATGATACCGATGATTTCCATTGGTGGAATGGCTCGCAGCGCCAAGCAGTGGCTAATACGCTCGTATTGGGGGCAGAGAAAACCAGCGATTACGCTGCGCCAGCAAATGTCGTCGAACAGCTTCCAGCAAGCAGCTCACCCACTATTACCGCATACGTCAAGGACTCGAGCAATAATTACTTCCTTATCTCCGCCAAGCACAAGATTGCCCTTGATTCAGCCGCAATGACAAAACTCGGCGTCCCCACTGGTAGCTACACTCTTACTGATGGAGCGTTCCTTGCTCTCTTCCCTACAGTAAACCCGACCGCATTACCGGTTAGGGTTAATAATGGCACCAAAGTATACCTCTATAAAAACAATGTATTTCGCCACATCTACAGTAAAGAAGACCTCGAGAGCTACGGCTTTAACCTTGATCAAACCATCACCTTAACAACTGATGCCGCCAAGCTATACTCAATAAGTAGCGAGCCATTGCTCGCCGAGGGTAAGCTCATCCAGATCGGCAGTGGCGATGACATATACATGATTAGTAATGAGTCGAAGCATAAACTCCCATCCCCTAGCTTTTTTGCGCTGTTTGGCCGCAATACTCGTGAAATCCGCAGCGTTCCAGCCTCGGTGGCAATACAGTATACGACCGGCCAGCCCCTTTCCTACTGGCATAAAGGTGTAGACGGCAAGGCCTGGCTTTTCCAGAACGGTCGTCGATACCTTGCAAGCACCACCATGCTAAGTGCCGCTCACTACGATAAGCCATCGGCTTCGCTGCAAGCCTTATCTAATCCAGTTATCGGCAAAGTTCCATCTGGTCAAGATCTTGCCGAGTTGCTCCGATTCGGCACCGAAGATACGGTCTACGCTATTCGTGATGGTAAAAAGTCAGTCGTTACCTCACGCGATGCCTTTACGCGGGAGTTCGGCGACCAAAAATGGTCACATATACTCAGCGTTGGCCAAGATATGCTGCGCCGCATTCCGAACGGCCCGCCAATCCAATAGCTAACTTTTGCTCTGTATTAGTTGCAACAGATACTCATTACTAATTGCACGTTGCTGCTTAATCTTGCGGTGTGCAGCAATATAAATAGGCAAGCGCAGAATCCCTACGCATCGTGCTTTTAGCAGCTTAAAGAAAGTCTTGGTGCCGTACAAGCGGCGTAAGTGCAGCATAAAGTGCACCTCAAACTTAATGAACGTCTTGAAACAGCGCCTAAACACCGCGAACGGCACGTTCTTATACAACAGCGCTGCCTGGTTGCGTACAGTCATGTAGAGAGAGTAGTCAGAGGATCGCTTCTTGGCACTCACCGAGCCCATGTGGTAGGCTCTTGCTCCTTGCACAAAATAGTTCTCCCAGCCTAGCACAACCGCCCGCAGCGACACGTCAACATCTTCTAGATACATAAAGAATTTTTCGTCAAAAAAGTCTTCAAACGGCTGGGCTTCAATGTAAGCCCGAGTGTATATTGCCGCCGCCGCGTTTACGCCCATCACAGTTTGCGTAAAGTAGCTCGGTTCATTAACTGGTTCTTTGTAACCATACTGGATGCTCTGCAGGTTGGCCGACACCTTAATATGGTGCGAGTCCACAAGCCGTCGATTAAAGTAATCGATAGTCACACCTTGCAGCCCGGCGGCCTTCGGGTGCTGTTTAGCGACCGCCACAATCTTTTCGGTCCAGTCAGGGTCAATCATGGCATCGGTATTCACCAGGGCCATATAGCCCACCTCTGGATCTCGAAGTGCTTGCTTAATCAGGATATTATTACCCCGCGCAAAGCCATTATTGTCACCCGAGCGTACGAGCCGTACATCGGGGTAATTCTCGGCGATAAAGTCTGCCGAGCCGTCTGATGATGCGTTATCAATAACATACACCACTTTATGCTTGTAGGTCTGAGCTTGAATCGCATCAAGACACTCTTTCATAAGTGACTTGTTATTCCAACAGACGACAATATAGGCTACTTTTTCAGCCATAATGTCGTCATATGGCCATTACGACCCACATTAAGATTTTCGTTGAACTGCTTGGTTTTTGGCTGTAAAGATCCGTAATACGTAGCCTCGACAACCGACCAAATCGCAACGTACTCTTGGGCACGCTTGCTCTCTACCACCGTCTGATCCCACGCGAAGTCCTTTTTGCGAATAGCGTAGAAGTCACCGCTTAGTGTGTCAACATCACGGATCCATTCGGTATGTCCGTACGGGGAATCATCGTGAGCCAAAAGCCCTTTGAATAGTGGTACCGCAGCCCCTTCGGCATCAATTACTGCGCCCATGTCCCAAATTCGTCCATCATAGGCAATGATGCGCGGCGCTACCGCAAAGGTGTCATCAAGCTCTAACGCGCCAGTCAAACGCGCCAGCCAATCCTCTTGGTTTGGCACTGTATTAGCCAGGATACGCACTACAACATCAGCCCCATCCAGTGAATCGAGATAGTGTTTCTGGCGCTTCGCAAACTCTTCACCGGTCACGAATGTAACATGCTTAAACGCGTCAACGTTAGTCATGGATTCAATCTTTTCATAGAGTGTCTTGGCCATGCGGTTTGTCTGATCGTTGCCAACTATTACCAAGGCTTCGCGGTTCTTGGCTGGAGCAATATTGGGGTCATAGAAGCCAGGGCGGCCTTCTAGGCTCTTTACCGTAGCTGTTACGCCCTGTGAATCCAGGTAGGTTTGCACCGCTTTCTCGCCAGCCTTCAGTGCATATTCTTTAACGGTAAAATCACCCGCTGTGGAGCCCTCGGCGGTGCGCCAATAGTACAGCACCTTGGGTATGTGTGTTACCACTCGTTTACCTGGGAGGGCATGAATACGCATTAAAAAATCGTAATCCTGAGCGCCGTTACACTCAGTGCGGAGCCCTTTAACTTTGTTTGCTAGCTCGCGCTTCACAGCCGATACGTGATTAGTATAGTTACAGCTCAAGAACTGATGTGGCGACCAGTCAGGCTTAAAGTGAGGCCAGTGACGCCACACACCGTCGTCGGTTATCTTATCTTCGTCGCTGTATAAGATTTCTGTGGCGGGTTTATCCTTAATAGCCGCCGCTAGCTCGTTCAATGCGTGGGGGCTAAGCACGTCGTCATGGTCACTAAACACCACGTACTCACCCTTTGCTCGCTCTAAGCCAGCGTTGGTGTTTTCTGAAATACCCTTGTTCTCTTTAAGCGCAAAATACACAATCCGCTCATCCGAGGCCGCCAAGTGCTTAATCGCGGCCTGTCGCTCGGGGTCGGTTGAACCATCGGCTAAAATAAGCTCCCAGTCCTTAAATGACTGGTTAATTACCGAGTACACCAGTGGCTGCAGATATTTGTCCTGCGTATTATACATGGGCACAATTATGCTAAACAGCGGCTGCTTTTTTGGCGTATGTTCTATGGGGTGCAGGAACAGCTGTTCCTCTGCGTTATCCATCCATAATTGGTATTTCGCGTCATATGCAAACGGCTTTGCAAGATGTAGTTTCACGGCAATTCGCTTAATAAGGCGACCGCGCGGCGTTGCAGGGGGAAAGAGAGCCAGAACTGTCTTTTTTACCATATATCCATTCTCAGAGTTCAAGATTATTAGTAGGTACATTGTAGCAATTTTTGGCTTTTTTGTCTCTTTGGTGCTATCGTACCTATACATATGAGTGATCGTAGAAAACCGATACTTTTCCTCTCCCATCTGGCGGGTACAGCAAGTGGCGCCGAGCTTTCACTGCTTGAAACCGTCCGCTACCTCAAAGCCAACACCGAATTCGACCCAGTGGTCATCATCCCCGCCGAAGGAACCCTCTATGAGGCGCTACGTGCGCTTGGCTGTAAAGTTTACGTGCTGTCGTATAACTGGTGGACTGACGACCATCCAACCTCAAGTACAGAGCTACAAGGAATTACACGCCATAATGCTCGCGCCATTGAGCAAATTAATTTTATTATCAGCACGCTGCGACCGGTTGCCTGCATTACAAACACCATGGTTGCGCCCTGGTTAGCTTATGCCAGTGCCCTTCAAAAGGTGCCTCATGTATGGCAACTTACGGAATTTGGCACTTCAGCTCATGCCATCGATTTTATATTGACCGAAGATCAGGTATTGCGGACTGTCAACGAGCTCTCAGATAAAATAATCGTCAATTCCTTAGCTATGCAACGCCATTATGCCGCACTGTTACCTCGCCACCGTCAGTCTATCGATGTTGCCTATCCTTATGTTGCTCCGCCCCCTGCCGCACCGAGTATCTCGCCTGGCGCTGAGAGCGACAGCTTCAACCTTGTTGCCGTCGGGCACATTAAGCCGAGTAAGGGGCAGCTAGACGCAGTGCAGGCTCTGCAAGTGCTGCGCGACGCCCATGGGATCTCCGCCAATCTTTGTCTCGTTGGTAGCATTGAAGATGAAGCATATTTCAAAAAGATAAAGAGTTTCATAACCAAGCACAAACTCACCCGATTAGTACAATTTGCCGGCTATTCCAGCCAGCCTCATCAGTTCTTACGCCGTGCCGATATCGCCTTGGTGTGTGCTACTAATGAAGCTTTTGGCAGGGTTGCTATAGAGCCTCCGCTCGCTGGTGTACCGGTTATCGGCACACGGAGCGGCGGCGTACAAGAAACCATTGACGATGGCAAAACCGGCCTGCTCTACGAACCAGGTAATATTACAGAACTAGTAAAAAGTATCCTACATTTTAAAAATGACCCTGTATTCGCAGCTACAACTGTCGATGCTGCTCAGCGTAAATATTACCGACTCTACGCACTCGACAAAGTTCATCAACCACTCGTAGCCTATCTTCGTGGCATCCCTGCGGCAAACTCCCTTGACCTCCGTTTGCTTGGCGGTATTTTTACGCTCAATGACGAGTACGAGCAAAAACTTACCAAACTGGCCAACGAAGCCCTTGCGCTCAAGGCCGCCCACGAACAGCTTATGGCAATCAAGAACTCTCGCAAGTGGCGCCTCGTAAGCAAAATTGGGCGGGGAGTAGCAGCTGTACGTAATCTGCTTAGCAAGATCCGTTAGGTTCGCAGTAAGCGCGTAACCTTAGCGAGATTATCTGCAGTATAACTGGCAAAAATGTACGAGGAAAGCTGTTTTAGTGGCGGCTCAACCGGCCCATGCTGGAAGGCCGCTACCTGGTAGCAGGCCTTTTGCAGCATAGCCACCTGGTTTGGATCACTCAAGCCCTTGGGCGTATACCCCAAATGGAAAATGCCACTAATCTGCGTTGCCGACACAAAGGTTGTATTCACAAACCACCCGCTCAGTCGTTCCTGCATGAGCGGCTGGCAGGCTATCACATAGTCGGCGTTAGTGTTAACTGTTTTATCAATAAATTCTCGCACTAGATGCGTTGCATTCGCCATTTCGGTTTCTTCACCAGTAATACTTAATAAGTTAATAAGCACTCGTTTGCGCTCACGGTTAGCAAT
>DASUUR010000063.1:0-2892 GCA_036373975.1 Saccharimonadales bacterium (SeqCode)
TCGGTATAGCGCTAGGCTTTGGTGCACAGTCTATCGTTAAAGACTTCTTAGCCGGTATCTTTATTATTATCGAGAATCAATACCGTGTTGGGGATGTTGTTGATATCGATGGCGCAGCCGGCGTTGTGGAGCGCATTACTCTGCGCTGTACGATTGTTCGTGACATTGACGGCAATGTGCATTACCTTGCAAATGGCAATATTATGCACCCTATCAATAAAACAATGGATTATAGTAAATCATATTTTACTATTGCCGTCCACCCCGAGACGGATATCGATACACTGGTATCCGTTATTGATAGCGTGGGGAAATCACTTGCTAAGGAAGCAAAGTGGTCAGAGAAGATTATTGAACCGCCAAAATTCGCCAATTTAGGCGCATTCAACGACATTGCCCTAGAGATAAATATCGTCGGCAAAACCCAACCCGCCGCCCAATGGGCAGTAAGCAGCGAGATGAAAAAACGGCTCATTAAAGCGTTGGCAAAAGAGGGAATTGAACTATCTCAGTATTCGGCGATTACTCTGCCTGCCAAGAAGTAATTAAGGCGCCGAGAGTTTAAGCTGATCGTCCTGCAGCGGCGTGCTGTCAAAACTTGTTAGCTGGTTAAACTCGGCGATCTTTTTTTTGAACTCTGCATTAAACTCGGCTACAGTTTGTATATCAATTGGGCCATCGGCTTTAAACGCTGGCGATTGATCATCGGGCTTAATTTGTTTTCGCACCGCCTCATAGCCTGGGCGGCTAAGATCAAGCCGTGAGGTACCATCACGAACATAAATAAGCACACTAAAAGTGGTCAGTAGTAGTGCAATTGCCACCGCAATAACCACAGCGGTCAACAATCGATATCGCTGAATAATATGTGGCGCATGTGGGAGCACTATAATATCCCCCCATCGCGCAGCTTCTTGCTCATGCCGTCAATAATCTTTTGGTATTCTGCGAATGTTTTTGACAATAGAGTTATATCAGTCGCCAGCTGCTTACGAAGATCTCGGGTCTTACTAAGATTATCGTAGAAAGTTACTGGCTGGTCCTGACACTTAATGCTCAAGGTTGCCGAAAGTGCCTCCTCGTAGGCGGTATAGCGTTTCTTGAAGTCAGTAAATACCCGCTCGAGATTATCGGTGGTAGAAAGGAGTTGTTGCGTGGTCTGCAATCGATTAAGCGCGCTACGGCTATTGAATGGCACGATTAGCTTAGACATAAGCGCTTCATATGCCGACCCCCGATTGATACGTGCAGCGGCATCAGTATACTGCAAGCGCTGCATCGTTACTTGAGCAGCCAAACAATTTTGTCGGATAGCCTCGATGTGTTTCTCGGTAAGCTTGGCTTGCTGAGCAAAGGCTTGTGGCGTAAGTATGAGCGTCGCAAATACAGCGCCAACTACGGAGATGCGAAGAATATTTTTATAGAACATTGCTTACATTATGAATAGCCTAGGCTGTGTCTGTCAAACTGAGCTGGCCATTATTGTGCCGTGTAATCAATCCCTCCGCCAACAATGCCGCTAGGGCTGGCGCAAACCGCTCATCAGCCCCTACTTCACGACGCAGCTCAAATTCGCCAAGCGACCGCGGAGCCAAGGTACGAATAATCTTGCCGCGCATCTCGCGGACCGACCCAGCAAACTGTGACTGTTTTTTGTAATGCTTGCTCTGGCTTAATCGCCCGCCAGACTGCTTTTTAAGATGTGCGCCGTAATCCATAAGTGCCCAATACCACTCACGAGGATGCTCGGTATCAAGCAAGGCGCCTACAACAACGCGCAATTCCCGGTCGCTTACTTGCTCTTGATTCTCAAAAAAATGATGAAAGAGTACTGTCCGAATATTGGTCTCAACGAACTCCACCGGTTCATTGAAGGCGTAGGCCATAATTGCACCAGCTGTATTAGGGCCAATGCCCGGCAACGCCATAAGTTCGGTAAGATTAGCCGGTACTACGCCTTGATGCTGTTCAATCACTTGACGTGCAGCCTGCCATAAAAACTTTGCCCGCCGATTATATCCAAGCCCGCTCCATACCGTTAGTACGTCCGAGAGTGGCGCTTTAGCCAGGGCCCGAATACTAGGAAAGCGCTCCATAAAAACGATAAATTTGGGCTGCACTCGATCGACTTGAGTTTGCTGCAACATAATCTCGCTCACCATCACCCAATACGGATCTGGGTTTTCGCGCCACGGCATAGTTCGGGCATTCTGACTATAGAATGCCCATATCTGCTGTTGAAATTCTTGAGCTTTATGGTGCGGGATATTCATAAGTATGGTATAATATATTTATGGTCAAAAAAGGTCCGGCCCTTTATATCCTGCATGGGCCGCCGCGAATTGGCAAGCAGAAACTTGTCGACCTGTTTCTGGCCTTACACCCAGGAACCCGTGCGATCGAAGGAGATAACGTACGAGCAACGCTATGGACCGCGCTCGACGAACACAAGCTACATCACCGGCCGCTCTTTCAGATGCTTCACGACAACGAGACATACCCAGACGAAGCGAGCTGGATGATGATGGCCAGCTGGCCTGGCTACATTCAGGAGCGCCAGTGGAACATGCATACTGAGGTGTGGCGGAAGGGTATTCTGCCGCAAATCGCATACCACATGAAGCTGGGTCACTCGCTGATCGTTGAGGGTGTCGCTGCCTATCCGGAGCTCGTCGCTGAGCTCCCCTACGATTTCCACTACGTGGCAGTTGGCACGCAGCACGGCCAAGCAGAACACATGATCCGGCACGCAAGGGAAAACCCGGACATTGACTGGATGGCCAACTGGAGTGAGTCGCGCATCAGAAAGTACGCCGAACTCCAGGCTGAAATGAGTCGGGCATGCGCAGAGGAGGCGGAGAAATTTGGCCTCTGCTACGTTGAGATGTCTGA
>DASUUR010000064.1:0-25393 GCA_036373975.1 Saccharimonadales bacterium (SeqCode)
ACGTTCACCGCCATAAGGCTGTAGAACCAGCCGCGTGTTTGATCGATAGCTTCAACAATGAAATCCGCCGGAAAGCTGTTTTCGAACTTTTCTTTGTTCTCAAACGGATAGTGGAACTGTGCAAACGGCATCGAACCAGACTCAAACCAGCAATCAAGCACCTTGCCAATATGGCGCATAGTGGTGCCATCGAGCTCAAATTCGATGTCCATGACCTCTGGCAAGTGGTAATCTTCGAGCACTCGGCCAGTAAACTTTTCGAATTCAACATACGAACCAAACACCTTTACTACTTCGGTGCCATCGTTGCGTACACCACGCCATACCGGGATTGGCGTTGCCCAGTAGCGGTCCCTCGACAAGTTCCAGTCTGGGGCCGACTCGATAATATTATGGAAACGGCCTTCTTGTAGGTGCCGCGGTGTCCAGCTGGTGCTATCTGTGGCGCTAAGCATGTCATCTTTTTGGCCCTGGATATCAAGGAACCAGCTCGGGTGAGCCCGGTACATAAGCTTGCCACCACAGCGGTGACAGTGCGGATACTCGTGGCGAATGTACTCAACTTTTAGCGCCCTGCCTTCGGCAACGAGGGTCTTAGCAATCTCTTTGTTCACATCCCAAATGTTCTGGCCCTGCCAGCGGCCTTCGGTGTAGTGACCATCACCATCAACAAGCGATACGATTGGTACGTTCTCGGTTTTACAGAGCTCGTAGTCTTCTTCACCGTAGGCAGGGGCTTCGTGGACGATCCCGGTGCCATCTTGGGCGGTTACAAAATCTGCGGCAAGCACTCGGTGCGCCGATGGCCCGTGGTTTTCGAATAGCGGATGGTAGCGCTTCCCTACAAGTTCGGCACCTTTTACACGTTTGGCCACTGTATAGACAAGAGGCTGCTGCTTTTCGTCTTGCATTACCCGCTCAAGCGCATCGGTCGCCACATAGAACTTCTTGTCGCCGTACGCAACAAGTGAATAGTCGAAGTCTTTGTTAACCGCGATTGCGACGTTTGCCGGTAATGTCCATGGTGTGGTGGTCCAAGCCAGTACATATTCATCACTGTCTTCGAGCTGGAAGTACACAAACACGCTTGGGTCAGTGTCCATTTGATAGCTATTTTCCATTGCCACCTCGGACTTACTAATAGGAGTTGCGTCTTTGGTGCAATAAATAAGGATTTTTTCGCCTTCATAGATTTTGCCCTTATCGTAGAGTTCCTTAAACGCCCACCAAACCGATTCCATGTACTCGTTATCCATGGTCTTGTAGGCACCCTTAAACTCAACCCAGCGGCCAATTCGGTCAATGGTGTCTTCCCATTCGGTCCCGGTGCGCACCATGGCGGCCCGGCAAGCTTTCACGTAATCGTGAATGCTAATTTTGGTGCCAATTTCTTTTTTGTTGGCGATGCCAAGTTCCTTTTCAACAAACACCTCAGCAGGCAGGCCATGACAATCCCACCCCCATCGGCGCTCAACTCGCTCACCCTTCATCGTGTGATAACGAGCCACAGTATCCTTGATAGCAGAAATCAATAAATGGCCATGGTGCGGTGTACCAGTTAGAAACGGCGGGCCATCGTAGAATACAAAAGATTTATCGGCAGGCCGGTTCTCAATGGATCGCTCGAATGTCTTATTCTCTTTCCATTGCTGGATCAACGCTCTTTCGTACTCTTTAGCACGGCGGCGAGTGTTTTTTTGAAACTTCATTCTGTTACTCCTTCTACTGTTAAACGTTGGTAACTATACGTATTCAGTTCTTGTTCAATATCCTGGTAAGTCTTGCCGGCAAGCTTGCCACCTGCAATGAACGCCTCTTGGCTAACATCCGCTAAGCAAATGTCAGGCGGGGTAAAGCGGTGCATATCCTCGTCACTACCAAATTCAAAATCTATAAGTATTAGGCCAGCAAGATTATCGAGAAAGACATCAACTTCTGCCCTATAGCCATCTATTTCGCAAAAATAACGACGTTTCTTGGCGATTTTAATAGAGCAAGTTGCGAGCGCCCTATATTCATCACCTCGTAAACTTATAGTGTGTTCATTCTGCCGCGAAGAATCAGTGCCATCAACTGGCTCTTTCTTTGTAATCTCGTACTGGTCGCCCTTGCGGCGGATACGCAGCGAGGCGTGCTCGAGCTCTTGCGGTACGTAGATATCTTCGATAACTTCTGAGGATGCATCAAAAATGTGCTCAGGCACCGCCTTAGCCAAGAATGTCAGTTCACGTTCTAGCTCAACCATCACTTCTCCTTATAAAAATAAATAAAAATCACTTCTTCTAGACACTGGAACCCCATTGGGGCGGTACCATCCAGTTTCCAAAAGAAGTGATTCTTAGTGGCGCTTAGTTTCAGTTAACGAACTGTTGGTCGGCGGGGTCTACTTGTGCATGGAGCACTTTCTTCTCGCTACTTCGTGGGTGATAGCCACTCATCTGACCCGTGTCAGAATGTATTTACTTACTTTGCAGTATAGCTTTTTTTGTGCATTTACTCAAGCTGTCACACAAGCAGTAGCGCCACCCTAACTTCAGGGGGCGCTACTGCCGTTAGCGCGTTGATGCCGGACAGTCCATGCTCTCGTGATGGTCCATCATGGTCCCGTAGAACACGCTCTGATCGTCCTGGCTCCAGGCTGAGACATCGGCAGGCCGGTCTTTCGCGGCCTCGCTTGCCCACTTCGCCAGCCCAAAAAGACAGGCGTCGGTGCAGGAAGCCGCTCGCACATCATCTTGCAGAACCTGCACGAGTGTGCACGGCAGCTCAACGATACGCCCCTGAGACCGTGCCTCCTTGATGCGTTCCTGCCGGGACGCCTCGAGACCCTTCATCATGAGCCGGACCAGTACGCCAGCGCTCACAAAGATGCCGACACCGGCAAAGAACGACACAAACACTTGAGCGGCGTTGAAGTCCTCGGCCAGTGTCATGCTTACAGGCACCATGCCGGCGCCAAAGAGAACGAGGAGGGCAATAGCACCCACCCACTCTATGTATTGCCCTGTCGCGTACCTCCGCATCTCCGAATCGTCGGGATGGTAGAGGGACACGACGTGTTCCTTGTGATCTCTCATCTCCACCTCACAGTGGTCGCAGTAACTTATATACTATATACTAAAAATGTCTTAGTGTCTATGCAAAGAGGCCTTCGCCGAACTTTACAAATACCACTACGGCCATGAGCACTAGCCAACTCGCCACGAGCAATTTATCGTAATCCCTCTCAAGAAATTGCAGCGCCCGGGCGTGCGCACCCGGAGGTAGGTACAGGTTATTCTCGCGTAGGTTATAGCGCAATAGCGCATCAAACAAAACTGTGGTCGCGGCTGTTACGAACAAGCACCATGGGCATAACACCTGGATGACAAATACGCTCTGGAAGAATAGCCAGTAAGCAAAAATTAGCCCAAGGCCAAAGCCAATTTGTGCTGCAAACATAAATGGCCTAGGGAACTTTACTCCGCTCAGCCCCGCGACTGCAAGAGTTATCACCACAGCATAACCCATGAGACCAATCAGAGAGTTTGGAAACCCGAATAGTGAGGCCTGCCAGGTTTGCATAACGCTTGCACAATTAAGCACAATGTTAACGCTGCAACTCAATGTTGCACTCGGGTCCTGCAACAAGTGAAATTTCTCTACCGTTAAAATGAATGCTGCCGCCAATCCGACAATGCCAGCCCCTAATAATACGCTAAAGATTGCAAAATTTGACTTTTCGATTGTGCTTTTTGTATCCCACCATTTACTGAGCATAGTAACTTACCTCGCTAATTGTTGGCAATGGAAGGCCGCGCCACAACTGCAATACAACACCGTTGCTATCTGTGGCAATAACCGTCGGGTATTCTAGTATATCGTGGGCCGTACAGAATGCCGCACCCTCGCGCGTTTCAGGGTCAATCGTGTCGAGTTTTTTACCGGTTTGCTTCTCGAAATCACGCAAAAATTCTAACACCGCCCTGGCGTGATCACTGACTGGTTTATAGACAATAACTGTTCGCATGACTCCCCTTATCTATCTGCACCCAGTATAACAAAACACCCCTCGAACGAGGGGCATTTTGTTATTTTATTGCGACTTTAGCTGCAGCCGCTTGTGGTACCGCAACTGGTACAGACATAACAGCTACCAGCACGCTGCGTGATATTACCACAGTTACTGCAGAGTGGCGCATTTACATCCGGAGTCGGCACCCCGTGCTTTAGCGGGACTTCAACCTGAGCCGCCTGGACTTTAGCGGGTGTAGCCACAGCTACCTGCGGCTGTGGTGCAGCTTTTGGAGTAACCTCTTCAAGCAGACTAGCCTGCTGGGCGGCCATTTCCGCCTCAAGATCCTCAAGCGATGCCAGACCAAGCTCTAAACGATCATCAATGTTTAGATATTCATGTGCTAAGCGACGGAATATGTAGTCAACAATCGATGTCGCGGTCTTGACTTCCGGATCATCCGTCACACCAAAGGGTGCAAAGCTCATGTTACTCATGGCCTTTACGTACGCCTTGAGTGGTACGCCGTATTGTAGGCCATAGCTTATGCTGCGAGCAAAGGCGTCCATTACGCCAGCAAGCGTTGAGCCCATCTTAGCAACCCGCAGGAACAATTCGCCAGGTGTGCCGTCTTCGTACTCGCCCACCGTAAAGTAACCATGTACGTCGCCAACTTTAAACGAGAAGGTTTTTGAGTTACGCACGCGGGGCATACTGCGTCGCATAACTGCACGAACAACCTTAGGTTCTATTGCCTCAATCGCGGCTGTAGCAGTTTGCGCAGGGGCAGCTGGTGCAGGCTCTGCTTTGCTTTCTTCCTTTTTGTCGCTAAGCGGCTGGCCAACCTTACAGTTGTCACGGTAAATCGCAATCGCCTTAATACCAAGCTTCCATGCGTCCATGTGGAGCTGCTCAACATCTTCAACCGTCACGCTCTCTGGCATGTTGACGGTTTTGCTGATTGCACCAGAGATGAACGGCTGCACTGCGCCCATCATCTTTACGTGGCCCATGTAGTGAATCGCGTTCTCGCCCACCGCACAAGCGAAGACATCGTAGTGCTCTTTTTTAAGATGCGGAGCGCCAATCACACTGCCGTTATTCTCGTGGATGTACTCTACAATCGCATGAGCCTCGTCTTTGTTGTAGCCAAGTGTTTTAAGCGCGCGTGGAATCGTTTGGTTCACAATAACCATTGAACCACCGCCAACAAGAGTCTTGAATTTTGTCAGGCTGAAGTCAGGCTCAACACCAGTCGTATCGCAGTCCATCATAAAGCCGATGGTACCAGTCGGCGCAAGTACACTAATCTGTGAGTTGCGGACACCGTATTTGGCGCCAAGCTCTACAGCTTCTTCCCAGGCACCGGCGGCACCGCTTAGTAAGTCTTCGGGAACTAGTGTTGCGTCGATATCTCGCACGGCATCACGGTGCTTTCGGAGCACACGGTTCATGCCTTCTTTATCTTTGTTGTATCCGGCAAACGTACCAACACGACGAGCAACTTTGGCGCTGGTTGCATAGGCATGACCACTCATCAATGCAGTTACGGCACCTGCCACAGCGCGACCTTCATCGCTATCATACGGTAGACCCTTAGCCATCAGCATAGCGCCGAGGTTAGCGTAACCCATACCGAGTTCACGGTAGGCGCGGGCGTTTTTGTCGATACTCTCAGTAGGGTAGCTTGAGTAGCCAACCAAAATTTCCTGCGCCAAGATAACCGTTTCAACAGAATGCTTGAAAGCTTCGACGTCAAAACTGCCATCGTCATTCAGGAATTTTAGGAGGTTCAAGCTTGCAAGATTACACGCCGAATTGTCGAGGTGCATGTACTCAGAGCAAGGATTCGATCCATTGATACGGCCGGCTTTGGGTGTGGTGTGCCAATCGTTGATTGTGGTATCGAACTGCATGCCTGGGTCGGCGCATTCCCAGGCTGCTTCGGCAATCTGGCGGAACAGATCGCGAGCCCGAGTGGTTTTATATACTTTCTTATCAATAACACCGGTCAGTTCCCAATCCCGATCTGCTTCGACCGCCTTCATGAAGGCATCATTTACGCGCACCGAGTTGTTAGCGTTCTGGTACTGGATGCTGATTGCATCCCTACCGTTTAGCCCCATGTCAAAACCAGCATCTTTCAGTACGCGCGCCTTACGCTCCTCACGCGCCTTACACCAGATAAACTCTTCGACATCTGGGTGATCGATATTAAGAATTACCATTTTAGCAGCACGACGCGTCTTGCCGCCGCTCTGGATAGTCCCGGCACTAGCATCGGCACCGCGCATAAAGCTGACAGGGCCCGATGCCTTACCACCGCTTGAGCTCAGACCCTCAAACGATGAGCGTAAGCCACTTATATTTAAGCCGGCACCAGAGCCGCCCTTAAAAATCATACCTTCTTCACGGTACCAATTAAGAATTGAGGGAAGTGTATCTTCTACTTTCAAGATAAAGCATGCGCTTGCCTGCTGTGAGCGGTCTGGAGTACCGATATTAAACCACACCGGGCTGTTAAACGCAGCTTTTTGCGTAGCGAGGATGTACTTAAGTTCGGCATTAAAAGTGTCTGCCTCTTCTTCTTCGATAAAGTAGCCCTGCTCATAGCCGTATTTTGTAATGGTATCCACAACGCGATTGATTAACTGCTTTAGACTATGTTCACGCGTATCTGTACCTGGCGTACCGTAAAAATATTTCTGCGCCACAATATTAATCGCATTTTGGCTCCAAAACTCTGGAAACTCAACATTGTTTTGCTCAAAGACTACTTTTCCGGTGCCTGGGTTGACGATTTTCGACTCTCGCTTTACCCAATTAAGCGCATTATAAGGATCAGAGCCCTCCTCTGTAAAATAACGCGACACTGAAAGTGTGGACACTGTATGTGCCATAAGACTACCCCTCTCTTAATAAGTAGTTAGTTGTTTTTATTTTGGACTTTTACTACCCCTAGCAAAAGTTGCTTTTACTACTAAGAATTCTGAGCTTTTTGACGTACCTGGTTTAGAATTGACTCGAACTCATCGAGCGTTTTAAACTCCCGGTACACACTTGCGAAGCGCACATAAGCAACTTCGTTGCGTTTTAATAGCTCTTCAAGCACATGATCACCGATGAGCCGCGAAGAGACTTCTGGTTCGTTAAGAGCATACAACGCCTCTTCAACACGACCCACAATCTCTTCAATCTCGACATCAGAAGTCAGAAATTTCCCCACTGAACGATGGATTGCCGCAAATAACTTGTTGCGATCGAACAACTCCCGAACGCCATCTTTTTTGACCACGGCTAAATGTGGTCGTTCAATGCGCTCGTAAGTGGTAAAACGGTACTGGCACGCCAAGCACTCACGACGGCGCCGGATCGAGTCACCGTCTCCCGCTTCGCGAGACTCAATAACCTTCAAGTCTGTTTCATGGCAGTGTGGACATTTCACGTACTAGAACTCCTTGTTTCGTAGTGTTAAAGCTCCCCTACACCCCCATATAGTGTAGCTATGTATAAGTGTACCCCCACATATATGCTTTTGCAAGCATTTTTGGCACAACATATAGCGTTTTACAACGTTTTTACTATTCCTTATCTTGACTGCGATCTTTGCGCCGGCGTAAGAAAGCTGGGGTGTCTTCGTCGTCGTATTGCCAGATATTTTTGCCTTCTTCTTCGTCAGTAAATGCAGAGTTATTTACAGGTTCATCAATGTCTAGATTTATTTTTTCGATATCAGCATCGTCGATCTGAGTTGGAGGCTCAGGAGCTGGCGTGCTTGCAGGCGCTCCTATTTGCGGCTCATCACCCAGGCTAGCAGCTTGCTCATGGAAATACGCTGAATCAAAGCCAGTTGCAATCACCGTAATCACTAGCTCGTCTTCCATCTCTGGCTTCAAGGTCGCACCAAAGATAATATTGGCATCCGGCGCAACAGCACTAGTAATTATCTCGGCGGCTTCTTGAATTTCGCTCATGCTCATGTCGTAGCCACCTGAAACATTGAACAGAACGCCACGTGCGCCATCGATTGACACTTCAATAAGCGGCGACTCGATAGCCTGCTGGGCGGCCTGTACGGCCCGGTCATCGCCACTAGCACGGCCGATGCCCATAAGTGCCGATCCAGCATTACTCATAATTGCCTTGACGTCAGCAAAGTCGAGGTTAATAAGTCCATGCTCCGTAATAAGCTCCGAAATACCTTGCACGCCTTGACGCAATACGTCATCAGCTATTTTAAAGGTTTCAAGAAGTGGCGTGCGGCGATCGATAGTTTGCAATAGGCGATCGTTCGGAATTGTAATCAAGGTATCGACTTGACGGCCAAGGTTGGCGATCGCCCAATCAGCGTTCTGGCGACGCTTTTCGCCCTCGAAGCTAAATGGCTTGGTTGCAACACCAACTACTAAAATATCGAGCTCACGTGCGACCTCGGCGACAACATGGGCGGCACCTGAGCCGGTACCACCACCCGCACCGATAGTAATAAAGGCCATGTCGGCACCTTGCAGCGCAGCTTTAATTTCTTCGCGAGATTCCTCTGCTGCAGCCTCACCCACCTTGGGATCAGCTCCTGCACCCAGACCACGTGTGGTGTTAGGTCCAATATGGATCTTCACGTCAGCCTTAGAATTGTGTAAGGCTTGAGCATCAGTGTTAATCGCAATAAACTGCACGCCATGAAGACCGACGTCTTTCATGCGATTTACGGCAGCGCACCCTGCGCCACCAATACCAACAACTTTAATTGTGGCAAATGTTTGTATCTCTGCTGGTTTAACTTCAGGCATGGTCTAAATATCCTCTTCCCCGCTTTGTTCACATTTAGTATACACCGTCTTGGCGTATGTACCAACTTTGTATGCAATCCTGCCGAGCATGGCGGGCTGAATACATTTTATGAACGAAACTTGTTAAGTATCCCTGTTATCTTCTTGCCAATTGTATTCATTGCGGCAGTTGCATGTTGGGTCTTTGTGTTGCCATGGTGGCTTCCTTGTGCGCCTGCACCCTCTAGATCAAACAACATAAGCCCTAGCGCCGTCGCAAATTGTGGCTCATCTACTTTTTCGGCTACACCGCTAAAGCCAGTTGAATGACCGACGCGCACAGCAAGCTGTAGTGCCTCTTTAGCAAAATCACTTACCCCGCGCAAATGAGCACCGCCGCCCGTAAGGACAACTCCGCCAGGTAGTTTTGCAGCACGGCCAATCCCCTTGAGCTCTTTGTTGATGTGCTCAAACATTTCCTCAAGGCGGGCCTCAACAATCATATCAACCTCACTCGCGGGAAAGTCGTATGTTTCTTTCCCCACCTTTACACTCAGTTTACTTTCACCAGCTTTGCGCAAGCTAGGCAACGCAACTGCATGCTTGAGTTTCAACTCCTCTGCAACATCCAGGTCGGTCTTTAACCCAATTGCTAAATCATTGGTAATATTAACTCCGCCAACCGGGAGTACAGCCACGTGCTGCAAATCACCTTCTTCGTAAACTGCAATGTTGGTTGTCGTACCGCCTAAATCAATAAGTAATACGCCGTTCTCCATTTGCTGCTGGCTGAGCACAGCGCGTGCTGCCGCCAGCCCTGCAGGCACAGCACGATTAACTTGTGTATGCGTGAGCTCGGCGGTTTTAGATAAATTCTTCATGTGGGGTGTAAGCGCAGTAATAACATGGGCATCTACTTCGAGTCGCACACCAGTCATACCCAGAGGATCCTTAATATTCTCTTGGCTATCAAGCTGGTAGCTGCGTGGCGCAACATCTAAGATCTCGCGGTTCGCAGGAAGTTGCACAACTGTAGCTGCTTCTTCTACGCGCATCAAGTCATCTTCATTGATCTCGTGACCTTGGGTCCCCACGGCTACAACACCGCGTGAACTCATACCTAGAATATGTGCGCCATTAACGCTAAACGTTGCCGCATCAATCTGGTGGCCAGACATGCGCTCTGCTTCTTCGAGCGCTTTATCTATTGCTTGTGCTGTTGGGACAAGATTAACAATTACACCCTTACGCATTCCTGCGTTTGGGGTAACACCAACACCAATAATGGTCGGGGTTTGGGCGCCGGCGTCAACGTGGCCGACAATACATCGTACGGTTGTCGTGCCAATATCGAGGCCAACCGCATATCGAGAAAGTTCCTGCATACATCAAAGTATAGCGCTTATGCCAGGGATCTGGCAAATTTTTATTAGAGCTCGGTCAGAATCTCAAAGCCAGTCTCAGTCACGAGCACCGTGTGTTCAAAGTGTGCGGCCAAGCTGCCATCGCGTGTGCGGATTGTCCAGCCATCTTTGTCGGTTTTGATTCTTTCACGGCCAAGAGTCGCCATAGGTTCAATCGCAATAGCCATACCCGGCTTCAAAACATGCCCCGTACCCGACATACCATAATTAGGTACATCTGGCGGCTCATGCATTTCGTGTCCAATACCGTGACCAACCATTTCGCGAACAATGCCTAGTCGCCCCGCAAGCAGGGTTCTTTGAATAACCGCCCCAATATCACCAGTACGAACGCCCCCTTTAATAATACTTATGCCATCGTAGAGGCTGCGCTGAGTAACATCAATCAGGCGTTTTTTATCACCGCGTGGCTCTTCATCAACAAGCATCGTAAAAGCAGCATCAGTCTTCATGCCATCATAAGTAATTACTAGGTCAAAGCTAGCCACGTCGCCTTTTTGAAATTCGCGATCAGTCGGAATGCCATGCACCACCTTATCGTTGGTCGACACGCAAATAACCGCCGGGAAGCGCACGCTGGGCTCCTTGTAGGTCGCCGTGGCACCTGAGGCTTTGATTTCACGCTCAACCCATGCATCAATATCACGCTCAGTGACACCCTCGTGTACCTGTGCACGAAGGCCCTGGTAAATAGTGGCGAGTATTTTACCACCAATGCGCATTGCCGCTATTTCTTGTTCGGTTTTTATACGAGGTTGCACGCTGCTAACTCCGCCTCAATACGGTCATGCACCTGGCCAACAGTTCCCGTGCCATCAATGTGGGCAATATGCACTTGCTGTTCAGTAAAGTACGAGAGAATTGGATACATTTCTTGGCGATATATACGCAAGCGCTCTTCGATTGCCTCTGGTGTATCGTCAACTCGACCCCGCAGCTGCAGGCGGCGCACCAGCTCGCTACGCGGCACTTCGAGCACAATTACCACACCAATCGAGCGCTCGTGTTCAGGCTGAGATTCAATAAGCCATTTTGCTTGGCTTAGCTCCCGAGGGAAGCCATCAATAATCACATGGTCGATGTTTTTAGCACGCTGTAATGCCTCGCTCATGATTTTGTTCACCCGCTCAGTAGCAACCAGACCGCCTGATTGCATTTCTTCGAGCAGCTTGGTATCGTGAGCGTCACGCATAAGCTGGCCTGAGCTTAACCAGCGCCAATCGTGGCGCGCGGCTAGCATTTGGCCTTGCACACTTTTCCCTGCGCCCGCCGGTCCAAAAAAGATGATCATGAGCTCCCCTTTATTTTAAGACAATAATTCTTTTGCAATTTTGGCAGCAAGCGCGCCATTTACTCGTGAGCCATATTCGCTTTTAAGCGCCCCGAGCACCATACCCATTTGTTGTGGCCCTTGGGCCTTCTTTTCGGTAATGATAGCGGCTAATTTTTCACGCAGCTCTTGTTCGCTCAAAGGTTCGGGCAAGTAGCCAAGAATGATCTTCTTCTCGGCACGTTCTTTATCTGCTGCTTGCTGATTGCCGCCTCTTTCAAAAAGCTCTGCACTTTCATCGCGCTTTTTGACTTCTTTTGCAAAGAGTAACTCAATTTCGTCATCGTTTAAGCCATCTTCGCGGCGCTTTAAGGCAACTTCTTCATACAGAATTACACTTTTCAAGCCACGCAAAACTTCGGCCGCAAAACGATCGCCGCCCAAGAGAGCGGCTTTAATATCGTTTTCTAAACGTTGCTTTAGAGTCATTAACGCACGCCAAGACGATTTCGCATAAGCTTGTCTGCTTTACGCTTTACGCGAACAATCGCCTTATCTCGGCGCTCCCTCTTAGAGATTTCTTTTTCAAAACGTTGCTTCGATTTAACAACCGAAAGTACGCCAGATTGGAGCACTTTGCGATTAAAGCGACGCAAGATGTTCTCATTAGCCTCGTTGCTGTCTTTTCGTGTAACTTGTACCATATGAGCCATATTGTATCAGAACAGATGTAAAAAAGCAAAATATGTACTAATTAATTTGCTCAAGTTCCAGCAGGCGACCCTCAACGGCTCGCGTGCCGCGCCATTCGTTTAAGCCAAGCGTACACCACACCTTTACTTTTTGCCCTGTCTCTGCAAAAAAATGCTCAGGCGCATTAAAGGCTAAGAACGATAATGCTCGGCGGTTTGTGTCTTGCAGCTGTAGCTTTACATGCTGATCCTTGTCACCCATTTTGCGGACATGTAACACTTGGAGACCGCTGAAGCAGAATACCGGCTCTCTATTGCCTTGGCCACAAGGCTCTAGTTGCGCTAGCATTGCCACTAAGTCTTCGTCAATCGCATCAAGTGTATCCCGGTGCAGATCCCCAATCGGCGCGAGGTGACGGAGTTGATTATCGAGCTGCAAGGAATGATAAAAATCATTAACGCTACGCCGAAAATCATCAATTTTATCAACCTGCAGCGTCACGCCTGCTGCAGCCTTGTGTCCCCCGCCTTTTATAATGTGTTTTTCTGAGGCACGTATGGCATCAGCAGCGCTAAAATCACCATAGCTGCGTGCCGATCCCTTAGCCATCTCGTCCATTTCTTGCAACACAAAGGTGGGCTTTCTATATTTCTCAAGCAACTTCGCCGCAACAATACCGATAATTCCATGCGACCAGTTCGCATCACTTAGTACAAGTACGGGCTGGTTTTTATAAGTTTCGGCCTGGATCTGAGCTTCGATAAAGATCCGTTGCTGTTCGCTACGGCGCTCCGTATTCATGGCATCAAGTTTTTCGGCAATTACTAAGGCCTCTTCTGGATCTTGCGTAGTAAGTAAATCCAGACTCAATTGGGCGGTATCGAGCCGTCCCGCGGCATTCATTCGCGGCCCCAGACCAAAGCCGAGTGAACGCGCACTCACCTCGGACTGCTTAACCCCCGAAACCGCCATTAGCGCTCTCAAACCCGGCCGACGCGTCTTCTTAAGCACCTCTAGCCCCCAATACACATTTGCACGGTTCTCGCCCTGCAGCGTTACAATATCGCACACAGTGCCGAGCGCCACCAGATCAAGCAGCCATTTCTCGTGCCCTTCTGGCAATCCCTTTAGGTACATTTGTAAAGCCTGGACAAGCTTAAACGCCACGCCGACTCCAGCCAAATCTATAAAAGGATACTGATGATCCGTCCTTTTAGGGTTAATGGTCGCAACAGCAGCGGGCATCACCTCGGCCACGTTATGATGATCGGTAACTATAACCGCCATGCCTAGCTCATTAGCTCGCTCGATCTCTTTGTGGCTTAAGCTGCCACAGTCCACCGTAACTACTAGCTGAGCCCCCATCTCGGCGATGCGCTCAATGGCTTCGGTTGTTAATCCGTACCCCTCAACAAAACGATTCGGAATGAAGGTTTGCACCTTTTCAAAACCAAAAGCTGTGAGCGCCTCAAGCAACAGGGTTGTTGCCGTTAGCCCATCGATATCATAGTCGCCATAAATAACAATCTGTTCTTGTTTTTCGCGCGCCTCCACCAGCCGATCAACCGCAGCCTGCATGTCCGGGAGCAAGAACGGATCGTGCTTTGCATTATATTCCGGCAACAAGAAAGCTGCTTGTTGCTCAGCGGTAGTAAAACCACGAGCAATAAGCAGCTCACTCAAAAGCGGGTGAAGGCCCATTAGGCCTCAGGAGCTTGTCGTTTGGAACGTTGCGCCTGCGCTTGTTGCGACTTAATCACGATACTTTGCAGCTCTTTAAAAATCGCAAAGTTTTTGTTCGTGGAATAAATCTTCGTATTACCTTGTTTTTCACTTATTAAGAAACCTAGCTTTTCAAGTCGTTTTAGTTCACGCTGAATGTTGCCGGGATCTTCTTTGATGAGCTTAGCAAGGCCGCGCACGTGCGTGCGGAAATCTGGGTATTTTGCGTAGACCACGATGATCTTGCGTCTTACCCTAGAAGTAATGATTACATCTAACATTGTGCTATGTTGGCCCTCGTATTTTAGATCACGTTGCTATTTATTCTACAATTTTTTACGTCTTTAATGCAAGTCATAAACATATTACTTATCGCCAGTTAAGGATAATTTGATTTATCTTCTCGATAGTTTCTTCGTGACTCGGTACATCATTCTCATCGTAGTAGTGGTCGATGCTCATAAAATTATCAGTCACACCAAGTACGTGCAGCTCATCAGCCAAGATGTGCATGCGATCCACGGCCTCAACGGAGGCTACGGGTGTGGTAACCACTAACCTTTGTATGCGAATCGGCTTTAAAAAATCAGCAACAGCATCAAGCGAGGCACCACTCGATAAACCGTCGGCGACGAGTATCACTACATGGTCCCGGAGCATCTCGTTACTCAATATACCCCCGTCACCGAGCAGACGGTTAATGTGCTGGAACTTCTCACGTTTCTGCTCCTCGAGATAGCCATGAAACTCCGTATAATACGATTCGATTTCACCGGCCGAGAATGCCCCATTGTACGTAAAGCCGCCGTTTTGGTTAACGTTCCCAAACATGGTCGATTCGCCCGGCACCTCAATCTCCTCAAGAAGCAGCATGGTCAGCATACAATGCAACTGCGAGGCAATCTGCTCACCAACTTGTACGCCCCCATCGCTTAATGCAACAACTATACAGTTATCATAACGATACTGCATCAACTCGGCAGCTAATTGCCGACCGGCCTCTTGGCGATTCTTAAAATACATTCCCATACTTATCTAGTCTAGCAGTATAATACATATAATGCAGTACTACTACATGGTCGCAACGCTTGCCCGTGCCGCCCGACAAACCTCATCCTTTACCTACCAGTGCGATCAGCCCCTTAAAATTGGCGCCCTGGTTAAGGTTGAGGTCGGCAAGAAACTCGTAAGCGGTGTTGTGGTCGCCTCGTGCCCTGAGCCCTCATTCCCCACCAAGGCAATCTCCTCCGTGCTTGATCTACCCGCCCTGCCAGAGCCTCTTTTGCTGACAGCTCAATGGCTACAAAAGTTCTATCATAGTCACGAGGCGGCGATCTGGCAGACCATTCTTCCGGCCGGACTTGGCAAAAAACGGCGCAAGGCGTCCCCTGGTTTTACACATCCTATGCGTGACCAATCCAAGCTAGTACTTACTACTGAGCAACAAGCTGCAGTGGCTAAGATTGCATCAACCCAGAGCGGCACTTTACTACTGCAAGGGGTAACGGGTTCAGGAAAAACCCAGGTATACATTGAGGCAGCCAAGCAAACACTGAGTCAAAAGCGTTCAGTGATCGTGCTGGTTCCTGAGATTGCTCTTACTTCCCAACTCATCGCTGACTTTACCCAGCACTTTACTGATGTTCTTGTTACTCATTCAACCATGACCGAAGCGCAGCGTTATAGCACCTGGGAGCAGTGCCTTGTTGCCGACAAGCCGCTGATTGTTATTGGGCCACGGTCGGCACTTTTTAGCCCCTTACACAATCTTGGGCTAATTATTGTCGACGAATGCCACGAGCCAAGCTTCAAGCAAGAACAAATGCCGCGTTACTCCGCGCTTAGAACAGCGAGCGTCCTGGCAAATTACCATGACGCCAAGCTCATCCTCGGGAGTGCAACCCCAAGCATTGTCGATCGGTTTTTTGCCGAAAAGACTGGCCGCCCTATCATACACCTCAACGCCCGAGCTCGCACCGGTGCTCTTGAGCCACAAATACACATGGTAGACATGAAGAAAAGGGAGCATTTTACCAAGCACCGCTTTATTTCAAACAAGCTTATCGCAGCGATCCAACAATCGCTTGAAAAGAAAGAGCAAGCGCTTATTTTCCATAACCGCCGCGGGAATGCACCCACTACCTTGTGCGAGAGCTGTGCCTGGACCGCCGCCTGTCCGCGCTGTTTTATACCGCTCACCCTGCACAACGACGCCTTTCAACTGCGCTGTCATGTATGCAACTACTCGCAGAGCGTGCCTACCTCTTGTCCACAGTGTGGTGCGGCGGAGGTGATACATAAAGGAGTTGGCACCAAATCTATTGAAGAAGCTCTGCGTTCGCTCTTTCCTAAGGCAAAGGTTCAGCGCTTTGACGGCGACTCAACGGCTGACGCTACTGTTGATAAGCTCTATCAACAGCTCTACGATGGCCAAATCGATATTATTGTCGGGACACAGGTTATCGCAAAAGGCCTCGATCTCCCCCATTTACACACTGTTGGCATTATCCAAGCCGACAGCGGTTTAACGATGCCTGATTTTCAGTCCAGTGAGCGGGTGTTCCAACTTTTGTCTCAGGTGCGTGGGCGAGTCGGGCGTACAGAAAATTTGAGCACATTAATTGTTCAATCCTTTCAGCCAACAGATCCCAGCGTGCTTGCGGGAGTTAATCAACAATACGAAAAGTTCTACCAGGCAACACTCGCTCTGCGCCGCAAGCAGCTCTTTCCGCCATTCTGCTACCTACTAAAGCTCACCTGCGCCTACAAAACCGAGGCTGCGGCCGTACGCAATGCTCGTGAATTCGCCAAAGTTCTCCGGGGTTCGCAGCTCGCAATTACTGTTATGGGGCCTGCGCCGGCTTTCTATGAACGCATCCGTGACACTTATCGTTGGCAGCTAATTATAAAGAGCCATGATCGCAAGGAACTCCTTGCTGCTCTTTCCTTCTTGCCCGCCGGTAATTGGCAGTATGAATTAGATCCCACAACCCTGCTTTGACTCTGTTAAACTTCCCTTTTTTTCGCTATACTACATAGGAAATGACAAAAGACGATATTATTACCCTCCCAAACCCACACCTAAGGGAGAAGTCTCATCGTGTACACGTAATTACTCCTGAGATCACTGAGTTGGTACACGAGATGACCGCCGCCACCCTGGATTGGGAGGCATCCCGTCCCTACGAGATTGGCGCCGCGCTTGCCGCCATACAAATCGATGTCCTGGAACGAGTTGTGATTATCCGTAGCGACCTAGACGACAAGGAAAACCGCGAATTCATGACCTTAATCAACCCAGAAATCGTAAAATACGAGGGCGATATTATTTACGACCACGAGGGTTGCCTGAGCGTTAAAAATATTTACGGCCTTGTCCCGCGCCACAGCGAAGTACGAGTAAAAGCCCTCGACTTAGAAGGCAACGAGATCCGCCTCCGCGCTAAGGGGTTTTTGGCACGCGTACTCCAGCACGAGATCGATCATACCAACGGCATTATGTTCATTGACCACATCAAAGACAGTGCCGAAGGTTTCTTTACGCTTAACGACAAGGGCGAATTAAAAAAGCTTAATTATGCAACCGAAATCAAGAACAATAGTATTCTTTGGAACTGAAGATTTTAGCGCCGCAAGTCTTGAGGCATTGCTAGCCGCTGACTACTCTATTGCTGCCGTCGTCACCAAACCCGATAGCAAACGTGGTCGCGGTCGAACGCTCACGGCACCGCCAGTTAAGCGCATAGCCGAAGCTCATAGTATCCCGGTATGGCAGCCTCAGAAACTCGCAGAGATACTTCCCAATCTTCAAAGGCTAGTGAATCCAGTGGGGGTACTAGTTTCATACGGTAAAATAATTCCTTCATCAATCATCGAGTGCTTCAGCCCCGGGATTATTAACGTTCACCCGTCGCTCCTCCCTAAATATCGTGGCCCTTCCCCCATCGAGTCCGCCATTTTGCATGGCGACTCCTCAACCGGTATATCGATCATGCAGCTTACAAAAGCCATGGATGCCGGCCCGGTGTACGCCCAGAAAGAGTACTCACTTAACGGCAGTGAAACAGGTGTAGACCTGTACAAAAAATTCGCTCAAGAAGGCGCAAAGCTCCTCCTCGCAACACTACCCGATATTCTTTCCGGCACACCGCCAAAACCGCAAGATAGTGCCGCTGCTACCTACTGTCCCCTTCTTACCAAACAGGATGGACAGCTCTCTCCGGATAATCTTACAGCCTCTGAATGTGAGCGTCGCGTGCGCGCCTTTCTGCTTTTCCCCAAGGCGCGTCTATCGCTCTACGGCCACGAGTGCATAATCCTCAAAGCACACACTCAAAAAAACTCCCCCACCACCGAGCTTGGGGTCCAGTGCAAAGATAATCAATATCTCATTATCGACGAGCTCATCGCACCAAGCGGTAAAAGAATGAGCAGCCCCGCCTTTATGCGTGGCTATGCACTAGGCCAGTAGGCTATCTTTGTTCGCAATAATTTCTTGCTTCAAAGCCTCGAGCGTTTCGGCTACCACTGTTTTGTAGTTTGGCCTATTTACCTCAAGCCATTTTGTAGCAGTATATTCAGCCTTAATCAGGGCCAGCCTGCTAGGGTCGCCATTCGCAGCTTGCGACATTGATAAGAAATCCGGAGTCGATGCATACTGAGGCACATTAGCCATAAGCCAGGCTTCTATTTTGGCTGGATCCTTCTCAATTATCCCCTCAAACTCTGCAAGCTTATCGTCACTCATACCCTCCGCCAGCTTTGTGCCTACTCTAAGTTCCAGCTCTTCCCGCAGGTGTTGCAAAAAGGCAGCACGATGCTCTTGAGGCATCGCGCCCAATCCAAGTGACTGTAAAAAGTTATCATCTAATTGAAACACCGCTGCCCCCTTCGTTTCCTAACAGTATACACCTCACCTACGAGTAGTTCTAGCCTTCGGTTATATGCGTCAACCTATCAACACCCATTTTGGTTTTGTATTTAGCCAGACGTTGGCCTAGCTTATTAAGCCGGTTGCGTGCAAATCTTAGTTGGCCCGGAATCGTAGCCCCCCGAGCCTCAAGCTTCCTTACCTTCTGTTGCTGGGCATCATATTCATCAGCCAAACGGTTCGCGTCATACAGTTCACGCATCAACGCATGTGCCGTTGCGACATTCATTTCCTTGCGCAGATTACCCCTCGCCTCTGTGTTATACCGGCGCATTTTCGCAACGTCTATATCTTGCGGCCGAGCAAGATACTGCTCAGGTGTTTCTGTTAATTCTTTCGCGCTCAGGAAGTCCAGCGCCATCTGCCTTAGTCTTCGCTGATGACCTGGGAACCGCGCGTCCTCGTAGTGTATCCCATTCAGTTCCAAGAAGTATTCAATTTGTGTGTTAAGCAAAGATCTCGATAGCTCGAAACCCACCTCATTGCCCGGTGTACGCTCGCCCGTTTCAGCTACCTGATCAACAATGAACTTCAGGAATCGGGCTTCCCGAATAGCGGGATTAGGTGCGATATTCATATCAGACCTGAGCATATCCTTATACATGTCATTGTTGAACTCGCGTGAGATTATATCATTATTGCGCATTTCCAACTGAACCATTTCGGCGTTCATGCGCCATCGCTCCTCATCCCACCCAAGCATCGTCTTCATTCTGGCTTCATAACGGTCGGTATTCGCGTCACCCCTTTGCCGCGCCAACTCCTCCGCCTCATGCCTAACACGACCATCAATGTCTGTCGCCTCCCAGGCGTTAACTCCCACCGTCTCAAGCTCGGCAAATAGCTCTTTCATTTGCCTTTTATACTTGCGGTTGTAGCCCTTTATAATCTCTTCTTTGAGATCTTTGATTTTATCGTCAAGGTTAGGGAGATCCTTTAGCGCGGGCTTTTTGTCTGGATCCTCGTCGTCATACACCCATTGCTCGCCGCCCGTTATGCTATTGTGGTAGTTGTTTCTTACCAGCTTGCTCATCTTGCGCTTGCGACGGCCAGTCTCTTCTTCTTGCACATCGGCGAGCATGTCAAACATAAGCGACTCCTGCATTCTGCGCTGGCCAATAAGGTCAACTAGTCGATCAATTTGGGAAGGGTCATCGCTGTCTACAAGAAGGCCCTTTAAGTCTGCCGTGATACCTTCCAGGATATCCTTTTCATCAAGATCGGCCTCTTTTTCGGCACGCAGTAAGGAAATTTTATTGAATAATTCGGGCGACATGAGCTGTGGTATCTCGCCTGTTATTTCGTTGGCGGTCGGAGGGGGAGCAACCGGTGGAGTTGGAGGTGTTGATGTCGGCTTAGTAGGAATTGGCGACGGTGTCTTCTCGTCTTCATCATCCGTAGGCCACTCAACATGACCGCTCAAGCTTTCCCATCCACGATCCTGAGCTTCGGGAGCTGTAGGCATATTCTTGGCTGCCTCAGACGCATCCATTGTTCCCTCATAGTCGAAGATAATTATCGACGAATCATCGTACTTTTTACTCGAAACGTAGAGCTTTCGCATCGCATCCTTAGGATCTTTAAGCTCAAGTGCCGCTTTGTACTCTGCAAAACTAAGCCGCTCACCCTTGTAGTCGCCCAAAATACCGTCTGAAACCATTACCACGCGGTCACCCGGCTCAAGTGTCACTTGTCCCGTCTCATCTTTGCGCATATCAAGGCTTTTATTGCGATGCACCTCACGGCCATTAGTGGGGTTGGTACTCACCGCATTGTACACTTTATTCCCCTTGCATTGTTCAGATGTAATCCAGTCTAACCTGCCCTTGCCATCGTTAGCATTGGGCCTAAATACCCCAATCATTGCATCACCGGCGCTGGCAAATACAAGCTGATTGCCGTTGACTATCTGGGCAGCTACAACTGCCGCACCCATACCGTTAAGATTGGGGTCTTGATTTGCACTGTCTCGCAGTTTTGCACGGGCAATATCAAAATTCGTCGCCAATTCAGTCGCTGCCAATTTAGGATCCACAGATAACCTATCATACGCCTGGGGACGCTTAAAGGTATCGACAATCATCCGGCTTGCGATCTCCCCACCGGCATGGCCGCCCATACCATCGGCTATCACAAATAGCCCACGGGCTTTATCAACTAGAATATCGTCTTGGTTAGGCTTCTTTTGTTCAGGCGGTACTATAGGGTTTGCTTCCCACTTCTTCACAAACCTAACAGCATTATTTGGGTCGTTTACGTCTCGTTCGTCTAAATTAATGCCTTGCTTTTCAAGCTCAGCTCGCTTCTCTCTTGCCCTTGACGTCTGCATGCCAATATATTTGTCGTGCTTTGGCTCTGTCATAGAGGCGACAGTAATTGACTCTACCTTCCTTTCAGCGGTTTTCTCACGCTCACGAGAAGTGGGCGGCTTTGATGCTTCAGGCGCCTTAGGTGGCTGGGCGGGAGCAGTAGCTTCAGCTTTAGGTGGCCGTGGTGGAGTCTGCGACGGATTTGGCACCGTGCTCGACTTTGGTGGAGCGGGTTTTGGTGGGGTCGGTTTTGGAGTAGGAGGTGTGGAGGTGGTAGTAGCTACGGGTTTCTGTTCCTCCTCTGGACCACGGATACCAGCATCCTTAAATCTTTCAAAGACTGATTCTTGACCATCTTCTCTGTGCCTGCGCCCACCACCATCGCGGGGCGAAGTTTCCGCAGCAGACTCAGCCGTCTGGAGCGCCTCTTCACGCGCCGCGTCAGCCCGCCCCTGGCGCTCAGCTTCCTGCGTCGCTAATCTCTGCTGAATCTCTTCAACGCTTATGTGGTCCGCAACATCCGCCCGCTCCCCGGTAGCTATTGCTATATCGCCGCCAGATTGCTTAGCGTCTTCTTGCAGTCCATTTAAGATATCATCAACAGACTTACCACCTTCGGCGCCTTGAGCGTGGCGGCCACCACTTGCAACTTCCGTAGTAACTCGTGGATGTTCAGTTTCTACTGGTTGTGGACCCGATCTGCGTTCTGGCGACATATGTGCCCTTTCCGTATGGAAACGTTTTTTTGTTTTATTGATTTTGCCTTAATTAAAGCATAATCGTCATCAAAAAACAATCATTTTTGCTAAGAGCTAGAGAGTGCGCTTTACAAGCTCGCGCGTAAAGAATTCGAGCGTATCGCCCTCTTGTACAAGTAGCTTGTTCGCTGTTTTTAGGCTCAGACCACAAAGTTCGCCTTCGAACACCTCTTTGGCCTCTTGCTGCTGACGCTGCACCTGTGCAACCTCAACTTCTGCAAGCTGTTCATCGCCCCTCTTAACGCGAGCCAGCAGCCCCGGCGCAACCTTACCGCGGGTCACCTCACCACCACAAATAACTAGATCTTTGGCTGTACGAAATACTGCCTTTAGTTTTAGCTCTCCTATTTCCGTTTCAACAACCTCAGGGCTCAGTAGTGCCTCCATGGAGCTTCTAACATCATCAAGCAGCTCGTAAATCACCTTAAATAACCGAACAGACACCTTGTCCCGGGCAGCAAGGCGCTTTACCGCCGGTGGTAGCTGCACATTAAAGCCATACACAATGGCATTGCTCGTTGCGGCATGACGTATATCGTTCTCAGTGATATTGCCGACGCCAAAACTAATTATATTCACACTGATCTCGTCGTTCTCGAGTAATCTCAGGCTATCACTAACAGAGGTCAGGGAGCCTTGCACATCGGCGCGAACGATAACATTAATATCTTGCGATTGTTGTTTCTTGCTCATCAGCTTCAAGAGGTCAGCGCTTGTAACGTTAGTGCTTGCTGCATTCTTTTCGGTTTCGGTGCGATACTTGGTTACTTCAGTACGAGCAACTTTTTCATTCGCAACAACCCTAAAGCGATCTCCAAAGTGAGGCAATTCCTTGAAGCCTGTAACAATAGCGGGCGTAGACGGGCCCGCCTCTTTTGCGGGCTTCTCTGTAAAATCAAGTAGCGTACGCACTTTGCCATACGAACCTCCCGCCACCAAGAAGGTACCTTGCTTCAGTATTCCGTGTTCAACCAACACACTTACCACTGGGCCTCGGCCTTGTTCCATATGCGATTCAATTACTAAGCCTTCGGCAGGCACATCAACTTCAGCACGTAAGTCCTCGATATCAGCAACAAGCAGTACCATGTCTAAGAGTTTGTCAATATTCTGCCCCGTCTTTGCGCTCACCTCAACCATAACTGTGTCGCCCCCCCATTCTTCGGGGTTCAGGTTATGCTCGCTTGCCAGCTGCGCTTTTACGCGAGCAACATCAGCAGTCTCTTTGTCGATTTTATTGATTGCAACCACTAATTTTGCATTTGCAGCCTGTGCAAATTTTATCGCCTCGATCGTTTGGGGCTTTACGCCATCATCGGCAGCTACCACAATAACAACCACATCAGTTAATGCTGCGCCGTGCTGACGGAGCGCGCTGAAAGCCTCATGTCCAGGTGTGTCTAAAAGGGTTATCGAGCGCCCATTGCGCACCGTCTGGTAGGCGCTAATATGTTGGGTAATGCCACCTGCCTCACCGCTTGCTACCTTCATTTTTAAAATAGCATCAAGAAGAGAGGTTTTACCATGGTCGACGTGACCCATAACCGCAACTATTGGAGGTCGAGCCACTGCCTTTTCTGTCAACTCACGGGTGGCTTTGACCGGACTTTCGTCTATAGTCTTTTTCTCGAGTGTGACGGCTAGTCCAAGCTCATCAACAATAATCTGAGCCGTTTCAAAATCAATTCGCTGGTTAACGGTTGCAGCAATGCCGTTCTTAAACAGCTCTCCAATAAGTGTCGTCACTGGCAGAGCGAGCATTTCAGCAAGCTCGCCTACAGTAATCATATTTGGGACGGCAATAACTTTCTCGGCCATAATGGATCGAAAGCTCCTTTCTGCCGCCCCTATATGACGGCTGTTAGTGAGTGCTCACGTTATTTCTTGTCTGTAAGACTAAGTGAAATCTTACGATTTTCTTTGTCGATATCTAAAACACGGAACGGCTTGCGCTCGTTCAGCTTGAAGATCTTTTCTGGGTCAGCATCATCGCCGCTCCCAAGCTCGCTAATGTGAACGAGGGCTTCAACAGCGGGGCTGATCTGCACGAAAGCTCCAAAAGGAGTGATGCGCGTGACAGTACCTTCAACTTCATCGCCCTTCTTGAACTGTTCGACTTCTTTGAGCCAAGGATCTTCGGTAAGCTGCTTCATGCTTAAACTTAGGCGGTCTTTATCGATGGCAATAATTTTTGCTTCGATAGTTTGGCCTACCTTTACGTAGTCGCTTGGATTGTTGACACGTTCCCAGCTGATCTCGCTAATGTGCACTAGGCCTTCGATACCGGCGACATTAACAAATACGCCAAAGTCCACCACACCTGTTGCAACACCAGTTACAGTATCGCCAATACTTAGCTTTTCAAAACGCTCAGCTAAGCCTTCTTTGATTGCTTCTTTTTCGCTAAAGATTAGTTTGTTCGCTTTTCGGTCGGCATCAAGAATACGAACCTTGATCGCCTTGCCAACTAGTGAGTTCAGGCGTTGGAGAATTTCGTCCTTATCTGCGCCCCCCACACGAGGGTAGTGCTCAGCACTCAGCTGACTGACAGGTAGGAAACCACGGACACCCTCGAACTCAATCAACAAACCACCGCGGTTTGCATCGTAAGGGGTAACGTCGATTGCTTCACCAGCCTCGATAATGCGAGTAACTTCATCCCAGCCACGGTCTTTCGCAGCTTTACGCAATGACAGAAGTGAGTAGCCATTATCAAGCTCAGTATCAACTACGCTTGCGGTAACTTCATCCCCTTCTGTGAGATTGCGAGAGAAACCAATTTCGCGACGCGGAACAAATCCTACACCAAGCGGACCCAAATCAATGAGTGCTTCGTGCTTTCGCAACGAAAGTACTTTCCCTTCAACTACTTCACCAATCGTGAGTTGTTTGACGCTCTCATCTTTTAAGAGATCGTCCATTGTTATTGCGGCTTTTGCCATAGTCTTTTTCAAGACTCCTTCCTTAGAGTGTATTTTCTTTGAAGGCACACAAAAACCTTCAGAGATTACCTCTATTGTACGCTGTTTTCAATCTGAAGTCAAAGAGTTGTGACTTCGTGCATGGCTGCACGCGTAAGGGCAGCTCTTGATCGACGATATTCATTCCCGACATACGCGATAATCAGAATTGCCGGAATAACAACAAGCGACTCGGCGGCTCCTGTGGCCGCGATTTGTTGCGGCTTAGGTGCTGTGGGGGTTGGATTATTATCAGGTTTTGCGGCTTGAGGCGCTTTTTCTTGCTCGCGCACCGGTTGCGGTGCCTTTTCATCGGGTTTAGCCGGCTCATTAACAGTTGGCTGAGGATCTCCACTTGCCGGTGCCCTATTCGAACGTTGCTGAAAAAAGTGCAGTCCCGCGAACAACGCCAACGTCAAAATAATCGTCACTCCGATAAAAAGCAGAATGTGACGCTTAGGAGACTCTGGCGATTGCTCAGTTTCATGCATCTGTATTATTTTATCACAATCCTCCATCGTGCTACACTGACACTATGTTAATTGCTATCGATACCGGGGGAAC
>DASUUR010000065.1:0-14863 GCA_036373975.1 Saccharimonadales bacterium (SeqCode)
AATACCTCGTTATCAGGGGTGATAATAAGATCGATACCAAAAATACCTCGGTATCCATGGCTCGCCAGCTCCGAACCTACTACTGTAGCGATTTCCTGAGTACGGTGCTTTAAGATTTCAGGATATACGCCACCCAATTCACCGCCACACCATTTTGAGACATCTGGTAAATCAAGATTACAGAGATACTGGCTATCAACTAACTGTTTTTGCAGGCCGCCCGTAAAAATACCGTATTTGGTCACACATACCTGCACGCTATAAGTGGCGCCTTCGATAAACTTCGAGATCACTACCGTACCGCTGTAGGAAATATTCTTAAGGTTGCCGACAGCTTTTTCAAATTGAGGTAGGTTTTTTACAATAAAAGTCCCTTTTGACCCAGACGACTCCACCTCTTGCATGACGAACTTTTCACCGAACATAGCCGAAAGCTCGGCATATGATTCACTATTTAGCTCATCAAGGCGTCGCACCACATGGTCGGGCAAATTTATGACATCAGCAAATTCATCGCGGAAGTAGCGTTTGTGCTCATAGGCGTGCGCAATGGTTGGTGAGTTCATAACATAAATTAGCGGGTTGACCGGATAGGGCGGGTCAAGCGGGCTATACAGCACAAACTTGCGCCGAGGCATAGTCTTAACTATCTCTGCGAATTGGAGTGACGAGGCCATCTTGAACTGGTGGGATAACACATTACGATCCGTATCGAGACCGATATGCAAATCATATAGCCCAAAATCCTTCAACCAAGCACTATCACTAGACGATACGAGCTTTAAGTCGTCAAAGTATTTTGAAAGATGAATAAATACAGATTGATCATCATAAATAGCACCAATCTGGCGCTTACGATCATAGGAGATAACGCTATCAAGCCAAGACATAAAAGACTACCTCTTCTGCTGTTACTTTTATGTTAAACACTCTGTCTAAACTATAACAATTAGCACTATATGTCAATATGCTGGGCTACGGTTTAGCTGGACTCTCAGTATACTATTCGTTAAAGGCTGCGTCTAACACCATTGCTGCCACATTACGAGCAGGGCCACCCTGTGTTGGGAAGTGATGCAAGCGATAACCAGGCTTGGAGTTGATCTCAATTATTGGCAATATCTTATCGTATGCAGCGCCGATATCATCGGTAATTATATCTATACCGCAGGTAAACAGGCCTAAACTCTCACAAATACGCTTTGCTGCATCCTTATATGATCGATGCACTCGGTCGGTGACATCTAGTGATTCCCCGCCACTGCTAAGATTTGCAAAGGGTAGTACCGTACGACTTTCCCCTGATGCAGGTATTTCGTTAGCGTGCTTGCCCAAATATGAGGCTACCTTTGCAACGTCCATCTCTGCTAACGGTGCGCTATCGCCTTTCCTTAAAGGATTCTGGTTTTCTTTCGTGACCAATTCCAGCACCGTGGATCGACCATCGCCCACAACACATGGCGGCTTTCGCTCTGCCGCGGCCACTATCTGGCCCATAACTGCTAGTAGTCGGTAGTGACGGCCCGTGCAGAATTTCTGCAGTATCACCTCGTCAGAAACAGCACGCGCCTTCTTAATCGCTGCTCGCAAAGCGGCTTCTGAAGCCACCTCCACCGTCACCCCTGAGCCCCTCTCGGCATCATCGGGTTTTACGACAATTGTGTGGTGGTTCGCAAGGAACTCCATGGCCTTGGCATGGTCGGTGTATGTACTATATGGCAACATACGAAAGCCTAGGTGTTCAATAAACTCAATGCTCAAACGCTTGCGATGCGCAATTGCTAGCCCGTTAGCACTCGTGTGCGGCGGGCGGCCGCCCTTAAAGAGTAAGCTTTTCCCCAGGGTATTAGTGATGATCGCCACCTCCTTGCCAGAACCAACTTCGCGTACACCCCATTTGCGACGTCGGGCTTCCGCTATAACCAGTCTTTGCGCAGGGCTGCTTGACATAGTGCATACATTCTACTATATAACTTGCGCCTTGCGAAATTTTATGCAGCAGTCTCAATAACCCTATTGACATGACGTGCAAATTGGTCGCGAATGTGCGCACTTAGTTCTGGGTGTTTATCGGGGCCTAGCAAATAGGGAAACCGTGTGTTCGCCTCGATAAGTCGCCAGTCTGGGGCTTCATCGCCCCTGGCGCCATATCCAAAGTCCACCGAAATATACACAGCCACCACGCCCGCCGCGCGCGCCAAAAAGTACGCTGTTTCGCCGGCTGGCCGTGCTAGGCGCTCAAGCAAGGGCTCTTGGTCAGCGAAAAACCAATGATCTTCGGCTCTCCTGTTAGTGGCTGAGGGCGTCGTGCACCGCGGTACGGCCGAGAACTCCATTGCACCTGTGTGCGGATTATGGAAAGTATACACCCGAACCTCTTTAGACAAGTCCGATTTGTTTAGCTCACTCGTCCTTATGGCATCCTGATAAGTATACGGTCGTACCCGTGCAAGCGGGCCAGTAAAATCATATTTGGGCTGAAGGATATATGCTTCGCGTTCTACTTTAGTAAGAGCTGTCGCCCACTCAACTAGAGCCGCCTTGGATGCAAAGCTATGGATACCTCGGCCCATGGAGCCCGTAATTGGCTTTGCAATAAAAGGCCCGTCTTGAATATCGTCTAGGGCAGCATCGATGTTCGCCAAAAGATATGTTGGAATCGCCTCTGGCAATTGCCCGTGGATCTCGGTGTATGCCGCATATTTGTCAGCCCCAAACACCTGCACGGCCGTCTCATTCACTCTTGGTGCTGGCGACTCGAGATGTTTTGTGCCATAGCCATTTGAATGCCGATCAAGAATCACCGCACCCAATCCTAGGGCTGTCACCTGCTCGACCTGCCCGCCAGTTAGGCTACCGCTAGGATCAAATTCCGGCCGCCACACACGGTCAAACCCGTCAGCGGCATTTGGAATTGCCAAAGCTAAATCAATGTCGTAATCTTGCAGGTGCCACGCCAAGCCCTCCCGGTCAGGCAGCATAGTATCTTGCACCCACTTTGACTTACCATTACGAGTTTCGTTGCCGTAATAAATCGTTGCGATACGTTCGCCCATTAGAAAAGGCTTCGTTTTTTGTTAGAAGAGCGGAACTCCTCTAACAGCTCTTTCTGCTTTTTAGACAGCTTGGTCGGCGTATCAACATGTACTGTGACAATATGCGCACCGCGGCCGCCACTTTGCAGGTGCGGCACGCCGTGTTCAGAGAGTTTAAAATCAGTGCCACTTTGCGTACCGGCTGGGATTTTCATAGTCAGCGGCCCATCAACAGTGTCCACTTCGATCTCAGTACCCAATGCAGCATCAACCATACCAACATGCTCATCACTCAAGATTAAATCACCCTCGCGCATAAATCGTTTGTGCGGCTTCACGCGGACATGTACATATAAATCACCCTTTGCGCCATTTGCAACAGCCTCACCTCGCTCGCGCAAGCGAATTGTCGCGCCGTCGTCTATCCCTGCTGGAACTTTAAGCCGTATGTCCTGTTTGCGCCGCTCAGTACCCTTACCTCGGCACACCGAACACTCTTTCTGCGGGACTTTGCCGCGGCCCCTACATGTAGAGCAAATAGTTGCTTGTTGGATCTGCCCAAAAATCGTATTCATTAAACGCATTTCCTGGCCGGCACCCTTACAAGTTGGGCAGGTTTTAAAGTCGTGACCAGGCTCAACAGTAGTACCTTTGCAGTGCGAGCAGGTATCTTCGAGTGCTATAGCCAGTGTTTTTTCGGTGCCAAATATTGACTCCTCAAAGGTCAGCGTCACCTCGGTTTCGACATCACGTCCACGCTCAGGGCCTCGCTGTTGTTGACGGCCGCCACCAAAGAAGCTGCCAAAAATATCACCAAGACCTAAATCGCCAAAATCAAAGTGGGTGCCTTGGCCATTACCACCAAAACCCTGAAATCCCTCAAAGGGATTTCCACCTCCACCACCATTGCCGCCCACGCCGGCATGACCAAACTGGTCATAGCGCTGCCGTTTTGAGGGGTCTTTTAATACCTCGTAGGCTTCGTTTGCTTCTTTAAACTTGGTTTCATCACCACCCTCTTTGTCGGGGTGATGCTTTACGGCAAGCTTACGAAACGCCTTCTTGATCTCATCAGGCGAGGCGGATTTAGAAACTCCCAAAATATCGTAATAATCACGTTTACTCATCTACTTCTATGATAATAAACTGGCACTCAATATTCAAGAGTGCTAATTTGCAAGCATTAAAAATGGGGCCGACCGTGTGCTTTCGCACACAGCCGACCCCACAAGCAGTTCCGAAGAGCTACTTGTTGACGTTGAAGCGTCCGGCCAACGTCGCCTTCATGTCGGCGAGGGCGTCCATCTCAACTTCAGCAGGGAGTACAGGGCTCACACCGAGCACCCGCTTCCCTGCGCTTGCGATGACTCCCTTGGCCGTCTCCACCCACTCCCGAAGGTTGGCGAGCTTTGACGGCAGCAGGTCGTCATCGATGTCCAGCTTCGCCAACTCGTCGTAGAGGAACACTCCCAACGAGTCCTTGTGCTGGACCAGCAGACCGTTCACCTTGTCACGCAGAGACAGTGCCTCTGCGCGCAGGCTGTCACGCTGCTTTTCGGCCTCACGAAGCGCCGCTCCTGCCTCGACGATCGCCAGATCAGCGGCAGTCATCCACGCAGCAGTCTCTGCTGCGTCATAACCGACCATGAAACGCGTCGCGTGGTAGAGACGCATCCTGAGGTCCTGGTCCTCCAGCAAGCTAGCAGCCCTGCTGTACAGAGCGACCGCTTCCTGGACCAGAGGCGCTGCAGCAGCTTCTCGCTCCTGCCTGCATCGAGCCCTCTCAGCCCACACAGCCTGGTGGCCAGCGAGCCGGACAAGAGAGGGCAGACTTGCAAGCGTTTGCTGCCTTGCCTCCTCGGCCTCCTCGGCGCTCTGAGTCCACAGAATCTCCAAGAGAGAGTCTGCTTCCTCCTGGCGCAGGTTCCTCACCACCACTCCGTAGGCCACCAGCGGCTCACCCGTCACGGCGTCGTTGCCGTAGGTGTGACGGGCAACCCCTGGAATTTCCACCGCCGGATCCAAAAGGTCCGGCAGGGCAATCTCGGGACGGTCCACCCACTTTGCCCACTGGCGAGCGTTGCGACCCTCGCGCAGCAGTTCGGGCGCCTCCGGACAGTCCGGGCTGGCGATCCACTCTGCGCTGATGACCTGGCGATCGAACATCGTCACCCGGAAGGCCATCACTCCATCGATTTCGGCGTCGTATCTGGGCTCAACGCCCTCACGAACCTCCACCAAATGGGGAGCGATCTGCATCAGCTGTTCCGGCACCACGGGGGTTGCCATGCGCAGCAGATGCTTGACCTCGGAGCCGTACTTGAGTTTGATCTCAAGGTCGTACGGCTCGCCAACCACCCACGCCGGCATGCCGCGCATCACCGTGTCGTTGGACAGCTCGCGCCCGGCGTCGTTCCCGTTCAGGAACAGACCGCGCTCATTGCGGTGGAGGTGGTTGATCATGCCCGCCGCGATGGCCTGCATGATCAATCCGCGGTCACCGCTCGACGCCAGCTCATCGCCCATGCGCAGCGCACGAATGATGTGCTTACGGCAGCCTCGCACCTCCCATACCCGCTTGGCAAAGATGCCCATCTCCCGCAACTTGGCGTTGGTCACCTTCGTGTTGGGGTCATTGATCATCGCCTCAACAGCACGGAAGGCGTTCAGGTGAGCGATCGGGTCGGACTCATCTTCGCCTCCGGCGAGCTGACGCCCGCATCGGCAAACATTCCCCCGTGTTCCCTTGTGCCTGTCGCAGACTCGTGCGATCACACCACCCTTGTTGAGGATGGCGGCGATCGTAACTACGTCGTCCAGGACGCCCAGCTCATCGGCCGCCACAACCATGCGCCCGTATTCGACATCGAGTGGCAACTTGGCCACTCGACGACCAATCTGGGTCACACGACCATGCTTGTCCAGGCAGCCCAGCCCGTTGAGGGCTTGCTTGGCTGCAAGGATCTCGGATGCATCGGGCTGGTGGAAAAACTTCAACCGCTCGATGTCGATGCCCTTGACGGCGAGACGAAGCGTGGACGAGGTGAGCCGCACCCGCAACAATTCAGCAACCGGAAACTCCGGCCGCTCAACGTTAAGGCACCAATCAACGTAGATGCCCGGTTCGGTGCGTCCCACCCGGCCCATCCGCTGCTTGGCGTCCACCAGCGAAATCGGCCTGAGGTACAGGCCCGAGATGCCATTCACCACCTCCTCGCGGCGCTCCATGCCACTGTCGATGACAACGGAGACATTTGGGAAGGTGGCGCCTGTCTGCGCGCCGTTGGTCGCCACGATGCACACCGGGCGGTTGTACTGTGCGCGGCAGCTCTCCTGCTCCTCGTCGGTCATGTCGCCGTGGAACGGCAAAATCTCGACATTGAGCTTGAGTGCCTCAAGCTGAGCGCAGAACTCGCTGATCTCCTCCTTACCGGGCTGGAACACCAGCACGCCACGCCCCTGCTTGAGGTACAGCGCGGCGTTTTCAACCATGTTGCGCCCCTGGGGAGCAACCTGCTTGACCTCATAAGGACGGCCTGGCACGTTGATGATCGGGGCACCACCGAAGAAAGCGCTCAGGCGATCCGACTCAATCGTGGCGCTCATGATCACCAGCTTGAAGTTCGCACCCTCCATGAACCGCTCTCTCGTCCATGCGAGGAGCACATCCATGTCGGTGGCGAACTCGTGCAGCTCGTCGATGATGAGCACGTCGGGAGTGTTAGACCCCGTGAACGCATCCATCTGCGACAACCCGTTGGTGATGAACAGGCAGCGCGTGTCTGCACTCATCTTCTCGCTCGTACCCACCTTGTAGCCAACGACCTCCCCGATGGGGGTGCCGTACTCTTCGGCTACACGCTCCGCCACCGACTTGGCGGTAAAGCGCTTGGGCTGGGTCACCACGACACGGCAGCCCCTCATGAGGAGCATCTGCGGAATCTGGGTAGATTTGCCCGCACCGGTCTCGGTCACGACGATCGTGACCGGGTTCTCCAGAATGGTGTTGGTGATCTGCTCGCGCAGGGCGTAGATCGGGAGCGTGCTGTTCAGCATGACTACGTCTCTAAGTTAGGGTGGCCGACCGGCCATCGGGCGGCGCCCGACATCCTCCCCACTTAGCGCACCTTTCTTAAGGGCACGACTTCCGCCTGGTTTATGTATTCACCTAAGCGGCACCATGAGGTAGGATACCTCGATGTTAAGGTTCTGCTCTAGCTCCACTTGAAAGCTAGGAAATGGTCACCGATAACGACCATTTCTTAACCCTCAAGAGCCCTTGCGCCCACACCTAAAAAACCTGTGTATATTAGCATATTTTTAATAAAAAGTCAATTGGGTGCTTAGTCGTGGCGGCGTTTTTTACCCTGTTTGTGTATACTTTGTAGGTAGCGTTGACCAACTAGGGAGAAGGCAGCTATGGCAATCATTAAGCTGAGGGCTCGCGTCAAGAAAGCCAATGGCCAGGCTAGCAACCATCGGTTCACTGCCGACAAGAACGCCACCAAGGAGGACATCCTGGCCCTGGCAAAAGCAACACTCAAGCAAGGTGAGCAGCTACGCGGAATTGACGTCATAATTACCGAGAGTCGTACGCCAGGCATCTGGGCGCATGAGTACACGGGCCCCGACCCCGACAAGCCAGTCGAGCAGTGGCTGTATCGGCACGAACACTACCTGCAGCTTGCCCGCGAAACCGCGAAGTAGCTAGCTGAACCGGTTTCCGCGCGCCCCAACCAAAAAGCCCCTCTGCATGCGCAGAGGGGCTCCCTAATTTATTTTTTATTTTCGTCGACTACTTCGCCTTCGACTGGGCCATCTTTTTTATCGCTGGCCTGGGCATCTTCGGTGCCTGTTTTTGCCTCTTCGGCCGACTGCTGGTAGAGTTTCGCGCCAATTGCCTGGATCTTGTCAAGCAATTCCTTGGCAGCCTTTTCGAGCCCGTCCCTATCTGTAGCGTCTTTGTGCTTTTTTGCCTCTTCTACTGCTTCGGCAATCACCTTTTTGTCATCGTCAGAGATTTTGTCCTTGAACTCATCTGGCATCTTTTCTGCCTGATAAATCGCGTTCTCCAGGGTGTTGCGTGCCTCAACAGCTTCACGCTTTTTCTTATCTTCATCGGCGTGAGCTTCGGCTTCTTTTTGAGCTTTCTCGATGTCCTCTTTGCTAAGATTGCCGCTGTTCTGGATAGTAATGCTTTGCTCTTTACCAGTGCCCTTGTCTTTAGCGGTTACGTTCAGAATACCGTTAGCGTCAATATTAAAGGCTACTTCGATCTGTGGCACGCCACGAGGCGCAGGTGCAATTCCTTCAAGTGTGAACTTACCCAGTGATTTGTTATCACTCGCCATTTCACGCTCACCCTGCAGTACATGGATCTCTACCTGAGGCTGATTGTCGGCAGCGGTTGAAAACACTTCTGACTTGCTGGTTGGGATAGTGGTGTTACGGTCGATCAGCTTGGTAGTCACCCCACCCATGGTTTCAATACCAAGGCTTAGCGGCGTAACGTCGAGCAGCAATACATCCTTAACATCGCCAGCAAGTACACCACCCTGGATTGCAGCACCAATTGCCACAACTTCGTCAGGGTTTACGCCCTTAAGTGGCTCTTTGCCAAAGATCTTCTTAACTTTTTCAACTACCGCTGGCATGCGGGTCATACCACCAACAAGCACAATTTCGTCAATATCGCTTGGGCTCAGGCCAGCATCCTTCAATGCCTTTTCGCAAGGAATGGCGGTCTTTTCAATTAGGTCAGCGACAAGCTCTTCAAGCTTTGCACGGCTCAGCTTGTACTCAAAGTGCATGGGACCGTCGGCATTGGCGGTAAGGAACGGTAAGTTGATTTCGGTTTCACTAGTGCTGGAGAGCTCCTTTTTGGCTTTCTCGGCTTCGTCCTTTAGGCGCTGCATGGCGGCGTTGTCACCTTTAAGATCAACACCGTTCTCGGCCTTAAAAACATCAAGGAAATGATTCACAATGCGGTTGTCAAAGTCTTCACCGCCGAGGTGTGTATCACCATTGGTGGACTTTACCTCAAAGACCCCATCGCCAAGCTCAAGAATCGATACGTCAAATGTACCACCACCGAGGTCAAATACGGCGATTTTTTCTTCTTTTTTCTTATCAAGACCGTAGGCAAGTGCGGCAGCGGTTGGTTCGTTAATAATACGCTTTACCTCAAGGCCTGCGATTTTACCGGCGTCCTTAGTGGCCTGGCGCTGCGAATCGTCAAAGTAGGCAGGAACCGTAATAACAGCCTCGGTAACTGGCTCGCCCAAAAACGCTTCAGCATCGGCTTTGATCTTGCTTAGGATCATTGCCGAGACTTCCTCAGGGCTGTAGTCTGCATCACCCATCTTTACGCGTACGCTCTCGCCGGCATGGACAATCTCATAGGGCATAATGTCGTGGTCTTTTTGCACTTCTGGATCGCTAAATTTACGACCAATCAAGCGCTTAACACCGTAAATAGTGTTCTTAGCATTTGTCACGCGCTGACGCTGCGCAACTTGGCCCACTAGTCGCTGGCCATTCTTACCAATAGCAACAACACTTGGTGTCGTGCGGTTGCCTTCGGCATTTGCAATTACTTCTGGCTTACCTGCAACCATGTATGCCATGGCGCTGTTGGTAGTCCCTAAGTCGATACCAATAATTTTACCCATCGTTTATCCTCCGTACTATGTATTCATTTTTAATCATTTTAGCAATCTTATACCCGGATTGCTAAGTCTATATCAATAATAAGAAACTAGCACTCTAGTGTCAAGAGTGCTAGTTTCATATTACCCTCCGTCTCCGGTTCGCAAACAGCTAACCACTGCTTTATGCTATAGTGCTACTGACCTATCCCACCTTATTCGAAACGGAGAGAGTAATGCAGGGCAAGGTTTTGGTAGAGAAGGTGTTCATCAACGAGGGTCAGCAGAGGATCTTCGAGGAGGCGAGTAGCAAGATGCCTTTCGTTCGCCCTCTTGAGGTAACACTCAAAATGCGCACCCTTGCCAGTGCCATCGAATCGTTCGACGGCAAGCTGAACCTCACCACAGTGAAGCTGAAGCAAGGCATGTACTGCTTTGAGGGATCGTGGGGGGACCACCTGGTTGAGGGCAAGTGTCCTGCCGGGGGGGACAGGGGTGCATTCAAGCAGCACCGCAACAAGCACATGCCCGCATCAGTCCCAGTAAGGGAACTCACTATCCCTAGCGGACAGTTGAAGGCTTTCAGCAAAGCACTGGAGACGATGCGCAGTAGCGAGCCGTATCAGATGACCTTGGATGTGTGGAGCCATGCTTCCGATCAGCGCTTCCCGATCCAGGTGGTCCTGTCTGAACTGGAGCTTAAGGGGGGTCTCTATTGTTTCAGTGGCGAATGGGAGAGGCAGCCAGTGACGGGGCAGCTCTGGGCCACGCGTCGTGGCTTCGGCACCCTTAAGAGCGTCCTCTAGTTGAGCGCTTCACACAGCCCCACACCGCAGGTCGGTGTGGGGCTGCATCATTTTTGAACTATTTCTCTTCAGGAATCAAAATAGCCACAGGGGTGGGATCACCCTCGGTGGGTAGATCAGCCAGCAGCCTTTGCCAATACTGTCGATGCGGTGCATGTACTACTACAAGCGTATCTTCACCAACATCATATTGTTCGGCCAGGCCCGAGGACACGTCCGCCAAGTTTGGCATTGGCACTCGATCGTTAAGCCGTGCGAGGTCAAGGTGTACTACCGCTCCCCGTGCAAGCTGGTCCCAACCGGCGGCAATATGCTCCAGCATGACCTGTTGCTGATCCGGTGCGTACGTAAATATTGTTGGTACCGAGTGGCGAGTTTCTGGATTACGTAAGACCTCAAGGTGTCCGAGATGTGTCGTTTGAACATCCTGGATACTAGGTCTGATAATCTCTAAATTTACTGCCGCGAAACGATACCCCTCTGAATGTACGCCAGTGGGAGGGAAACGGTCCAGGAAGGCTCGCTCTCTTTCGGCATTTTCGGCCTCGGCCTGTCGGGCTACAACCTCGGCTTCCCAAACTTGCCGCAAGCCCGGCACCGGAAATTCTCGCCCCCTAAAAACCACCACATCTCTGTGTGGATAAACAAATTCTTCTTGTGCCATGCTATTTCCTCGTTACTTTTACCATGCTATGACGCAGCACAGTGTCACCGTACAAATAGCCAGCTTGAAGCTCTTCGGCAATAACTTCCTGCTCACCTTCTGCATCATCAAACTGTACTGCCTCATGTAATTCCGGATCAAAAATTGTTCCCGGCGTGGCTTCAATTCGTTTTAAGTTAAGGGTGTCGAGCTTTTTCTCTAACTGCTTTGCTAAACCTACGACCCCTTGTGCCCATGTATTATCCTGGAGCTCTTTTGGCGCGTGTAATACAGCACGCTCAATAGTATCAATAATTGGGAGGAGCTTTAAAATTGCTGTGCTCTTACCGAACTCCTTGGCTTGCTCCTTCTCGGTATCGACTCGCTTACGATAGTTCTCAAAATCAGCACGCAGCCGCTGTAAATCATTAGTTAGCTCCGCGACCGTCTCCTGTAGCTCTTGTTCTTTGGGTGTGGGTTTCTTTGACATGTATCTCCTACAAAACTTCTTCCAGCATGGCGCCTGCATGGCGGACAAGCTGCATTGTTCTAGCATAGCTCTGGCGAGTTGGGCCTAAAATCCCAATGTAGCTACGATCCGAGTATGGTGAGCGGAAGCGGCTAATAATGAGTGTTGCGCCCGACGCTTTGCCAATCGGATTCTCGCTGCCTATATAGACGTTCAGTGGCTCATTAGGCGCAGCTTCACGGAGCCAAGGCTCAAGGTTGTCAAGCAGTGAGGCTACGGCCTGAACGTGTTGGCCACGAGCAAACTCGGGCTGGCTGAATAAATTGCTAATACCGCTCATGTACATTTGGTCGCCAATAGTAGCTAAACCCAAGTTATGAGTTAGCTCAACCAAACTATCGACGGCGCTACGAATAGCATGATCAGCTTTATCAGCATGATTTGCAACCCGGGCTTCAATCGCTCTCGCACTGCGATCGAATCGTGGCTGCTCCTGTTGAACAGTAAGGTTATTAACGTATAGGCGGTAGCCTTTGTCGGTAGGAACACGCCCAGCACTAGTGTGCGGCTGTGCGATAAAACCCATTTCTTCAAGGCGTGCCATTTCAGTTCTAATTGTTGCTGAGCTCACATTAAACAGTTTTGCCAAGGTAACAGAACCAACGGGTGCTGCAATTTCGGCGTACTGTTCAATTATTGCTGCAAGAATCTGCATCTGGCGCTCAGTCATACTCCCATGATAGCGTTTTTAGCAGTCATGCGTCAAGAGTGCCAGAATAATGTAGTGCGTAGTAAAGGCTCCGTTTTAAGTAGGCGTATGCGAGTGCCTCGGTTATAGCAAGCCGCAGCCACTGCCCCGGAATACACCTTACGAATCGACTACCTCTCGCCGGCCGAGGCGGCAATACTGCCGTGTCCTTTACATATTCAATAACAATCCCGTAACAATGGGGGCCGGCAAAAAACTCGTACACTTCAACGTACCCCTTTGATCCTTGAGGCACGTCCAAGCGCTTACAAATGTAGTGCGGCAATGGGCGCCTTACCAATAAAAGCCGGTTTTGATCTACCGCGAAGCCATGTGCCCGAAACGTCTTGCCCATAAGTCCGCCTAATCGTATGTCCCTATCGGGCATTGCGAGGATCGCGGACTTGCGCACAGGGAAGATGGTCACAGCCAGGCTCTTTGGCTCACCTTGATCGCACAACACCGCGACTCTATGGCTTTTTTTATGCGCTATAACCTTTACCGAGGGTAGGCTGTAGGTATCGGTGTGGAGAGTTATCGCAGCCATCCTGCGACCCCCACCCCGTAACAAGCGCATACCACTACAATCGTCAGTAGGTCGACGGCCGTTGCGACAAATAAGGCCTCCTGGGCTACCGCTCCCTCGGCTTGGCGCCGTGCCTTCGCGGCAGGCCAAAATCGTAGTATCCCTTGTGCGAACAGCGCGACCACCGCAAAAAGGTGCAGCCCGCCATTCACAAACAGTAAGGGCCATGCTTGAAAAAGCTGGGGCAAACACTTTAAACTGAGCGTCAATCCGCAGCGCGGCCACGGTGATGCTATGGGGTGGCTGCGAGATTTTCCCAGTGCAATTACTACCAGCGCGCCACTAATTGCCATGCATACTATAACCGTATCAAGCGGCTGCCACTGTACCCCTTGCAGCAATTGCAGCGTCACGACAGCGGCATTCCCCACAAGGATAACCCCTAGTTGGAGCAGTAGTCCGTGGAGCTCAAAAAGGGCTTGGCGCGGTGCGTTATTGAGGGCATCGAGCGTCATGATAAACATGATCACTACTGCTATACCTGCGCTTATCATCCAAGCGATGAGCGGGGAGCGCCCGCCCAACACCCCCATTATCTGGAAAATCCAAAAGCTTGCCACCACCGGGAGCGCCACAAATAAGTAGCGTTGGCCGCGCCAAAATTCCCGTTTTTTGACCACACCTAAAAAGTCTTCGCTCATATACCCCACCGTACTGTTTACGAAATAAAAATATGCGCTCTTGGCGCATTACCGTTATTGATTATAATCTGCTTATGCTTAAATGACTACAGTTTTATTAAAAATATCTTATATCTTATCGAGGCTCCTGCGCATATCTGACAGTAGGCGCTCAATGTGACCGGTGTGCTCACTATGATTTGTTGGGCCGCCACTCTGAGCGATTTCATCAACCACTCGAACTGTCGCCGCCAGCTCATCGTTAATTACAAGGTGGTAATAAGGCTTCTGCAGTACATGCTTGAGCTCAAAAATAGCCGCTTCTACCCGTTCGCGGTAATCCTGCGTATGGTACACGTGGTCATTGCCGTAGCGCTGCCGCCACCTGCTTTCCCACACTGCAAAGCTAGGGGGCAGCAGGAACACTGGACGCACGCTCTCTGGCGACAGGGCAACAAGCTCAGCCACCCCTTTCACTTCTACGTCGCTCACGGCTATCTTGCCCTCGTCTTTTGCCAAGCGAAATTCCCCTACGCTTGTTCCATAAATATTGCTGCCATATTGTTTGGCCTCAATAAAGCCGTGATTCTTAAGCATGGTTATAATAGTAGGCATATCGGTAAAGTGGTACTCCACACCATTTTGTTCGCTCACTCCATCGTTGTTTCGCATTGCGCGCGTTGTGTGCGAGACCACATGATGATACCGGCCAGTCTTCATAAGTAGCGCCTTAACAGTGTCCTTGCCAGCTCCAGAGATACCCACAAGAAGAAGCGTAGGTACTTCTTTCAGTAATGCAATGGCTTCAGCCGAAGGCTGGTAGTTAGCGAGGAGTGTTTTAGCTTGTTCCATTGCCATATTGTAACAGATCTACCCCAACGCTGCTGCGATAGCGCTATCGACATAGGCTTTGGTTGCGACATCTTGGGCTACCGTAGGGTTAACGACATTTGTTAGCTTGCCGTTAAACCGAAGATCTGTTCCTTGTGCCTGCAGTACCATTGTTCCTGTGCCGGCATTATTGATACCCGCAACCTCGTTCTCGGCATCGAGCGCCCGGACATTGTTAAGCCGCGTATTCGTAGCCTGCATAATAAAAATTCCGTAATCCTGAGTTCGCGTAGGGCGATTATCAAAGCAGTCGGCATTTTCTATTGAAGTGTTTGCGGGGTTATTACTATTCCCCACCGCCAGGGTTATCCCTGATATGCCATTGTTATACCATTTGCCACCCGAGACTTTAGTGCCGTTTGCACCCCCAATACGCATGCCGTGCTGTTCATTAAACGCAGAAATAATATTCACAAAT
>DASUUR010000066.1:0-22705 GCA_036373975.1 Saccharimonadales bacterium (SeqCode)
CAGTGGTAGCGGTAAACTCAACGCTTTCGCCGGGAACAAGCTTCTTAACGTCAACCTGTGGACGATCAAGCGCTTGAACTTTTTGTGAAGTAAAGACCTCGATAACTGCCTTATTAATAGCGTTCTCGATAGTTTCATTCTCAACAGCAATAGGAGAAAGGTGTTTTTCGGCAACACTTGGCGGTACTTTGCCGGCTCGAAAACCAGGTACTTTTGCTTCCTTGGCAAGCTTTGCAAGGGCGACTTGCTTAGCCTCTTTAAGTTCAGCAGCATCAAGAGTGATGGTCACCTCAACTTTAGTGTCAGATAAATTTTTAACAGTATGCTTCATAGTTTGTAAGTGTAACAGATTAAAAGTAAGTTTGCGAGCTTACTCATCAATCTCTTCTTCCTTTCTTCGATAATCTTTTACGCTCGTTACAATTCGTTCGAAACCAAGACGTTGCTCTTTAGTGGTTTTAACATCCTTAAAGGTGTAGACGGCTTCTTCGGCCTCCTTTTCGCCAACAAACACCAGGAACGGAATCTTCTTTTTAATAGCCGACTTAAGCTGTTTATCCAGTTTTCGGCTTGTTATATCCACCTCAACATTAATACTCTCTTCGCGCAGCTGGCGGGCAAGCTTATGTGCAGCAGCTTGGGCATTATCGAGCACTATAATTGAAACTTCGGTGGTTGAAGAGAGCTCGGGCAGTAAATCGTGTGACTGCAAGAAGAGCTCGGTCATAGTATATCCTGGCGCCATCCCTACCGTAGGAACTGGCGGCACTCCAAATAGCCCAACCAGGCCGTCATAGCGACCGCCCCCAAACATCGCGCGGCGGTTGTCAGGGTGCTTGTCGAACACCTCAAAGACGATACCTGTGTAATAGTCAAAGCCTCGCATGAGTCCAATATCAAAGACAACATTTTTAATGCCCGCTTCGTTGAGCAAGGTGAACAATGTTTGCACTTCTTTAATGGCATTGCACGAGCGGATACTTTCTGGCAGTTCAGCCATGGTTTTCGCGCTTAAAAGAGCTGCGATTTTACGAAGCCCGGTTGTCGCTCGGTGCTCTTCAAAAATGGCCGCTGCCTGGTCACGAAAATCTTCATGAGTAATCTTATCCTTGCGATCAAAGAGTTTCACCATTAGTTGCGCCTGCACAATATCAAGCTCAAGGTACTCAGCCATCATGTAATTGATTAACTTGCGATCATTGATTTTAATGTTATACATTTTGTCTGTCGCACCAAATGCTTTCATGATTGCATCGGCCATAATAATAATTTCGGCTTCGGCGCGCACGGTTTCAACACCAAATATGTCAGTATTAAGCTGCCAGAATTCACGCTCACGGCCTCGTTGCGGTCGCTCGTACCGCATATAGTTTGCGATCGAGTACCAACGTGCCGGATACGCGATCTCTTGCCGCCTCGCGGCCACCATACGACTAACGCTTGGGGTCATCTCGGGGCGGATTGCTACAGAGCGGCCACCTCGATCCGTAAACTGATAGGTCTGTTCTGCAACAATTTCCTGGCCAGTTTTTGCAGCATAAACTTCAAGCGGCTCAAGCATTGGAGCCCCGTGCTCTTCATACCCAAAACTTTCAACGACTTTGCGCCAGGTTGAGAATATATAGTTTTGAATGCGCTTGTCTTCTGGGTAGAAGTCACGCGTGCCTTTATACGGTTGGCTAGAGAGGCTGCCCATAGAAGCTCCTAATTAATAGTTTTTGAATGAAAGAATTAGCTAGAGATGACAATGATGCTTTTTGCGTGCCATAATTAATAAATTATAGCATAATTATCAAACGCTAGCTAGATCTATCATGCTGTCATGAGCATCAGGGGCTTAGGCGTTACTGCTTGCCAATCACAGCACGAGAAGCAACATTTACGATGAGTGAGGCAAATGCAAGTATCGCAAGGCTCAAAAAAGCTCGCCCAAGAACCTCGCCAGCACTTTTGCCTAGTACCTCCCAAACCGCCAGAATGCCAATAAGCGCAAATAAAATCGCGCTCATAATCATAACCCAGGCTGTTACGCGGCGAATCGCCATAAATACCTCGGCCTTATCGCTTACCGGGTTGGTGTGTGGAGGTTGCTGCTGAGTAGTTTGTTGCTGTTGATCTTTGTTCATGGCTTCTGTCCCTTATTATGATTCGGTGTGTTTTATTGTATGGCTTAAAGAACAATTATCCAATGCTTAATACTAAAAAGAACCCCTAACAGGATTCTCTTCAGTTAATAATTTCTGGTGCGCGAGAGAGGACTTGAACCTCCACGCCCGAAAGCACTAGTTCCTAAGACTAGCGTGTCTACCAATTCCACCACTCGCGCATATCGAACTCACACAACTATACTAAAAATACCGCAAAAATGCTAGTAATTTATTCTTGCACCTTGCGGTAGAAAGTGAGCACCGCGTCTCCGTAACTACGATTGTCCACCACAACAACTCCAGTACCGGTTGGTGTCTCACTCCTACCTGGGTGTGATAATACCATAAGCCCGTTAGTTTTTAAATGGGAAAATAGTTTTGAGACTGTGGAAAACTGCACGTCATGGTATGGTGGATCGCAAAAAATAATGTCAAATTGCGCCTCAGGATATTTCTGGTCCCAGGCGCTAACGGTAGCAGGTATAATTGACGCGCTTTGGCTTGCAATGCCGAGTACTTCCCTATTCTCAGCAATTATCTTTGCAGCAACCCTGTCCTTTTCTATGAAAGTTACGGCTTGAGCGCCCCGGCTTAATGCCTCAAACCCTATCACGCCCGTCCCTGCAAATGCATCCAGCACGACCGCATTCTCTATTTCGTCATTAATAATATTAAATAGCGAAGCTCGGATACGTTCACCCATAGGGTGTGTTCGACTAGTGTTTGGAGCTGACAATTTTCGTCCGCCATACTCACCAGCGATTACCCTAACATTCATCGAGCAAGTCGTCTTTCGCGGCGTCGCGTTGCCCGAATTGCGGCATCATACCAGGCTAGCGTTACTGTTTTAATAATCAGCGGAGCCAGCTCTTGCCGTGTTAAGCGGGCTAGGTCGCGGCTCCAGCCGTGCTTATGAAAGCGTTCGTACATCTTTAAGCCATAGATTTGCAGGGCGGCTTCGCGAAATAGCGGCAAGAAACCACCATTTTCAACCCTTATGCGCTCATTGGCATTGGGGCTGCCACTTTCCAGGCGTAGCGGTGCGATGGTTGTCGCCACACCTATTTCAAAGAGCAGATGAGTTGTCATGACACCTTTAGCCCCCCAGAATTCCCAGTTATTTCTCACTCGTTGTCGCGGCGTTTTACCTGGCAAGACTAATTTCTCTTTCACCGTTGTGCGCGTTTCTAGACCTTTGCCTTCTCGTAGCTCAGCAAGTTTTTCCTCAAGAGGAAAATGATGTGCCGGAGTCAGTCCATCCACAATTGCGTGGGCTAACCAAGCAGCTTCAAATGACGCACGCTCATGGTTGTCGTCGGCAAGGGCAGACGTTAGGTTTGCCAAATGTTCTTCAATAAGGACAATCAACCCAGTATCTGTACTATCAGTGGGGTCAATATAGTGCCAGGGCTCATCTTTAGCCGGACTTTTGCGTTTGATGCCATCAGGGCCATTTTTACCCTCAAAATGCAAAATCTCGCGAATAGTCGGAAAATGCACATCTTTAGGCAAATGACGAGTGAGATGCCGCCGAGCGACACGATCTATCTTTTGGTGCGTTCCGATAATATTACCGGACCCATGACGCAATGTTGTTCCTGAATACATATTATTTCGTGTTAATTGAGCGTCGTGAGGCGCTGGTAATGACGCACTTGCGCCTGTAATTTCTTATATTGTAGCAGATCAAACTGTTTTTCAATGAACAATGTTGCTGCTTTTTGTGCCCGGGAGATAAGTTTAGTGTCGCTCAAAGTTGCAACATTCAGGTTCAGCTGGCCATGCTGTGCTCGACCATAGATTTCCCCGGGGCCACGCAGCTCGAGGTCTACCTCGGCGAGGTAAAAACCGTCGTTACTCTTCTCGAGCTCCCGCAAACGGCGGCTAGGCTTAGCACTACTGCCCGGCAATAAATAGCAGTAGCTTTGATGAGAGCTGCGCCCTACACGACCTCTTAGCTGATGCAGCTGGGCCAAACCAAACCGATCGGCATCTTCAATCAGGATAACTGTCGAGTTTGGCACATCCACACCCACCTCTACGACAGTCGTGCTCACAAGAATATCCAGCTCGGCTCGTACAAAAGCTTGCATGATTGCGTCCTTTTCTTCGGCTTTGAGCTGACCGTGCAATAGCCCAATTTTACGATGCTTAAAGGGCCCATGCCGCAACTTTTTGTATTCAGCCTGAACACTCTTGAGCTCATTATCCGGATTTGCGTCAATTAAAGAACAAATGACATATGCTTGACGACCCGCCTGAAGCTGCATGTCGATCCTTTCATACAATTGCTCACGACTATTTGGCGACCAAATCTCGGTATGGATTGGCAGGCGACCAGCAGGTAATTCATTAATGATAGATATGTCGAGCTCACCATACACCGTAAGAGCAAGGCTTCGAGGAATAGGGGTCGCGGTCATGGCCAGCAGATGTGGCATATGCTCGCTTTTACGGAGCAGTTTTTGACGCTGCTCGACCCCAAAACGATGTTGCTCATCGATTACTACAAACCCGAGCCGTTTGTACTGTACTGCATCTTGGATGAGAGCATGTGTCCCTACAACAAGCTGCACATCGCCACTAGCAATGCGCTCCTGCAACTGGGTTTTAGCGGCCTTAGGCATGTGGCCAATAAGCAGGCCGACTTCGATCCCAAGGGGCTGCAATAACTTTCGCAGCGTCGCAGCGTGTTGCGTAGCAAGAATCTCAGTCGGAGCCATGATTGCCGACTGGAATCCAGCCTGGGCCGCCATAAAAGCCGAGAAACCAGCAACGACGGTCTTGCCTGATCCCACATCACCCTGCAGCAAACGGTTCATGGGCACCTTTGCATTAAAGTTCTTAAACACATCCCACGCAGCAACCCGCTGGGCATTAGTGAGCGTAAATGGTAAATGCGCCACAAAGGCTTTTGCGGCCGTCTCATTGAAGGGAATATGCCAGCCTTCAAGCCTATTGTTGGCTTGCTTATTCAGAACGCTTGCAAGCAAGAGCTCGAAGAGTTCTTCAAATGCGAATCTCTCGCGCGCCTTGGCAAGCAACTCGGCCGACTCCGGAAAGTGCAAATTCAAAAGGGCATCGGCATAAGAAATAAGTTTTTGATCTGTAATGATTTCTGCTGGCAGAGTTTCTGGGCGCATGGATATGAACGGGCGTAGCTCTGCCAGGACTGACCGCAGCGTATGCGATTTTAAGCCCTTCACCTCCCGGTATATTGGCAAAATGCGATTTGTCTGCACTGGTAGATCACTGGCTTTCTCGACACTGGGGTTAAGCAGCTGATACTTATTGTATTGCAGCGAGAAGTCGCCCGACATTAAGAACTCCTGCCCCGACTTAAGCTGGGCTGCGCGATAAGGCTGGTTGAACCAAATTGCCGCCACTTTACCTGTTGCGTCGGCTAGCGTTGCCTGGGTAAGGTGCATGCCCCGGCGTACTCGCCGGGTCGAAACACCTTCAACCTTACAACTGACCGTTACTTTTCCTGGCCGTAGTGCCGATATTGACATCACCTGCGAGAAATCTTCGTACTTGCGTGGCAGAAAATTCACAAGGTCATTCACCGTGTACACCCCTGCATCGTGAAGCTTCTTGGCAGTGACTGGTCCTACGCCTTTAATGTCAGCGACTAGTGTCTGCTGTGTCATTCCCGCGTGCTATCCCAAAAAGGAAATTAGACAAAAAGTGTTCTTGCCCTTTTTAACCAAGGTTGGGCCAGAAACGGTCATATCCTCAACGAGCTTCTGACCATTGATTGATATAGCCCCGCTTTGCAATAAGCGCCTCGCCTCGCCATTCGATGTGGCCAATCCTGTGGCGACAAGCGCTGGAATAAGCCGTGACTCTGAAGTTGAAGGGATCTCTTTCGAGAGCTCCTGCAACTCCGATGTCGTCATACTGTCAAACGAACCTCCGTCAAACAGCACGTCGGTTATCTTCTGGACCGCTAGCGCACGTGCTTGGCCATGAACAAGCTTGGTTATCTCAAACGCTAGGCGTTTTTGGGCAATACGCTTGTGCGGTGCAGCTTGGCTCTCGCTTAGTAGCGCCTCTATTTCCCCCTTGGTGAGTAGTGTATAAATTTTGAGATAATCCGCAACCCCTGCATCGTCGACGTTAAGCCAGAACTGGTAAAAGCTAAAGACACTAGTTTTCTGCTCGTCAAGCCATACCGCGCCCCCTTCGGTTTTGCCAAACTTCTTACCAGTTACCTTATTTATAACAAGTGGCGCAGACCAGATATGCGCTTCGCCACCTTCTATTTTACGGATAAGATCTACTCCTGAAATACTATTTCCCCATTGATCAGACCCGCACACTTGCAACGTCACGCCATGTGTTCGGAATAAGTGCAGGAAGTCATACCCTTGGATAAGGGAGTAGCTAAATTCAGCGTAGCTAATGCCACTGCCCCCTTCGCCAATACGAGACTGTACGAAGTCGCGGTCGAGCAGCTGAGTCATAGAAAAGTGCTTGCCCACATCACGAAGGAAGTTAAGGTAGCTAATATCCTTAAACCACTCGTAGTTATCTACGACCGTAAAAGGTAAATCGCCAAATACCCGCTTATACTGTGCAACAATACCGGCTTTATTCTTCTCGATCTCTTCAATCGGCTTAAGCTGGCGCTCTTCGTCTTTGCCACCTGGGTCGCCAATCATACCGGTTGCACCGCCTACAAGCAGCACAGCCTTATGACCATGAGATATAAAATGGCGAATCATCATAGCAATTGCAAAGTTCCCTACTTGCATAGAATCTGCGCTTGGATCAACGCCCCAATAAAAAGTCCGCGGCTCGGTATCAAGTTCAGCGATATTGCCCAGTGTAGTTTGGTGTACAAAACCTCGCCACTGGAGCTCCTCAGAAAGTTTCACGGATGCGTTCTCCTTATTGTTTACAGATCATTACCTCTGTACATTATAGCGATAAAGCTAGTTTCACGCCAGCGCAAAAATGGTATAATGAACACCAAAGCTGCATAACGCTCAAGGAGTAACATCGGTGATAAAAAAACCTTCAAAAAGGGGTGCGCGCGGTTTAAGCGTCTACTCAAATCTTTCGGCGAATCGTCGCTCAAAAAAGGACGCGCGAGCTCGTAAAAAAGCCGAGTATCTCGCAAGCCTTCCAAAGCACCCGGTAAAACGATTCTTTTATAGAATGCACCCCAAACGGTTTTTCGCATATTGGTTTAGCCGTCAAGGCGCTTTTATGGCGCTTAAGATTGCCGGTGTCGCAGCGCTTTTTCTTGTGTTGTTCGTTGGTGCATTATTCGCCTACTTCCGGCAGGAGCTTGACGCTATCCGTCCAGGTGAGCTGAATAAACGCGTTCAAACAACTGTCACTCGCTACACCGACCGAAATGGAGTACTACTCTGGGAAGATCGAGGCGACAAAGATTATCGCCTTGTGGTGGACTCTAAAGATATATCTAAGTTCATGAAGGACGCAACAGTTGCAATTGAGGACCGCGACTTTTACAAGCACAACGGTGTAAGCTTTACCGGTATTATACGTGCTACCGTGAATAACGTAACCGGTGGAGATACACAAGGTGGCTCTACGCTCACCCAGCAGCTTGTTAAGCAGGTATTTATTAGCGAAGAAGAAGCGGGTCTACGCGGTATCGGCGGTATACCTCGCAAGATTAAAGAGTCGATTCTCGCCATTGAGGTAGAGCGCATGTACAACAAGGATCAGATCCTGAGCCTGTACATGAACGAGTCGCCATATGGCGGGCGGCGCAATGGCGTAGAGTCTGGTGCCCGAACCTATTTTGGAAAGTCAGCTAAGAATCTAACTTTGCCTGAGGCCGCTCTGATGGCTAGTATCCCGCAGCAACCCGGCCGCTACGACCCATACAACGTTGCAGGACACGAAGACTTGATAGCGCGACAACACCGAGTGCTCGACAACATGGCAGAGCAAGGCTATATCACAAAAGCTCAAGCCGAAGAGGCCAAAAAGGTGGATATCCTTGATAAAATTCGCCCTGAAGCCGACCAGTACAAAGACATCCGCGCACCGCACTTTGTGCAGATGGTTCGCAGTCAACTCGAAAATGAATTAGGCAAGGCCACCGTTGGGCGTGGCGGTCTGACTGTCAAGACAACCCTTGACTGGCGCGTACAGAGAGTTGTTGAAGGCGCCATTAAGAACCTCTTTAACTCCTCGTTGCCGCAGAGTGCAAACTTTAACAACGGCGCCGCAACGGTCGTTGACGCACCCACAGGGCAAATTCTTGCCCTGCAAGGCAGCCGCAGCTACAACTACCCTGGCTATGGGCAAGATAACGCAGCGACTGCATTCATCCAGCCAGGATCGAGCATTAAGCCGCTAGTATTCGCTGCTTTGTTTAAGCAAAAGCCAGCCGGTCAGCTTAACTTTGGCGCCGGTAGCATTCTGCGTGATGAGCCGATAAACAATATCTATAGGGGTGTGCTGAACAACTTCGACAATCGATTCCTTGGCGACCTTCCTATACGACGAGGCTTGGCACAGTCGCGTAACGTACCGGCCGTAAAAGCAATGTATATAACTGGTCGCGATGCCACGATTCAGACAATCCATGACATTGGCGACAAGAGTTACTGTACGCAAGGTGTCGACAAGCAAGTACAAATGGCTGCCGCAATTGGCGGATGCGGTCTGCGGCAGGTGGAACACACTAACGCATTTGCTACCTTTGCACGCATGGGCGAATACAAAGCCCCCGCCAGCATTCTAGAGGTCAAGAATACGCAGGGCGATGTTATTAAGCAGTGGAAAGATGAGGGTAAACAGGTTATCGATCCACAAATCGCTTATATCCTCAGCGACATTCTTAGCGATGATGCCGCACGCTCAGCTTCATTTGGTTTCGGTGCATCCGGCTTAAACGTACCTGGCGTCAAAACGGCGACTAAAACGGGTACCTCTAACATTGGCGACAGCTCAAAGGACCTATGGATGATGAGCTATAGCCCCCGTGCCGCTCTAGGTATATGGGTTGGTAACAACGATACCTCACCAATGAGCAATGCCCTTTCGAGCATTATTGGACCAACCGTGAACGAGATAATGGGGCCGATCCATACCCAGATCTTCCAAAAAGACGGAACCTGGAAACCCGGCGACTGGTTCAAGCGACCTGCAGGTATTCAAACCCTATCTGTAGGTGGCCGAGCAGACATCTTCCCATCGTGGTACCAAAAGAATCAAGCCATCAAGGGGCAAAAGATGACCTTTGACAAAGTTTCGAAGCGTCTGGCAACAAACTGTACACCACAGGCAGCGCGTATCGAGTTAACCGTTCAAAAGGTTATGGACCCAGTCACAAAGCGCGAAACAGTTATCGCCCCAAGTGGTTATGATGCCTCAAAGAAGGATGATCTACACAAGTGTAACGATGTGAAGCCATTCGTCTCATCAATCGAAGTTGAGCCCGTCGATATTGCCACAGGACTATACAAAATTACCACTGACGTTAATAAGGGCACTCACAAACTCAAAACCGTTGAGATTAAGGTAAATGGCACGGTTATTGCTACAATCAACGCTCGAGGCTCAACCTACAGCAAAGAATATAAATTCGACAAGAGCGGCACGCAGCAGATTACCGTTACTGTGCGCGATATCGCCGAGTACGAGGGCGGCTCATCGCAAAGCTTTGTGGTCGTAGTGGGCGGAGGCGGAAGTGATGACTAGGACGTTACTACTTGCGATTGGCTAGAGATATAAGCGAATCTTCGGCCGTACGTGATGTGCGGCGCTGGCCTTGACGGGCAGATGAAATAGGACGTTGTTGCTGATTAACAGGGGCAACGTTCTTTTTCATTTTCTTCTTAGGAGCGTTCTGCTGCTGAGGCTGCTCTTGAGCTTGAGCTGCTTGAGCTGGACGATGTTGGGCACCGTGGTTCTGAGCCTTAGGTTTTGAGGCTTGCTTATACTGCAAGCGGTCTTCGACTAAGCGAGCAAACATCATACGACCAGCCTGGGTCTGTAGGTTTCTAGTAAATTCAACCTGTACTTCCTTGCCTAGGAACTGAAGGCCATTCTCTACCACGACCATTGTGCCATCGGCAAGATATCCAACCGCCTGATGCGCTCCTTGGCCTGGCTGTACAAGCTCAATACCAGCCTTTTCACCAGGGAGATATGAGATGCGCAAGGCTTGGGCAAGCTCATTTATATTAAGCACCGTAACGCCCTCTACCTGCGCGACCTTATTAAGATTATAGTCAATCGTGCTCAGCTGCGCTCCGTAGCGCTTGGCAAGCCGAATTAATTGCGTATCAACGCCGTCGACAGGCGTAGAGTCTTGCAAGATTTTAAGATCGATATGCTTCATCTGTTGCAGCTCCTGTATAACATCGAGCCCATGCCGTGCACGAGTTCGCTTGTCGTGATCAGCCATATCGGCAAGGTGCTGGAGTTCAGCAACCACGCTGCGAGGCACAATCAATTCCGAACCGGCGAAACCAGCCCGCGCAATTGCAACAATTCTACCGTCAATCAACACAGAGGTGTCGATAAGCGTGGCATTACCGTGCTTACGACGCTTAGGCTGTGCCTTACTGCGTAGCAAAAGATAAGATGTTTCGCCAGCAATTAGTAATAGCAGGCTAATGCTCAGCCATTGATAAATATTCATAAATACTCCTTTATGAGTTAGTTGTTTGTAAATAGTCGACGAGTGCTTGCCTGAGATCCTTGACGTCTCGAATAAATGGAGAAGCTGGTCGTGAAGGCGGCGAGATAGCGAACGAAAAGCCTAATTTTTTGGCCTCGGCTACACGACGCTCTACGCTATGCGTGCTGCGAATTTCGCCACCAAGGCCAACTTCGCCAAACACAACAGCCTTGTCGCTAAGCTTGCGTCCAGCTGCCGCAGATGCAATCGCCATACAAACCGCGAGGTCCGCTGCTGGATCCTGCAGTTTTAAGCCACCGACGACGTTAATATAGATATCTTTATCTGATAAGTTCAACTTTGTTCGTCGTTCAAGGACGGCGACAAGCAGATTAAGACGGTTTAAGTCAAAACCTGACGCCGTGCGTTTAGGATAGCCGAAATGCGTCGGATTAACAAGTGCTTGGATCTCAACAAGCAGTGGTCGGCTACCTTCAAGCGTCGCCATTACCACTGAGCCATCGGCGTTTTGGCGTTCCGCCAACAGGGCTGCCGAAGGGTTATCGACTGTCGCAAGCCCCTTATCGGTCATTTCAAAAATAGCCGCCTCGCTAGTTGCACCGTAACGGTTCTTGACGGCTCGCACTACTTTAAAGCCGCCATAGCGGTCACCTTCAAACTGCAGCACAACATCAACGAGATGCTCTAGAACCTTTGGTCCTGCTATACTACCCTCTTTGGTAACGTGTCCTACTAAGATCACCGTTGTATTCGACTCTTTCGCGGCACGAATTATAACATTACTGGCATTTGTGATTTGACTGACGGTACCTGGCGCTGATGCAATCTCAGCCAAGCTCATTGTTTGCATGGAATCAACAACCACCAACCTGTGCTGACCCGTCTTAATGGTTGCTGCGATATCATCGGCGCTCGTAGAGGCGGCAAGCAAGAGCGACTCCTCAACTGTGGCCCCAAGTCGTTCAGCGCGCAATTTGATTTGGCCAGCAGACTCTTCACCGCTGACATAAAGCACAGGGATAGATCGTGCCGCAAAGGCAGCAGTCTGCAGCAACAATGTGCTCTTCCCCATACCAGGCTGTCCTGCCATGAGCACCACGCCACCTGGCATAAAACCCCCACCCAAGACATCGTCGAGCTCCGAGAAGCCACTGCCAATGCGAGCCACGACTTTATCGGTCGATACCTGAGCTAGGCTTTCGGCCTTGAGCGGCACGCCACTACTTTTGGCAACCGCTGACTTGCCGCTCAGCTCAGCTGCTTGCTCTATAAGACTGTTCCATGCACCACAATTATCGCAACGCCCCGACCACTTAGGATAGTCAGCTCCACACTGCTGACAGACATATTTTGTTCTTGATTTTGCCATACTACGCCCTAGTGTAGCAGATTATACCGAAGGGACGGGCGCTAAAGTGCTATCGAGGCTTCGGCGTAGACTATCAGCTTGAAGTTGAAGCGCATCGAGCTGCTGCTTTTTAGCTTGGTATTGCTGAATTTGCCGTTGCAAGGCTGCGTAGCGACTACTGAGCTCTTGCTGTCTAATGATCAGCTCACTCCGAGCCGCATTGAACTCAGTGCTGGCTGCAAAGCCATTTCGTTGTGCAGCTCTTGCATTAAACGCCGAGATATCATTGGCGAGCTGTCGACTATCTTGATTGTACCGCTTAACCCCACTATTGATATTGTCTGCAAGGCTGTCGAGACTCTTAACGAGTGCTTCTTGGGAGGCTTGGAGATCAGTAATGACACTCTCGTATTTCTTGAACAAGCCCACAACTGCTTTACGATCAGTAAAGTAGCGCGCGTAGTACCCTTCCAGCTCCGGCGAGAGTGACGACGCCTCAGTTGCAAAGATAGAGTGTAACTCGTTGTTGCGATCTTCTTCGCTAACCCCTTTGTACGCGTCAAGTCGCTTTTGGAAGGCTGGGCCCATAGCCTTCTTACTCTCAGTATGGAGTAGTGACACAACATATTCGCGATCGGTCGCTGACAGGCGCTCATAGGCAGCATGCAACAGCTCATGAGCCGCCGTTACCTCACGAATGCCCTCAAGACGCTTATCAGTGATGTCGTAAATAAATATTCTCTGCCCAACGTAGCAGCCAAGCACCACCGTACCAGATTCGGTGTGGGTGCATTTGGTATTGAACTCCTCTCGGTCACTCAAACGAGGCTGCGAGGCGTAAAATGTAAATCGCCCTGCCTCGGACATGCGAGCATTCTTGCTTAAGGACACGAGCTCCTCGCTGGGCTGGAACTGCCAGACCGTAGCCTGGTCAATTATCCATTGGCGGTTAAGTAACCCAAATAATGCAACTCCAAAAATCGCAAAGCTTAGGAGCAACCGTAAGATTTTACCACCGTTTTTCATAGCTATTCTGGCTTAACTTCGACTGTTATGGACCCTTTCGTCACCCCGGCCATTAGAACATCGCCCTTGTTGAACTCGCCGCTAAGAACACCCTCGGCAATTGCATGTTCAAGCTGGTCTTGTATAACTCGTCGGAGCGGACGAACTCCATGCTTCGCGTCATAACCTTTATCAAGCAGCAAACGCTTAGCTGCTGGGGTGACGACCATGCGAAGACCCTTGATCATTAGTCGACGCTGAAGCTCATCAAGCTGAATATCGAAGATCTTACTTACTTCGGGCTTAGAAAGCGCGCGGAAAACCACTACACTGTCAAAGCGATTAATAAGCTCGGGGCGCATCATACGCTGCAGAGCGGCTTTGGCGGCAGCTTCATTTTCGGCGTGGACCTGCTGCAATCTTTCGGCACCCTCTTTACTTTCGTCTGGGCTAAAGCCAAGCGACGCCTCTTTGTACATGCGCTCAGCGCCAAGATTGCTCGTTAGAATAACAATGGTGTTGCTAAAGTCGACTGAGCGGCCTTTAGCATCGGTTAAGCGACCATCCTCAAGAAGTTGCAACAGTAGCTGGAAGACATCTGGGTGAGCTTTTTCGATTTCGTCGAATAACACAACACTGTATGGCTGGCGGCGAATTTTATCGGTAAGCTGCCCGCCATCTTCGTACCCCACGTATCCAGCCGGTGCACCAACGAGGCGGCTAGCGGTATGGCGCTCACCGAACTCGCTCATGTCGATTTTGATAAGCGCGTCCTCAGAACCGAATACTTCGCGGGCAAGCACACGAGCTAGCTCGGTCTTACCTACCCCAGTTGGCCCCATAAATATAAACGAACCAATTGGACGGCGCGGATGTGCGATCCCAGAACGGCTGCGCCGGATCGCCCGAGCCACCTGGGTAATTGCTTCATGCTGGCCAACAAGTTGTTTTGACAGGTGTTTTTCGAGCGACTTTAACAGCTTAGCTTCAGAAGCAACAACGCGCTTAACTGGAATACCGGTCATGGTTGCAATTGCAGCAGCGATATCGTCGGTAGTAAGCTTGAGTGGCTTTTCATCGGCCAAACTTTCCTTGAGCTCCTGGATTTTTTCGTTGAGTTGACTGCTGCGCGTTTTGTACAACGCTGCTCGCTCGTAATCTTCGGCAGTAACTGCCTCCTCCATTTTTTCATTCAAGATTGCACTTTGGCGAGTGTATTCGCGCAATTTAGACGGCTGCTTTGCGTTGCGCAGTACACGCGCTCGCGATGCCGCCTCATCAATGACATCGATAGCCTTATCGGGCATAAATCGCTCGCTGACATACCGATCGGCCATTCGTACGGCATTTTCGAGCACCTCATCGCTGAGTACAACATTGTGGTGGCTCTCGTAGTAATGGCCAAGCCCCTTAAGTATGGCAATGGTATCTTGCAAGCTTGGCTCTGGTACAACAACCGCCTGCAGACGGCGATCCAAAGCAGCATCTTTTTCGACATGACGCCGATACTCATCAAGTGTAGTTGCACCAATCAAACGAATTTTGCCACGTGCAAGCGCTGGCTTGAGCATATTAGCCGCATCAAGCGCCCCTTCTGCTGCGCCCGCGCCCATCAGTAAGTGAAGCTCATCAATAAATACAATGACCTGGTCATCGGCATCAATCTCATCGATTACCTTTTTAAGGCGCTCTTCGAATTCACCACGATATTTTGTACCTGCGATCATGCCAGCAAGATCAAGCTGTACGATGCGACGATCCAACAGATGATCAGGCACTTCCTCACGGACAATGCGCTGAGCAAGCCCCTCTACAATAGCCGTTTTACCTACACCAGGCTCACCAATCAGCACAGGATTATTCTTGGTACGACGGGTTAATATAGTAATAAGGCGTTCAATCTGGGTATCGCGACCGATCACCGCATCAAGTTTGCCGTCGCGCGCCTGAGCTGTGAGATCCGTTCCAAACACCTCCAGCATACCCTTACGTTTGCGAGTACGCCCGCCCTTGGTACCGGTATCGCTAAGTCCATCAAAGTCGTTTTGTTGGCGGCCCAAATAGCCCTCGATTTCACCCAAGAGCTCATCAATATTCACCTTCATATCACGAAGAAGCACTGTTGCTCGCGCATTCTTTTGGCTCAAAATACTGTAGAGAATATGTTCCGTGCCACAGTGGTCTTGGTGAAATTCCTGAGCTATGTCCCAACTTAGCTTAAGAGTTAGCTTAGCCGTTTCGCTCAGGCCTTTTGCGCCTGTACTTACCACTAGGGTCCTCGGGGTCAGATTCAGCGCTAATTGTGCGCGGTCCAGGGTAATGCCAGCATCAGCCAATAGTTTTGCACCAACGGAGGTGTCCTGGCTTAACACTCCCAATAAAAGATGTTCCGTACCAATATATGCACTGTTAAGACCCCGAGCAATGGCATCTGCATGCTGCAGGCTTAGCCGGGCATTATCAGTAAGATGTTCAACAAAATCCGAGAAACTTTCTGGCATACTTTTATGCTACCTCCAAACAAATGTTTGTTCTGCGTTTAACGCTACCCCCAGTATATGAAATTAGCACTCCGTATGCAAGAGTGCTAATTTACTTTTTTTGGGTTTTTATTTATTCGTAGATTCTTCAATAACGTCGAGGAGACTGTCCTCAATATTCTTACGAGGCTTTTTCTCAGGAGCAGAAACCTTGGCGGTTTCAATGTCGAGGTCATAACCTGTTAACTTACTCGCAAGACGGACATTTTGGCCACCGCGACCGATAGCAATCGACTGCTGGCTCTCGTCGACGAATACCTTAGCTCGCTTTTCGCTACCTTCAACAATCTGGATTGACTGAATTTCCGCAGGGCTTAAGGCATTGGTTATAAACTGAACAGGGTCCTCGCTGAAAGTGACGATGTCGATCTTCTCTTGATCACCGATTTCGTTCATAACAGCCTGGACACGTGTACCATGGCCACCGACGAAAGTACCGACCGGGTCCACACCAGGAACGGTTGAGAATACAGCAATTTTGGTACGCTTGCCAGCTTCGCGCGCCAAACCACGAATCTCAACCGCACCGTTTTCCATTTCAGGCACTTCCTGGCGGAAGAGGTGCTCAACAAAGGCTTCATTAGCACGGCTCAAAATAAGTTGCGGGCCACGATTACCGCGCTCCACGTCTTTTAGATATACCTTTATACGTGTGCCGACCCCGTAGTATTCACCAGGAATTTGCTCGCTCGCAGGCAAAATACCGGCAGCCTTGCCAAGTTCTACACGGACCACTCGTGGCTCGACTCGCTGTACAGTACCAGTGATTACTGTGCCAATTTTATCGGCATACTCCTCGAGCACAACCTCACGTTCAGCCTCACGCAAGCGCTGTAATACAACCTGCTTGGCAGTCTGAGCGGCAACACGGCCAAAGCTAATTGCTTCTTCGCTCTCTTCAACTGTTTCCCCAAGCTGCGTATCACTCTTGATTTTTTTAGCATCTTCAAGGCTGATTTGGGTAGCGCTATTTTCAACTTCTTCAACAACTTCTTTGCTAATAAATACCTTGGTCGCTCCAGTGTTGGCATTCATTTCGGCACGAACTTCCTGCTCACGATCACCGTGGTCACGACGCCAGGCCGCAGCAAGGGCTTGTTCAATAATATCCATAACAATATTTTCTGGCAGGTTCTTTTCTTCGGCGATCGTACGAATCGCAAGTGCCAGCTGTTTTACATTAATTCCATCCATATAGATTTCTCCTTATTACGTTATGAAAAAATCCGACCTGCCGGCCGGATGTACTGCATACATAATACCTGGACGCGGTGTGTTTAGCAAGGCTATTTATGCATAATGAATCATGATTTAGGCTACAATAGCTTACATGCAAACCGTTTCTCGACTCGCCAAACAATTCGCGCCACAACACTACGACCTATCGCTCCACTTGCGACGGGAGGAGCGCATATTTGAAGGTTCGGTCACCATTACAGGCGAGCTCCAGCTAGCCCAGCGTCATATCCTGCTCCACGCAAAAGGTCTTACAATAACTTCCGCGACAATCGACGACAAGCCCGTCACGCATGCCTTTGGAGATAACGACGAGCTCCAATTAGCTCAAGATGAATTAACTAGCGGACAACACAAAGTGCAAGTTAATTTTAGCGGTAAAATTACCGATACCATGCACGGTCTCTATCCTTCATACTACGAAGAAGATGGGAACAAAAAGGAAATCCTTGCCACGCAATTTGAAAGTCACCATGCACGCGAGGTTTTCCCTTGTGTCGATGAACCCGAGGCAAAAGCCACCTTTGCCATAACGTTACACACCGAAAAAGATATTACAGTCTTGGGCAACATGCCCATCCTTACACAGCAAGAAGCTGACGGTGGTCTCATTACACAGTTTGCAACTACGCCCCCCATGAGCACCTATCTTGTGGCTTTTGCGACCGGTGACTTGCACCGCTTGCAGGGCAAAACAAAAAGCGGTGTAGAAGTTAATATTTGGGCAACAAAAGTTCACCCATTAGAGAATCTTGAATTTGCGCTTGATACCGCAATTCGCAGCATAGACTTCTTTAATGACTACTTCAGCACGCCATATCCCCTACCAAAGGTTGACCATATTGCGTTACCAGATTTTTCGGCTGGCGCCATGGAGAACTGGGGGCTTATCACCTATCGCGAGGTTGTGCTTGTCGTCGACAAACACAATGCCAGCAGCAGCACAAAACGCCGCATAGCAACCGTTATCGCCCATGAGTTGAGCCACCAATGGTTCGGAAACCTTGTCACGATGCAGTGGTGGAACGACCTGTGGCTAAATGAGAGTTTTGCATCGCTCATGGAGTATGTTGCGCTTGATGCGCTCTTCCCTGAATGGCACTACTGGGAACAATTCACCAACAAAGAATCATTCATTGCGCTACAACGAGACTGTATCCCTGGCGTTCAAGCCATTAAAACAAAGGTCAATCACCCCGATGAGATAAGTACACTATTTGACCCAGCGATTGTTTACGCTAAAGGCGCCAAAATATTGCGAATGCTCCGCGAGTATATCGGTGACACTGCGTTTCAGGCTGGGCTACGGCAGTATTTTGCCAGCCACAGCTACAAGAATACAACTGGCGATGATTTATGGCGCTGTTTAAAAGAGGCCTCGGGACAGGATGTCACCTCCTTTATGCGATCATGGATCGACCAAAGCGGCTTCCCAGTGGTCACAGCCACCCTCAGCGACGCCACGCTTGAGCTCCAGCAGAAACGATTCCAAATTGGCGCCACCAAAGCAGATGCTTCGTTATGGCCAATACCTTTAGGCGGCTCCCAGGCGTCACTTAGGACGATGCTTAGCACAGAAGCCGCATCAATTAAAATAAATCGCTCAGAGCCCATCATCCTCAACAGTGGCGATGTTGCCCACTTCATCACTAATTACGACGAACTTTTGCTGTCAGATATTATGCAGCTCATACAGCAAGGCAAACTCTCGAGCACCGATCGTTTAAGCATACTAAATAACCTGCTCCTTCTCGCCCGGGCACGACAGACGCCAACCACTACCATCGTTACGGCGCTCATGGCGTTACGTGGTGAGACTGACGCTGCAGTCTGGGAAATTATATGCGCCGCCATCGATACTATTAAACGCTGCGTCGAGGATTCACCAGAGGCGGAGACTAGACTAAGAAAACTCGCCGGCGACCTTGCAACCCCACCGTTTAAACAACTTGGCTGGATCGGCAAGGATGGTGAAGACGAGAATAGCAAGCTTACTCGGCCGCTGTTAATCGCGACTTTGCTCTATGCAGAAGTGCCTACCATCGTTTCAGGGGCATTAGCCCAATACAACAAGGATCCGCACGTAATCCCAGCCGAAATACGCCCCGAGGTTCTCACGGCAGCGGTACAGTTTGCCCCAAGCCCGCAAGAGGTTGTCGAGCATCTTATTAAGATATATACCACAACTTCTGCAGGTGATCTTAAATCTGACATCATCACCGCGCTTACAAAAAGTAAAGACCCTGCAGTGCACGCCAAGCTGCTAGAGCTGCTTACAAGCAAGGAGATTATTCGTCCTCAGGATACACCGCGTTGGTTCGCCTATCTGCTGCGAAATGCGCATAGTCGCAATCAGGCGTGGCAATGGCTCACCGAGCAATGGTCTTGGATTGAAGCCACATACAGCGGCGATATGTCATATGATGTATTCCCACGCTACAGCGCGAACGCCCTTGCATCATACGACGACTTAGTAAGGTACGAGCAGTTCTTTACCCCACACCGTCGACATCCAGCCCTAGCACGGACTATAGAGATGGGCATTACTGAAATCACCGCACGGGCAGAATGGCTCAAGCAGGAAAAACAAGCCGTTATCGATGCTCTGAACCAGCTCTAATTAAGAGCCGGGAGCCACGCGTCAATCTCTAGAGTATCACCGCTCAAACTAATAGCAGACAGCGTACATACACTTGACCTTTTGTTGCGCTGTAGCCAAAGCTCAGCGGCAAAGGACATCTGACGTAATTTAGCAGGGGTTATTGCGGCTATGCCGTCGCCACCGGTATTTGTGCGGCGGTACTTCACCTCGACAAAATGAATCTTCCTGCCCTTCTTGGCGATAATATCAATCTCACACCATTTCGTCCGCCAGTTTCGTTCCAGAATGGTAAAGCCTTCGGCCTCTAAGAATGTGGCGGCCTTCGCCTCGGCCTGTCGCCCTAATGTAAGCTCTATTTTTCTCGCCTCGTAAGCAACTGGGTCCTTCAATGGTGCAAAACTCATACGGTGAAGTTTTGTTGGACCATGCTCTTTTAAAGCCGCCTGATGTCCTTGTGTTCCATAGCCAACATGAGCCTCAAACCCGTGGTGAGGGAACACCTTTGCAGCGCGCGTCATATAGGCATCGCGTGCCACCTTAGCGACAATCGAAGCAGCCGACACGCTAGGCACCAATAAATCGGCCTTTTTCAGTGTCGTCACCCGATCATCTTGCAGGAAGTTAAATGTGCCGTCGATGATTATCTCGTCAATAGCAACAGAAATCTGCGCAACAGCCTGCTCCGCTGCACGCTTGAGCGCCCAGGTGAGCCCGTAGGTATCTATAAGTGGCGCCGAGACCCAGCCAATCCCAATACTTAGGGCGTTATAACGAATAATCCGCGCCAACTCGGTTCGACGCTTTGGGGTTAAAAGTTTACTGTCGGTAAGCCCTTCTATTGTGGGGCCATGCAGAACAACCGCCCCAACTACAAGCGGTCCAGCCCAGCACCCACGCCCCACTTCATCTACGCCAACAATCATATTGGTCATCATATAATAAAATACCCGATCTTCCAATCGGGCATTTTATTAGTAAACAGCTTTGTGACTACGCTTCCGAAGTCTCTTTGGTCTCAGGCTCGGCAACTGCGTTAACCTTCTCACGGTCAAAGCTAAGAGCCTTCAAGCGAGCGCTCTTACCGCTACGCTCACGCAAGAACGTGAGGTATTTGCGTCGCACTTTACTGCGCTTAGTTACCTCTATCTTAACAACCAGGGGACTGTGTAGCATAAAGCCTTTTTCAACACCAACGCCACTCGTCACCTTGCGCACAGTGATGCGACTTGTGTGCGACTGCTTGCGGTCGGTGCGAATAACAACGCCTTCAAAAATCTGAATACGCTCTTTGTTGCCCTCTTTAATCTTTTGGTGGACGCGAACCGTGTCACCTGTGCGGACATCTACGACAGCGGGTTTTTTCTGTGCGTCGTTTACTCTTTTAATAAGCTCAAACATTACTCTCTCGCTTTTTAGATTTATATACTGTAATCAAGGTAAGACTATAACACAAACAAGCTTTTTTTAAAAGTGCTAGCTTTTCTTAAAATTACGCTTTTATTTTGAGGGAGCGTCTGCTAGTCTGATGGCGTGTCCAAGCTACGAGCAATGCAACAAATACCACAATTGGAGCGTCCACGCGAGAAAATGCAGCGAAAAGGTGCGGCGCATTTGTCTGATTTTGAGCTCCTTGAAGTAATGATAGGCAGCGGTAACAATCAAGTAAGCGTCGGTCAAATTGCTCGTCAAATCCAAAGAACACTGCGATCGGGAGTTGAATCACTCAACATAGAAAAGCTCATGGAGCTACAAGGAGTGAATGTTGCACAGGCATCAAAAATACTAGCAAGCCTTGAGCTTGCAAGGCGGCACTTGGTTCGTGATGCGCTCCCTTTACACACATTGCAGGATTATCTGGGGCGGCTGGCTGAGCTGAGAGGCCGACAACAGGAGTACTTCATATGTTTATCGCTTGATGGCGGTCAACGTCTTATCGCTCAGCGCACAGTTACGATAGGCACGCTCGACACCGTACTTGCGCATCCTAGAGAGGTCTTTGCGGATCCACTCGTTGATCGTGCGGCAAGTGTGGTCATCGCTCACAATCATCCCTCCGGTGACTGTGAGCCAAGCGATAAAGACATTGTTCTTACACAGCAACTCGTTGCAGCAGGGCAGCTTCTCGGCGTGCCCCTTCGCGACCACATCATTCTTACCAAGACCGGCGCATTCAGTTTTCGTCAGCAACATTTGTTATAAAGAAGGACTAAGATGGCAACTCATTACCTCGAACGACGCTCCCTACGTAAACCAACCCCGACCCTAGCAGCAGATATTGCCAAACATCTTCAGCTACGCCAACGGCTGGGAACATCGGTAATAGTCTGCGAGAACCCTCATGCACTTCTTAGTGCGACCCGTAAACAGTGGTTGCGTTTAAGCCGACAGTTACAGATACAGCGCGCCGCTACTCTTAACACTGAGGAAATTTTGCGACTAACGCACATTATTGTGCATATGCAGAAGATGCTCTTTGTCGCAAAGACTCCCGAGCTTCGACCAGGGGCACACGTCTATTATGTTACGCCACAGGAGTTAACAACGCTTCCTCCGCAATGTTTTAGCTTATATATCACTACGGCAGTTGTGGAACCACTTGAAGCGAGCCTCGCCTCCCTTGCTAATCTTGGCGTCGTTGTCGACTACACATGTCGGCTAACCATCGATACGCCACTCCTCCCTAAGGAGCAGTTAGAGGAAGACCTCGGTGTTCGATGGCAGAACATGGCAAATCTGCTTGAGCGCTATGACATCAAGCCCCAGTTACTCATATCCCAAGATGCACGCTTACTTCCTTTGCTTGACACGGCAGTAGATACCTTGCTTGAAGCGCACACTGAGTTCCTACACGCCGCCTTCGAGCTGCAGCATGCTATTGATTTAGCCCAGCCCTTGACGACGGTGCCGCCAGAACAACAAAAGCTGTTTACCACCATTACTCGTCTCGCATACAAAGTACAGACGCTTACGAGTCGTTCATCACTCAGTCCCTTATTGACTGATTCTTTCTTCTTGCGAGATAAGCAAGCCGAGTACAGAGAGCAGGCCTACACATCCGCCTTCCGCGTTCCCTTGTCGCTCTTTAGGCTGATATACTAAGATAATGAAAGACAGCACACAACTCGCCCTTACACTACATCGACAGTTTCGAGGTAAAATCAGTATCTCTCTCCGCGACAACCCAGACACTCG
>DASUUR010000067.1:0-7160 GCA_036373975.1 Saccharimonadales bacterium (SeqCode)
AGCTCGGGCGCGCGGAACTTGGTGGTGCAGAAGCCGGTGTACGTCCTGCGCCACTCTTCAGGCTCGCGGTGGGTTACCCTACCGCCAACCCTTGGCAGCGGCTTGACCAAACGACAGCGCTCAACCTGCACCAGCATGTCACGCTTGGTGCCGCGCGTACCGTGGTCCTGGCGCCGCCGAGCTCGCTTGAGCCGGCGGAGTCTGCGCGCGGTGTCCTTGCTTGTCGCAGGTGGCGTCAGCTCCAGGTTGTCGAAGAACTGATCGCTGTCCGGGCCTTCGAGCGCCGCCCAGAACTTCTCCTCGATGTTGCAGTCGTCGTCGAAGCCGTCGATGTCCGGGTCGAGCTCGAGCGCGAGCTGCCCCTTCTCCCGGCACACCTTGATGATCGTGTCCGTTGGGTCGGGGCCCTTGCTGTTGATCTCGTGCAGTCTCCACTGCTGGGGGAGCTTCGCGATGCGGTCCTCCATGTCCCAGTCGAGTAGGTCGTAGCAGAACTCGATCTCCTCAGCGATCTCCTCAGCGATTTCGCGCTCCAAGTCCGCCTTGTACCCCGCGGACTTGTAGTAGTCGCTGGCTTCGTCCCGCTCGTAGTCCTCGTCGTCGAGGTAGGAGTGGGGGTCGTAGCCGCGCAGGAATGAAGACACGGAGTCTCCTGTTCTGTTGTTCTAATAGGTCCACAACCACTCAGCGAAATGAGGCTGAATTATTGATCGTTCTATTATACAACTTAAAAAGATATTTGTCAATTATTCTACCCCTTTATTTATGTTGTAGCCCTACCCGCGTCTTGACGTGAGTGCTATACTTACATATATGCAACCAAGGGGGCAGCGTAACTACTGGCAGCCGCAAGCTGACAATGGGGATCAAGAAGGGCAGCCATCGCTCGAAGCGATGGATACTTTTGATGAGTCTGGCCCTGCCCTGCCCGACAACATAAGCTGGGATGCCCCTGAATTTATTCACCACGAGAAGAGTGCTGCATGGTTTGGCGTGTTTGCATTGGTTATTCTCGCGGCATTATCCTTTGTACTGCTCGTTATGCATGATTATATTCTTGCGATTGTTGTAACAGTTATGGCGATTGCCCTGTTTGTCTTTGCTCGTCGTCCACTCCATATGGTTCGCTATACCTTAAGCTCAAAAGGGCTGCATATTGGGCAACAATTCCATCCTTTGACCAGTTATCGCGCTTTTGGTGTCGTGCAAGATGGTGAGCATTTTGCTGTAATTCTCCTTCCCGTTAAGCGTTTTGCACTTGCTAAGTTTGTGTACTTTCCACAAGAACAGGGTGAAAGGATCGTTGATTTCCTGGGTAGCTACCTGCCCATGGACCCTATTAAAATGGATATTGTTGAGAGTATTTTCCGCAAAATCCGCCTCTAAGTTAACTTGCTTGCCTGTTAGGCCAAGTTTTGTTACAATGCCATTTGTTCTACCTACGCATATCCTGCGCAGCTAGGAAGCACTTTATAGTTACAAGGCGTAGCCACGAGAGTATTTATACAATTGTGGCTACGATATGCACCCGTAGCTCAGCTGGATAGAGCGTTGGCTTGCGGAGCCAAAGGTCATAGGTTCAAATCCTGTCGGGTGTACCAAGAAAAAAAGATTAGCGAAAGCTAGTCTTTTTTTCTTGGTATACAATACAAGAGCCATCTACTTAGGAGGAGTAATGGAAGGGCTCGTTGCGACGGCTTTACCCCACGACCCTACTCTATTGATGGATCTTTGGGCGTTCTCATATGAGAAAAAACGCACTCTCGATGATGTAGTCAATAGCACCATGTTGGTGCTTGCTGCCTTAAAGGAGCCGAAGAACAAGCCGCTTTATATGAAGCCTGGCTACCCGCTCGAAAACGGAGTGCGTCTTGATGGTAAGTCTGCATTCTTTATTCCTCTCAAGGCCGCTCCTCGACGGAAATCCCCAAAACGAGGAGAGAAGAAGGTATGGGTTGAACAGCGGGCTATAGCCTGTCTGGCGCACTATTGCAAGGTGCGAGGTGTGACGCCCGCAACGGCGCTTCGCCATGGCTTGGTGCTTCTAGGGGCGGCCGAAGGGGACTGCTTATGGGTTGCAACCCCAAGTGGCGGTATCTTCAAGGTAAATATTGAACGCCGCAAACAAAATCCTCTTTTCAATTAATGAATAAGAGTGAGGAACCTGATGGCCTTGCCCCGAAGTCAATTTGACGGATAAGGGGCTAGATGGTCCCCGCTGCTCCTATGGCGGCGGGGATTTTATTGCTAATGATTCCATATGACTGCAAGCAGAAACAGAGTGCTACACCAGGCGGGGTGCACTGTTTCCACCTGCAGTGCTGTAGAGGTTGTGCATTAAACCCTCTCGATCACCTGTGTGTTGCCGGTTTCGCGTACTACACCAAACGCCTTGTTAACAGTGGCTGGGAATGTGCCCTTTCCCTCAAGCACGACTGTCCCGTGCGCGGTGCCGACGCCAGCATTGCCCCGCTGGCTAGACCTTACGGTGCAGTCACTGCGACACGTTTCCAGCCATGCCCTACCGTTGCCGTCGGCCTTCACAAGAGCGCGCCCAACGGCCTGGCCCATGTGCCGAACCTCCCCTGTCCCGAGAGACCGGAGCTCCACGAGCGTGGAGTCGCCACTGTGCACCAATATGATCCCGCTGCCACTGTTGATAGCGATGACATCGCGCCCTGCCTTGCCGATCGTGCAATTTCCCGCTCCTCTGGTTGTGCACTTGAGATAACCGGTCACCTCATTAACAGTGAGACTCCCGGTGCCGGCCACGTCTGCCGTCAGCGTTTGAGCGCAGCTCACGTGGACGTCGTTGGCGCCAAGCATCTGCAGGTGCAATGCCTGCGAGCCAGTGATCACAACGCGTTTGCCGCCACGAATATCGCCGATTGCGAGCCGCTTCGTGAAGGGAACCTCCACAACGATTCTTGGTGGGCGACGGCTCTGTTGTTGTCGCTTGCTCCCATCCCCGCTGATTCTGAAGTTTCCTTGGTAGTAGCTCCCGTAGAGGGGAAGATTTTTAGGACCTTCCTTTATCCGAGGTTGGATACAGCCTGTCCGGTGGACTTCAAGCATTGCGGTTATGCCGTCAAAGTACAGGGTGTCGGCATGCCAGCAAGAAATCGCGTCATGTAAAGGTAACGGGATTGACATCGGTGCTCCTTCTCTGTTTCCGCCTGTTAAACTCCTGAGAGCTTCAACCACCACGTGGTCTTATAGCAGTATAGTATAAAGATTAAAAACCGGTGTACTTTTATACGTTTCTGGTGCGGCTGTAGAGGAGGGCAAGGCAGCCAAGAGCAATCACACTGCCACTACATACCATAAGCTGTCCGCCGATTGCTGGCAGAGCATAATCTACTAGCGGTGCAAGAAGAGCATCCGCAACAGAGGCGCCCGTTGTAAAGAAGGCTTCAATCTGAAGATCGAGCAGTGTCCCGACTGCCGCCAGCCCCAACCCTGCGGCAAAGGTGATGCTCATACTGATGACAAGCCGCGTAGCAAGTTGTTTTGTGGCCTGCTGGCGGTCCTGTTGGCTCACGACCGCAAGAATGGCCATGCTAACTGCTACAACAAGCAGTACCACCAGAGCGCTGGGCAAGACCGCAAGCAGAGCTGGTAGTTGGGCTATTTGCGGACTTTCGGTCGCCCCCTGTAGAGCGGGGACGGCGAGCGTCTGATTAAACAATGGTGCTAATTGATTGGTCTGTGCTTGAGCTGCGGCTTTAGCGGCGTCACTATTCATGTTCTTTTGTAGTTCGCGACTGAGGTTGGTGGCGAAATCTTGCTGTCGCTCACCAAGAGTTACTAAAGATTCTGGCGAAGGTCGTTTACCCTCCAGCCAGTCGTAGAAGCCATCGAGTGCTTGCTCGGTGTTTCGTTGCAAATATTCAGGGGAGAAAGTGGTGGTGAGCGCCCTCTGTACGGCCGGGGGCAGAGCTTTCTGTTGTTGTGTGATGGCTACGCCGGAGTTTCCTGTTGCAGCATGTGTAATGACGCCGTTCGAAATATGGGTATAGGCATCGCCCTTCACCAGCCATTCCTTGACATTTTGACGCTGCAGAACAGTAGTTTGTAACGTAAATAATAGAATAAAAAGGCTGATCGCGAACACGCATATGCCACCAAAAATTGTGGCGACGATTCGAGGAGCATGGAACATGCCTTTATTGTAACTGGTTTTGTCTCGTCCACAATCAAGAAGTATGCTATTTTTAAATACATACGGAGAGGTGCAAGAGTGGTTGAATTGGCCGCTCTCGAAAAGCGGTGTGCCAGCAATGGTACCGTGGGTTCGAATCCCACCCTCTCCGCCAGGAGATTATATGCAAGATTCTATATTTACAAAGATAATTAAGGGTGAGATTCCTTCGTATAAGCTATACGAAGATGATAAAACTATCGCCTTCTTAGATATCCACCCTACCCGCTTGGGCCATACCCTTGTGGTGCCAAAGAAACAGATTGACCAGTACATTGAACTACCCGACGAAGACTATGTTGCAATGTGGACAACAGTAAAGAAGGTTGCTCGAGTACTACGCGATAAACTCGGCAAAGAACGTGTCGGCATCATTATTAAAGGGGTAGATGTGCCGCATGCTCACGTGCATCTTATTCCTTTTGATGACGGCGAAAGCCTCAAAAAGGATGAAAACTCCCCTAGCCCTACTCCAGAAGAGTTCACAGAACTAACGCGTCGTCTTACACTGTAGTAATGGCCATTGAGATCATAAGCGTCGGCAAGCAGCACGATGCAGCGCTGAAAGACGCCATAGGACGCTATGAGAGGCGCTTACAGAAGCCGTTTGTATGTCACTGGACTCTTTTACCACCCTCGCCCCGCCAGGCTACTGCAGCGTGCAAAGAAGAGTCGGAGCGCATCCTTTCGCGCATACGCCCCGATACGTTTGTTGTGCTACTTGATGAACGGGGTGAAAATATCACCTCGCCTGCCCTTGCCGCCAAACTCAATAGTGCGATGCAGCAAAGGAAAGATGTAGTCTGTGTTATAGGCGGGGCGTATGGGGTGTCACAGGCAGTGGTTGCAAGGGCTAATTTTGTCTGGTCACTCTCACGATTGGTGTTTCCACATCAGATAGTGCGGTTACTGCTTGTTGAGCAGTTGTACCGGGCGCAATGTATCTCGCGCGGGCATTCGTACCATCACGAATAGCAGCTACAATTAAGAAGTCAGGCGCTACGAGAGACGGGATGAAAGATGACTGAGTCGGCCCCGCTTTATAGTCGCGGAATGATCGGGTCACGCCTCAAGGCTGCCCTAGGGAGTGCGTCTTTTGCAAAACCATTTCAGATCTATCTGATGGATCATGCCCCACAAGAGGCCACGTCTGAACAGCTACTGCAGCTTGTCGAAGCATGTCGCGCGGATTTTGCCCAGAAGTACACGAGCTCAGGTGAGTACATGCTGAAGAAGACCACAGTAAGTGCCATTCTGTATGCGCTCATGCCGCCCTGCTCAGTATTGAACGAGGCTCAAGATCTCAACGAAGGCGCTTTCGACGGCCAGAACTAGCAGACTGGGCTGCAGGAAGACTGCAGCCCAGTCTATAACCAACACCATATTGACAACCGGTAAAGCTTATGCTAAGGTTATTTTGTATAACTACAAAAACAAACATGAAAAAATCTATCTCTTACTACCTCACCGCCCTCCTTAGCCTCAGTATGAGCCTGGGGGTTGTATGTAGCGGAGCTCACTCTAAAGATGTGCTGATGTACGCAAGCACGCCAAACCGGGCGCTGCTTGAAGCCTTTCGCAAGCAGGTTGCCGATGATGCGTCGCAGCTGCAAACCAATACAAAGGTCAGTGCTGAGTTACATAATCACATTGAAAAGCAAACCTTGAAAACCATGGTAAAAACCGTCAGTGACCAAGCCCCTCAGGCAGACATGCGTTCGCTCAAACGAGTAAAACCGGTGGTTGTAAAGGTACGTAAACCACGCAGGCTTGCCGGCCTTGCTTCCCTTCTGCACTTATTTGCGCACGCCCACTAAAGCACAGATAGCTCATGTTCGAGCCGCTCCAGCAGGCTTTGTTGCTCGGCGAGCTGCTGACGAGTTTCTGCCACGATTTTCTCTGGGGCGTTTTTCACATAGCCTTCGTTTGCTAAGCGACCTTGGAGGTTGTTTATAAACGTACGGGTTTCAGCGATGCGTAACTCTAGCTTTGTTTGGTGCTCATAGAGCGTCTCTTCGTCGATCTTCAACCAGGCCTCACGGTTTGGGACGGCAAGCCGCAAACCTTGCGGTTTTTCAATATGCTCCACAGCAGCCAGCTTGGCTAAGTGCGCGATCAAGGCCGTATTATCGGCTATTAAGGCATCATTTTCGTATAGCAACGTCTGACGGCCACCGGGTAGCTCGCTAGCCACAAAGCGAGCTTCGGCAACGAGTTTTTGTAGCTGTGTAAATTCCCCCGCGGCAATAGCGTCGAACTTCTCCTGCTCAGGCCAGCGCGCGTTAATCAATAGGGCTTCTTCCCAAGCTAATGTTTCCCAAATTGTCTCTGTTACAAACGGCGCAAACGGATGAGCAAGCTTTAAGCTGGTTTCGAGAACCCATGCAAGCATGTCGGGATTATCTTGCTTCTTGCTAGCTTCAATATACCAGTCGGCAACAGCATCCCAGATGGTGTGGTACACCACTTCTGCAGCCTCCGCAAAGCGATGATCCGCAAGGTGCTGAGCGATCTCATCGGCGGCTTGATTGAGCTGTTGGACCACCCAGTGGTCGGCAATAGTTTGGGGGTTCGCGCCGCGACTTTGGTAAGCATCCCCTACCTTATCTTCGATGTAGCGAGCAATGTTCCACAGTTTATTACAGAAGTTGCGCCCAGCCACTACCTTGGCCATTGAGAAGGCTTGGTTTTGGCCGGCGCTACGTGCTGCGACAACACCCATGCGGAGAGCATCAGAGCCATATTCGGCAATTATTTCCATAGGGTTAATTACATTGCCTTTACTCTTGCTCATTTTTTGACCGTGTTCGTCGAGCACCATGCCATGCAGATAGACGTTTTTAAAGGGCACGGTGTCTGTGACGTATAGCCCAAGCATAATCATGCGGGCAGTCCAACGATCTAAGAGGTCGTGACCAGTTTCCATCATTGTGTTGGGGTAAAACTTGCTTAACTCTCC
>DASUUR010000068.1:0-15278 GCA_036373975.1 Saccharimonadales bacterium (SeqCode)
TGCCCTCGCGCAGATCATCGAGCGCACTCTTGCCACTATCAAACTCCGTACCAAAGGTGCCTAAAATATCATCGGTAATTTGAAAGCTAAGCCCGATGTGGCGCGCAAAATTGCTCAGCCATGAGTGCTCAGAGGTATCGGCTCCAGCTAGAATTGCGCCAAATTCGAGTGGCTGTAAAAAGGAATAATAGGCGGTCTTCAGCGTTAATGTGTCGCGCACAGCGCTTTCTGAGGCATCTTGCTGCGCCTGGTAATACAAGTCAAACACCTGCCCCTGAACAGTCATGCCGATTGCCTCGTTGAGGCTGTTCATAGCCTCAAGTTTGCGAGTATCGTCAATGGGCAACGTACCGAGATCTGCCAATGCCTTATGCAGCCCAGCGAGAGCGCTGTTGACGGCTTGGCTTTCACCGTAGTGTTGGCTGCTGCCATGTAGCTTTTGAGCCTGATGAAAGTCGGCGATTGCGCGGTAAGCGCTAGGCTGGCCGCGACGAAGTGCCGACTGATCGGCAATATCATCTACAATAAGCAGATAGGTATGAATCATCTCAACAATCCGAGCCGCCCGCACCACCAACTGGTCGTCGGTACCACCAAACATTGCATAGGCATGCATTGTCAACGCACCACGCAATCGTTTACCACCATTTTGTAGAAGCGCAGCAAAGGGGGATGTCAATGCCGCCCCGAGCTCACCGTACTGTCGTGCTGTACGTTCAGCCTCTTGTGCTACATACTGTGCAATATGATCGTCTAGTTTTTGGCGATATTCGGTAAGTTTGTGCTGGGCAATTTCGATCGACATAGCTCTCCTTTATGGCCAGTATAGCACTTAGCCAAAAACGCGGTATAATGAGGCCAATGCATCACATCTCAAAAGACCACCCACTTGTTATTGCCTTTGTTGGCATGCCTGGCGCCGGTAAAAGCTCCTGTGTCGACTTTTTAAAAGAAAAGGGTTATCCCTCTGTGTATTTCGGCGGCATTACCCTAGAAGAGGTTAAACGTCGTGGTCTAGAGCCGACTCAAGCCAATGAGCGCATCGTGCGCGAAGATATCCGGATCACCGAAGGAACAGACGCCTACGCTAAACGTATTGCCGAGCAAATTGGGCACCTGGCAAATGCTGGCCAGACCCACATTGTTGCCGATGGCCTATATAGCTGGGCTGAGTACAAGTATTTTAAATCGCATTTTGGGCATAACGTTATTGTGGTAGCCGTAGTAGCCCCCCGCTGGTTACGCCACGAGCGTATGGCTAAGCGCCCGGTTCGCCCACTTAGCCTTGAAGAGGCCTCGCATCGCGACTATACCGAGATCGAGACGCTTGAGAAAGGTGGCCCAATCGCAAATGCCGATTATACGCTTATTAACAGCGGATCGCTCGACGAAATTCGCCTACAGCTTGACGCACTTCTACGCGAGATAGGCTTCTATAAATAAAATACGCCGCTTATTTGAGCGACGTATTTTATTTGTAGTTGCGCCTACTGGAGATATTCGTAGAGCTTTTTAGCGTCTTTGTGCTTACGCAGCTTCGCCAAAGCCTTTGCCTCGATTTGGCGAATACGCTCGCGGGTCACGCTAAATTCTTGACCCACCTCTTCTAGGGTGTGGCTCTTGTCGTCCTCGAGCCCAAAACGCATCTTGATAATTTTTTGTTCACGCTCAGTAAGTGTACCCAGGATAGCCTGTACTTGCTCACGGAGGAGCTGGCTAGTTGCGGCATCGACGGGACTCTTCCCCTCTTCGTCTTCAACAAAGTCACCAAGTACGGTGTCTTCTTCGTCGCCATCGCGACCCACGCCCGCGTCAAGACTAGTAATATCCTGCTTAATCTTCATGACATACTCAACTTTGTCGGGCTCCATCTCAAGCTCTTTGGCAAGCTCATCAATGGTCGGCTCGCGGTTAAGTTCTTGCGTCAAACGACGCTGGGTACGGAGCAGCTTGTTGATAGTCTCGACCATGTGAACCGGAATACGGATAGTGCGCGCTTGGTCGGCAATAGCGCGGGTAATAGCCTGACGAATCCACCAGGTTGCGTAGGTCGAGAATTTAAAGCCTTTATCTGGGTCGAACTTCTCGACTGCGCGCAAGAGGCCGGTATTTCCCTCTTGAATAAGGTCCAAGAAGTCTAGCCCACGACCGCTGTAGCGTTTTGCAATCGACACTACCAATCGCATATTCGCTTCGGCCATTTTATCTTTTGCCCGCTTGTCGCCAGCTACAACTTTTTGAGCCAGTTCAAGCTCTTCTTCTGGGCTCAAAAGTGGAATCTTACCTATTTCACGCAGGTAAAGGCGAACTGAGTCATCTGAGACATCGTCGAGATATGAGGTCGGTGCGGCATCTTCATCCCACTCTTCTTCTTCGAGTTCCTCAGTTATAGGTTCAATATCATCGTCGCTCGCAAGTAGCGGGTCGTCTACTAAATCGTCTGGCAACTTTTTTATATCTTCATCGTTTGACATGTGCCTGCTCCTTAATTAATGTATTCAATTGCGTGCGCAGCTGTGTGGCCTTTACCTCATCGTGGACCGCTTCTGCATCACGTAGGGCTAAAACTAGTTGCTGCTTGGTGTATTTTAGGTGTTCATTTTGGACTTGTCTGACGAGCTTTGCTGCTTCTATATAACGATCTTGTTCGTTCCATGCAGCGTACCGAGCGTCGACTTTCAATAGTAACATATTCACATATTCTGATAATTTTTGCAAACTACTCGGGATCGTTTCGGGTGTGATAATTTTTTCGTACTCCATTAGCAGTCGCGTAAGTTGCTGCCTCGACTCCCCTTCTAGTGCTTCAGGCGTAATCTTTTTGAGCGTTTCGCGCGCTGCTGGGTCACATAGGAGAATCGCCAGCAAGTTATCCTGGTAAGCCTGTTCGTCTGGACTAGCAGGAGTTGTGCGCACCTTTTTAAGGGGAGCCTCTACAGCCTTTTCGTTGGTCCGTAGAGCTTTCTCTTGCAGTGCCGTCAACGACGCACCGGTTAGTTCGGCCAATCGTTGCATATAGTGTTCACGCTCAACCTCGTCCTGCAAGCCCTGGATCACCTTAATGCCGTGCGTGCTTAAGAGGCGTTTACCCTCGGCTTTGGCAACATCGTATCGTTGCGCATATTGCTTGAGCACCCAGTCAACAGCCGGTTCAGCCTGTTCTGCCGCCTGCTGCCATAGCTCCGGGTTCTTTTGTATGAGCTCGTCTGGGTCTTTGGCGCCTTCTGGCAAAGATATGATCTGTAATTGTACGCCAACCGTTTGCGCAATCGGGATAGCGCGTTCAGTGGCAGCCAGCCCGGCCTTATCGCCGTCGAAGGCCAACTTAATGTTGCCCGTAAGGCGACTTAACACCTTGAGATGCTGCTCGGTCATTGCGGTGCCTGCCGTTGCAACCACTTGGCGAATTCCGGCCTGGTGACTGCTCACGACATCGAGGTTGCCCTCGACTATGACTGCATAATCAACAGTACGAATTGCCTCTTTTGCTAAATGTAGGCCAAATACATGGCGACTTTTATCATAGAGGAGAGTCTGCGGAGTATTAATATATTTTGGCGCTTTCGGATCGGCATCGACAAGCCGAGCAGTAAATCCCACTACTTGCCCTTGGCCATCCATAAGTGGAATCATCATTCGTCCTCGGAACATGTCACCCCCACGCGACGACAGCAAACCTGCATCGCGCATTTCCTGCAGGGTAAAACGCTTGAGGCGTAGGAACTGCGTTAAGGCGCTGCCGGAACTGGGTGCATAGCCTATTCTAAAATCATGCACCATTCCTTTACTAATACCCCGGTTTTTAAAGACATATTCAAGTGCGTGCTGGTTTTTAAGGAGCGTGTGCTGGTAATAGTGAGCCGCCAACTCTAATGCTTCGCTTGCCCGACGCTTTTTCTTGGCGAGACCCTGCTGGACAGTTGATTGGTACTGACTCAGATCAACCCCGGCCTTGCGCGCCAAATGCTCAAGCGCCGCCTTAAAATCGAGCCCCTCAACCTCCATTACAAAACTAAAAACATCGCCACCCTTGTTACTTGAGAAGTCATGCCAGATATGTTTTTCGGGACTCACAAAGAAGCTGGGCGTTCGCTCCTGTGAAAACGGACTTAGTCCTTTAAAATTGCGGCCAGCACGCTGAAGCTGGACGTATTCTCCAATGACGTCCTCAATATTAAGGCGACTCCGTACTTCCTCCTTGGCATCTTGCATAGATGCCCTTATTGTATCACCTCTAGAAGATAACTTTACTACCGGGGGTGTTAACAAATGGCATCAATACAAGGCCTGGGACACTCCGGTTAACCAAATCGCCCACACCAAGCTGGCCGTTATCGTTAAGACCTGTGGCATACATTCGGTCATCTGCGCCAATATAGAATGAATTTACGTGATCAGCCATGACATCCTTGGCCGTAATTGAAGTACCGCTACTATTTCTAAGCTGGACGCGCTGAGGCGTACTTATATCAGTTGTGCTATTTATGCCCAGCTGGCCGTAGTCGTTGCGCCCCGTGCTGTATACATAGTTGTCAGAGGCAATCACAAACCCTGAACCAATAACCCCATATACCCCCGCCTTAATTGCGGTCAGCAACACATTACTCGGGTTGCGGAGGTTCATGCGGACTGGAGTTAGCTGATTGGTCGTGTTGCCGATACCTAGCTGGCCACGATTATTGTAGCCCGTTACGTACATGTAGTTATCTGAGGCCACGACATAGGCCGACGCACCATCGGTAGCAATACTGCGGGCCGTTAAAACGTTGTTGCTCGGGTCACGCAGGTTCATTTGCACAGGGGTTAAAGCGTTTGTGCTTGTGCCATTGCCAAGTGAGCCCACCCCATTATACCCAGCGCCATATATCTGGTTATTCGAGGCGATGGCGTAAAAGACCGCGTCGTCTGCCGCAATATCTATCGAAGTAAGTGCCACATTGCCGGAATCACGAATATTCATGCGCACCGGCGTCCACTGATCGGTTGAGTTGCCTATGCCGAGCTGGCCTGCATTATTGCGCCCTACCGCATACACATAATTATCCGAGGCTAAAATGTATGCAGAATGCGAGCTAACAGCAATTTTACGTGCCGTTAAAACGTTGTTGCTCGGGTCACGCAGGTTCATACGCACTGGGGTGGCCTGGTTGGTTGTATTGCCTATGCCGAGCTGGCCAAAGTCGTTTCGCCCTGTTACATATACATGGCCATCGGCACCCAGTACATAAATCGACCCTCTCTCACTGTCGGTATAGCCCTGACCGACAATACGAACCGGCATAACATCCTTGTTTGAACTATCCTTGATAATCATTTTGGTGGGCGTAAATTGATTGGTTGTATTGCCAATACCGAGCTGCCCCACAAAATTGTTACCCGATGCATAGGCGTAGCCGTCTTCGGCAATTACATAGCAAGACCACGCCACACCAGCGCACATAATATCCCGCGCCGATAGCAGGTTGCCGCCCGCGTCTTTCACCTGCACCTTCATAGGCGTCGAAGCACGATACTGGGTTGTACTAATACCAAGCTGCCCGAAGTTATTAACACCTGCCGAATAGGCAAAACCGTCTGAGCCGATCATATAGGTGTTGTATACACTGTTGTACATTTTATATACCATGTCATTTGTTGGTCGAGCTGGCATTAGGGCCATCTGCGGCGTAAACTGATCCGACGTATTACCAATGCCAATTTCACCGTACCAGTTATCGCCCGCCCCATATGTAATATAGTCTGTGTTCGTGTAATACACAGTGTAGTCCATCATGACAATATCAAGCACTTGGTTGTTCCCGCCTGCCCCGGCTGGCTGGATACGCACTGGTGTCAGCTGATTCGTATCGTTGCCATTGCCTAGGCGCCCGTAGGTATTGCCACCCCAAGCGTAGGCATTACCGTCAGAGGCGATCGCATATGCTGCAGATGAAAATGATACGACCTTTAATGGTTTAAGGAGAGTGTTGGTAGCATCGCGCAAGTTCACGCGCACCGGCACAAGAGATCTTGTGGTTGTCCCGATACCAAGCTGGCCACTTGCATTCCCCCCTGTGGCATACAAATAACCGTCGGATCCAGTGATATATACCGAAGTACCCATTGCTACTGATGTGGCCGTAATAGCATTGTTGCTCGGATCGCGCAGCTGCATACGCTGGGGTGTAGAGATATTCGTCATACTGTTAATGCCCAGCTCCCCTTCGGCATTATTGCCAACGCTGTAAACAAAATTATCAGAGCCTATAATAAACGCTCGCGCAGCGTTTTCGCTGACAAATACTTCACGGGCAGTAATGGCGACGTTACTCGGATTGCGGAGGTTCATGCGGACTGGGGTTAGCTGGGTTGTTGTGTTACCGATACCTAGTTGGCCCGAACCGTTACCCCCCAGCACATATACAAAGTTATCAGAAGCAATAACATAGATTGAATAGGAGCTCGTAACCACGCTTCGGGCAGTTAGCAATACATTGCTCGGATTACGGAGGTTCATACGCAGCGGGGTAGATTGATGGGTCGTTGATCCTATACCCAGCTCTCCACTGGAATTATATCCAACAACATACAGGTAATTATCCGAGGCAATAATATAGGCCGAGTAACCATCTGATACTACGCTCCGGGCGGTCAATAAGTTGTTGCTCGGATCCCGCAAGTTCATACGTACGGGAGTAGACTGCTGAGCTGTGTTCCCTATACCCAGCTCACCATAACTATTGGCACCTGTCACATATACATAATTATCAGAGCCTATAAAGTAGGTGCCGCTATTTGTGGGGGTTACATCCCGAACTGTGATATCGTTACCGCCCGGGTCCTTTAGAGGCACCCTAGTCGGAGTTGAGCGATTAGTGGTATCCCCGACACCAAGTTGACCAGAGGAATTTGTCCCCATTGCGTACACGTTATTATCCATACCAATTACGAACGTACTGTACCCAGAGGTTACTGTCTTTTTAGTCTTCATTCGCGTACCCTGTGCGCCAAGTGCTTGCGTTATCTCTTGCGGGTGGTAAAGGTAGGGGTTACCCGAGCGTGTGTAGCGAAATGCATAGCCGGTGCTTACAATCGTGGTTGAGCCGTCTGCCCGTTCGCGAATTTCGACATAAAAATCGCTCTTTATAAACTCTTCATCAACAATATACACCCAGTCGCGCAGAACCCCTTCGCAGTCTGTTCCTGCTCGCAAAGGGCCGGCGTTATTAAACACATTGTAGCCCTGGGCAATGCAGGCATTTGCATAGGCGATACCCGCCTCTCCAGCCTCTTTTGCAATTTGCACGTAATACTGGTTATCGATCGATTTTTTGATCGATATCGTCCCTTGCAACACCGCAGCACTAACAATCATAAGTGTTGTAGAGATAATAATCAGTGTTGGCAAGGCAAAGGCACGGTCACTTTCGACTGTGGAGGCGTTGGTTATTCGTAGAATTTTTTGTTGTATCTTCTGAAGATATTTTTGCATAGGTCACCCTTATCTTGTGGTGGCTACTCTTACAGTTATAGTACCATAAGCAAGTTCACAAAAAGTACACATTTTTTATACACCGCTTTTCGCCTCGCGACGTTTATGCTTAAATACATCCATGCAGCCATCTTATAACGATGTTCTCCCCCCCGTGCCAACCAGCATCCCCAACCGCCGTGGGCTTTCCAAGCGCACCGTTTACATTGGCGGACTGTTGCTTCTCGCCCTTATAGTTGGAAGTGCGCTCCTAATTGCCAGCTCAAACGATGGACTCAAAAAGTCCTTGCAGCGCTTAACCGTTCGGCTGGAAGTATTGCAATCCATGACCAACGACGCACGTGAAGCGATCGTAAACCCTGACCTCGCCAAGATCAATAGTGATGCGAGCATTCTTGTCACCGGAAGTATCGCGAGTCTAGAAAAGCCAATGGTCGCCGCCGGACGAGGTAGCGTCACAGACGACAATAAGAAAGCCGAAGCAGACACAGCCACCCTCGAGACCCTTAAGCAAGCGAAACTTACCGGCAATTTTGACACAACATTCGCTCGGGTTCTCGGTCAAAAGATTGACACCGTCCTTGCCCTTCTAGCTGAGACCTATGGGCAGACAAACAGCGTCTCACTTAAATCAGCTCTTGATCATGAATACACTAATTTTAAGTCAATCAAAGAAGAGTTGAGCAAGCTCAAACTTTAAGCCTTGGGCTTCACGAGTTCATAGCTGTGTCGAACAAGATCAAACAGCTCGTCATCACCCAGCTGACCACTGCAAATAATTGTGTTCCAGTGCTTTTTGTTTAGGTGATACCCTGGTAGAACTGTTTCGTATTTATCACGCAACATAACGGCAAGTTGCGGATCACATTTTAGGCTCACCCTGAGTGGCTTACTCCCCTCAGAGATAAGCGCCATCATCTTGCCATCATTGGCGGCTTTATCGCCCACTTTGTACACAGCAACATCCTCGCCAAACGGATAATCGAGCCAGGTGCCAGGAAGCTTCAAGATAAAATCTTCAAGAACTTTCTGTGTCATCATTGCGCTACACGACCTTTGCCGACGGGCGGACTTTGGTTAAATAATACTGCAATTCCATAATTGAGCCCCGAATGTCCTCGAGGGCGCGGTGGTCTTCTGGTTTAGCAAATTTTTTACGATACTTACCCTCGAATACCACCTTCCAGGCCGAAACATCAAGCATACGGTAATGAAGGCGAGCATCGAGCTCTGGCCAATACTTACGTATAAAACGTCGATCTTGATGGATCGAGTTGCCCGCCAACAGTACAGGCGCGTCTTTAGCAAAGTTATCATCAAGAAATGCCAACAGCGCCTGTTCGGCATCTTGCTCGGTCACCTCGCTCTGCCGAACTCGCTCTGTCAGGCCCGATGCCCCGTGGTGTACCTTGCACCATTCATCCATCCCTGTCAGTGCTACTTCAGATTGGTGGATCACTGCATCCAATACGGCGACCTCATCAAAGTTCCAGTCGGTCGCAATAGCAGCCACTTCTAAAATTCGGTCAGTTTCGGGCTCCAACCCAGTCATTTCTAAATCCATCCACAGGACGGTCGCATGTTTTGTCATATGCAGTAGTATAGCAAATGTAAGAGGCGGTGCGGAGTTACCTCCGCACCGCCTCACTTTTTACCGACGCCCGATCATCGAACCAGCGGCAACGGTATCCACCTTGAGCAGTAGATCACCGCTCCGGTAGACCCTAACTCCAGCTGAATTGGAGAAAGGCGAGAGGCGAAGGAGCCTCACAAGAGACTCAGTCACTTCCCGCATACCGGCCGCTTCCGCAGCGGTGTCGAATCCATCGGTGCAATCCGCAATGCGGATGGCCGTTTCGTGCGCTTCGTCCTTGTCTAGTTCGCCGGCAAGCGCCGCGGCAATAACCGCGGTTGCATACTCGGCCTCAGCTTTCAACAACTGTGTTTTGAGCCTGTTGACATCCTGAATCGCCGTGTTCATGCGCCGGCGTACATTACTCATATCACACCTCTAATCGCTCGGCTGTATGAACCATGAAACCACTTACTACATGCTCTGTCAACCTTGCAGAGGATAGTTAACGTGCCTGGCGTGTCTGCCCTTCTTGGGAAAGTAGTTCCAACAGCGCAATCTCAAATGCCGCTTCACGTAAGCTCACACCTGACAGCTTCGCGCGCTCAAACATAGTCTGTGTTGCCACGGTAAGCAGGGTGTCCAACTTTGCATTCACGTCTTGTTCGGTCCAATGCTCCCCTTGGCGGTTTTGCAGCCATTCCAAATAGCTCACTATAACACCGCCCGAGTTCGCAATAATGTCTGGTAAAATATGCGCCCCACGGCCCGTAAGCGCGTCATGCGCTGCATCATCCACAGGGCTGTTTGCCAGCTCCACTAATATCTTTGCCTTTACCTCTTGAGCATTTTTAGTCGTTACAGCATCACCCAATGCTGCCAGTACTAGCACATCAACACCCAGACCCAGGATCACATCCCGGTCTATATCCTCGGTAGCGTTATTTGCAAGGTCTGCAAGTATACCCTTCTTGTATGGCACTCCTTTGAAAGAAAGTTGCGATTGATTATGGGTAAAATCCTTTACAGCAAGTGTGTGCTTTGAATCCGACACCGCAACAATTCGTACTGGTAGTTCCTGTTCGGCAATCTGTGCAAAAAAGAAGCCAACATTGCCAATGCCCTGCACCGCCACCGTAAGGGGCGTAGGCAGTTCAGGATGTGCCAAGATAAACTCTCGCAGGGCAATCACACCCCCACGGCCGGTTGCCGCTTCTCGGCCTTCTGAACCGCCATTTGCAAGGCTTTTACCAGTAAAGCTAGCTTTGTTTGTCTCGCCGGTCTGCTGTTCGAACTCGTCGACCATCCAGTCAATAACTTCACTATTTGTGTTAACGTCTGGTGCAGGAATGTCCTTGTCGGGGCCAATATGGGGCGCTAATTGACGCGCATAAGCTCGTGCGACCGCCTCGATATGCGCAGCATCGTAACGGGTAGGATCAAGCGCCACACCCCCTTTTCCTCCGCCAAGTGGAATTCCCACGGCAGCAGTTTTCAAGCTCATAAGCGTCGCCAGGGCGCGCACTTCATTCAAATCAACCTCAGGATGAAAGCGAATGCCACCCTTAAACGGCCCTCGCTTGGAACTGTGCTGAATGCGATACGCGGGGTGCTTTATACCGTTTACTTCAAGCTCAAATATATGCTCGGCCTCTGCTTCGAACACATTTTTTATTGCGGACTCTGATAGCCCAAGATTCTTAGCGGCCCGATGAATACTTTTATGCGCCGTATCTAGCATTCCCATTTTCCCTCCTTGTTTGTCGTTCAGCCGCTCGTTGTTCCTTCAGTATACGCCTCGTTAGGCGCCTTTGCTACCGCTGTTTAAACGCTAGACTCAGGGAGTTTATACAGTAACGCTGACCAGTAGGCGTAGTGGGTGCATCAGGGAAAACATGACCTAAGTGGCTGCCACACGTTGCACACACTACCTCTGTGCGTACCATGTTATGGCTTGTGTCCTCATTAAAGCTAACCGCCCCAGGCTTGGCATCGTAAAAACTTGGCCAACCGCAGTGGGCATCAAATTTCGTGTCGCTATCAAAAAGCGGTGTCCCGCAGGCGCCGCAAGCATAAGTACCAGCCTGATCGTTATAAAGAAGCGCGCCAGAATAAGGGGCCTCCGTATCCTTTTCGCGGAGCACGCGGTATTGCTCGGGGCTCAACCGTTTCCGCCACTCCTCTTCGCCAATGCCCTTTCCATCCATGATAATTATTTCTTCTGTTCTTTCTTGTCAAAACCAAGAACACGCACCACCGCATAGACCACGAAGGCAATAACCAAGAAATTAACCAAGTCATTTAAGAATACGCCGTAATGCAGCACCGCTGGCTGACCAGCAGCGGTGGTACCTAAGTGCAACGACAAGCCTTTTAGTCCTTGGGCCGACCCCAAAACAAAGCCAAGAGGCGGCATTACAATATTATCGATTAGGGATTTTACAACTACAGATACAGCACCACCAAGAACTAAACCAACTGCGAGGCCAACAACGCCCTGCTCCCTAATAAACAACTGGAAACCGCTAAAATGTGCCTTGCCTCGCTGTGCTACTACTTTTGCTTTCTCTCCCATATTCCTCCTACATTCGCTCGGGGGCCGGTATACCAAGTACCGTTAAACCATTCTTTAGAACTACACTATACGCCTGCACTAATGCAGCACGCTCGGCTTCGCGCGCGTGGCCCACAATCCTATTGTGCTCGTAAAAGCGATTGAATTGCTGTGTTAACTCGTATAGATAGGCCGTTAGGACATGCGGAGTGAGTTCCTCTACCGCCTTTGCCGTCACCGCGGGGTACTGCAGTAACCTTACCGCCAGTTGATGTTCGTCACCTTCAATTGAGTCACCCACAGGTACAGCTGCATCAAGTTTGGCCAAAATACTACGCGCACGGGCATAGGCATACTGGAGGTATGGCCCCGAGTTGCCCTCAAGACTCACTGCTTCGTTAATATCAAATATGATATCACTGCCAATACGAACCTTGAGCATGGCATAACGTAGAGCGCCCGTAACCGTATCTTCTATATTTTTTGCATCAGGGCTACGCGCCAACACCGCTTCATGCAATGCCCTGAAGAGCCATTCAATATTAAGGACTTTTCCTGTTCGACTGCTCATTTTACCAGTGCTTAATTTAACCATTCCAGTAGGAATGTTGGTCGTTTTACCAGCCAGCTCTGACAGAACAAGTTCTGCCGCCTTAAATACCACCTTAAAGTACTCTTTTTGCTCTTCCGCAGTAACGATATAGCTCATATCAGGGTGGAATTCGGTATGCTTGAGCTGCATTAGCCCTAAATCACGCGCTTCATAGAGCGTATTTCCGCGCGAATTTAAGAATACCCGTGTGTGCAGATCGTATTTCTCGCCCTCAAATATGACCGCTCCTTCACTTTCTTTGAAGACCGTGCCAATATTCGCTTCAACTATCTTCCGGCCGAGCTCATCGGCCTCGCGCTCGAAATAACGGCGTTCAACATGCTTGCTGCCGATTGTCGCAATTATCTCATCGAGATAATCGAAGCTCCACTGTTTGCAGAGTTCGTAGACTTCTTTGTAAAACGGATCGTCAAGCGTGAAGGATTGCTTTGCGAGCAGGTCAATCTGCTGCTTTTCAAGGGGGTCTTCGTATGCTCCCGTTCCTTCGACATACATTCTGCTCAAGAATGCCGGACGTTCTGCCGGAACAATTTCTTTAAGCTTTTGTATATCACCCTGCGCATATTTTAAGATTGCCCACATACTCCTGCCTACATGCAGCCCGACGTCGCCGTGGTAACTTACCCGATGCACTTCCCCGCTACCAAGTTCAAGCAAATTAGCGATTGTATCAGCAACGATTGAGTTATAAGCGTGCCCGATATGCATATCTTTGAAGGCGTTAGGGTTATTCGTCTCTATCACCTGCTTCTTACCCCTAAATATTTCTTGGGTGCCATAGGACTGGCTGCGGCTGTAGGCCTCTGCTGTGGCCTGGGCGAGCAGACTGTTAGCAAGGGTGATATTCACGAATCCACCAACGGCCTCGGCTTTCGCGATTGCGTCGTGCCGTAGCTGGCTGGCGAGTGCCTGAGCAATGTCCTGCGGGCTCTTTTTGAGCTCTTTGGCAAATACAAAGCACGGCAAGGCGTAATCAGCAGCAAACTCAGCACGTGCAATCTCGATGCTCGGCGACTGGCTCACGCCAAGTACCGACTGAGCAGTGCTAGCAATATCCGATAAAGCAGTATCTAAAATGTAGGGCATAATTACTGTTAGTATAGCAATGTTACCCCAGTTTTCAAACCATAGGCTCGACCGTAAAGATTGCGGACAAAACTATAATTTCAAAGGTTTTTGGCAAGAGTAAGCTCGTGGGAGCAGCCGGGTCCGAAGACGCCGGCTGCTCACCAGTGGTCAGTAGCGGATGCCGAGGCGGATGTAGCGCAGCGCCTCTTCGCGCTTGCGCTCGGCCTCGTCCTTCTCGTCCTGGATCTTCTGCCGCGCGTCGGACTGCGCCATCCAAGGCGTGGCGGAGGCGGCGACGGCGAGGATCGCGAAGAGAATGGAAAAGCGCGGGAAGTACCGCACGAAGGGCTCGTAAGTGCACGCCTCCACCATCAGATAGGTGGGGGCGAGCGAGCAGATGACGCCGAGCGTCAGGAGCAGTCCACCTCGCTCCTTCTTGCCCGCCTGGGTGCCGAGCTTGATGGAACCGGCGAAACCGAGGAGACCGATGAGAACGAGGAAAACCATTGCGGGCCCTGCTTTCTTGTTCAGTTAAGGATCGTGAACTTCTGACGGGTAAAGCTCAACTCTTGCCATCTACATTTATATCATAGAGCATAAGAAAAATCAAGTATTATAGCAGTGATTTTGTGGTTTAGTAAGGTGATTTTCGCTTTATTACAAATTAACGGCTGCTCTCGTCAGGCGAGCGATATTTATCCAACCCAGCCCTAACTAATCCAGTAAACGGTGCATACGGCTTGTGCGGGCGTGAGCAAAACTCCGGGTGCGCTTGAGTTGCGATAAAATATGGATGACCTGTTGCTTCAATTACCTCTACTAGCTGGCCATCAGGTGATGTACCGGCAACCTTCACGCCACCCCTTTGAATGTACTCTTCGAATTTACGATTCACCTCGTAGCGGTGGCGGTGGCGTTCTGTTATGGTTGTTGCGCCGTAGATGCTTGCCGCCAGTGAGTCCGGCCGGAGTGTACAAGTGTAATTACCTAGGCGCATTGTGCCACCGGTCGCCTCCTTACCCTTTTGGTCATGCATGATATACACAACATTTTCGGCAGCCTCAGGCGCAATTTCTTCAGTGGTAGCAGCCGCCAACCCGCCTCGTCGTGCAGCGGCGATCACGGCAACCTGCAGCCCTAAGCAAATCCCGAGGTACGGAATATTGTGCTCCAGAGCATAATGCGCCGCCATAACTTTACCTTCAACTCCGCGCGTACCAAAACCACCCGGAACCAATATGGCATCGAAATCTGCCAGCGCTTCTGGCCCCTCCAGCTCAAGCGTCTCGGCATTTACCCAGGTATAAGTTAAGGCCGCATCTTCGTGCCATGCAGCGGCTCGCAAGGCCTCAATAACAGATAAGTACGTATCCTCATTGTCGAGATATTTTGCAATGATGCCCACGCGGACATTCTTAACTTTTGGTGTTGTAGCTTTTGCTACGAGGTCGTGCCACTCGTTCAGTGAAACCGCTTCAGCTGCCAACCCAAGGCGCTGCACTACGAGATCGCCAACTCCCTTCTCTTCAAGGGTTAATGGCACCCGGTATACCGTATCGGCATTTGGCAGCACAATTACCGCTTGCTCATCAACGCCACTAAACAGGCTCAGCTTTGCTGCCACGCCAGCTGGCGGCTCAACCTCGGTGCGCGCCACCAAGATGTCGGGCATAATCCCAAAGCTGCGCAAATCACGCACAGCATTTTGGGCTGGTTTAGTCTTAATTTCTCTACTTGCGCCTAAATACGGCATATACACAACGTGAGCAAACAAACAATTCTGACGCCCTACGCGAGCTGCAAATTCGCGGATTGCTTCAACAAACGCCAATCCCTCGTAGTCGCCAACTGTACCGCCAATTTCAACAATATGCACATCGGTGTCACCACCAGAGGTTTCAATGGCATCCTGGATTGCGTTGGTTAAGTGGGGCACCAACTGCACGGTTTTGCCTAAAAATCGCCCTTGGCGTTCATCTGTAATTAAATCACGTAGCAG
>DASUUR010000069.1:0-2706 GCA_036373975.1 Saccharimonadales bacterium (SeqCode)
TTCTGTTCGCGATTTTATACGTGGTTTTCTCGAACTTTTTAGGCTTAGGGAAAGATGTTGAACATTTCCCTGTGTATTTGCTCTTGGGGGTTGTATTATGGGGGTTCTTTACCGAAGCAACGAACAACGGCTTGCAGGCGATCATTGAGCGCGGTGATCTTATCCGTAAGATTAACTTCCCTAAGTACATTATTGTCGTGTCCGGGACTATTTCATCGCTTATTAACCTTGGCCTTAACTTACTTGTGGTGCTGGTATTCGCGATCTTTAGTGGTGTTCCATTCTCGTTCGAAGCGTTGTGGGCTATTCCACTTATTCTGGAGCTGTATGTTTTTGCATTGGCGCTCGCCTTTTTCCTTTCGGCGCTCAATGTGAAGTTCAGGGATGTTGGCTATTTATGGGAGATATTTTTACAAGCGGCATTCTATGCAACGCCTATTCTCTATCCGCTAACACTGGTTATTGCACAAAGTGAGGCGGCAGCTAAGGTGTTGATGCTTAGCCCGGTGGCGCAGGTGATTCAAGATGTGCGCCAGGTGGCTATCACCGGTGACTCAGTGACGATTTATGAGTTGTTTGATGGCAGCCTGTATCATGTAATGATTCCATTTACGATTGTGGTATCAGCAGTTGTACTGGCGAGTATTTACTTTAAAAAACATTCCAAGTATTTTGCGGAGAACGTGTAATGCCGAGTACTGATCCAGCACTGACTGTCAAAAATGTTACGAAAACCTTTAAGATTCCGCTCGATGGCAGCACAGGCTTAAAGCAGAAACTTATCAATGCCCTGAAAGGCCGCAAGGGCTACCGTACCTTTACCCCATTAAACGACGTCAGCTTTACGGTAGCCAAGGGCGAGTTCTTTGGTATTGTGGGGCGCAATGGTAGTGGTAAGAGCACGCTCTTAAAGACTATTGCGGGTATCTATGCGCCGCAGAAAGGCTCGGCAACCGTGCACGGAACGCTGGTGCCATTTATTGAGCTAGGCGTGGGCTTTAACCCAGAGCTAACAGGCCGTGAAAACGTATTTTTGAATGGCGCATTACTTGGCTTTAGCCGTGACGAAATGAGTACTATGTATGACGAGATTATTGAGTTTGCCGAGCTCGGTGATTTTATGGAGGAGCGTCTTAAGAATTATTCCTCGGGCATGCAAGTGCGGCTGGCATTCTCGATTGCAATTCGTGCCAGGAGCGATATTTTACTGCTTGACGAAGTACTTGCTGTAGGTGACGAAGCTTTCCAGGAAAAGTGCCTGGGGGTATTTGAAAAGTACAAAGCCGAAAAAAAAACAGTGATTTTGGTAACGCATGACATGTCGGTGGTGAATCGGTTCTGCAGCCGAGCGCTGTTTTTGAAGGACGGTAAGATTGCTAAGATTGGCGATCCAACAGAAATCGCAGATATATATAGCACCGCGAATCGTACTAACTATAGTCTCGAGAAAATGCGCGAAGACGAAAAGCGTAAACAAGCCTTTGCTTTTGACTTAACGGTTGAAGACGCTAAGCGAAACGAGACCAATCGTTTTGTACAGGGTGAAGAGGCGCATATTCGGGTTGCCTGGCCGAATCATGACGGTGTTGGGCAGGCTGGAGTAGCCTTACATAAGCGCACGGGCGAGTACGTGTTTGGCCCGAATACACATCAAGACATGTATGATCTAAAAGGTGCCGAACAGACGACTTTTCGCCTTAAACTGAACGTTGGCCCTGGGGAATACTTCTTGCGAGCGGCATTATTTGATGAGAAGAATCACCGAGTTATTGCCAGTATAATTGATGGCCCAACCATAATTGTTGACCGTAACGAACGGTGGCCAGTAGCCGATGGTGTGGCCTATTTGCCGCATGCTTGGGATGACACGGTTGTACCGTATCCAAAAGGCATAGGGGACAAATAGCCGCATGAAGCGCCCGGTCACGATCATTGTGCCGGTGTATGGCGACTGGCCGTCGCTGTCGGAATGTATTGAATCGCTGAAGGAGCATGTTGATCGCCGTCATACTGTTTTGCTGGTGAATGACAAGGGACCTGAAGCCGAGACAATTGGGGCAAATATCCAACGGGCAATCAAGGGTGTCAAGAACTTTTCTTATCACGAGAACAAAGAGAATCTGGGCTTCTTGCAAAATTGTAACCATGCAGTATTTGATCTTGATGCCACCAATAACGATATTTTGCTACTGAATAGTGACACACGGGTGACGAAGGGTTTTCTTGAAGAGATGTTAGCGGTGCTTTATGCCAACGAGGAGCACGGTGCGGTGTCGCCGCGGAGTAACAACGCTACCATATTCACCTTGCCGTTCCAGCGGGCCTACCCCGTAAAGGCTGACCTCACGGAAGACATGGCCTATTGCTGGGGCACTTTCCAGGCTGTGAAGGGTAAACTGGCAAGGTACACTGAAGTGCCGGTTGGGCACGGCTTTTGCCTGCTAATCAGGCGGTCACTAATAGCAAAATACGGCTTGTTTGATGAAATTTACGGCAAGGGATATGGCGAAGAAAGCGATTTTTGTATGCGGATTCGCCAGCAGGGCTACAAGTCGGTTATGGCCAACCACGCTTTTGTGTTCCATTTTGAAAGCCGCAGCTTTACGAGTGAACGGCGTAAGGCACTGGTGGCTGAGCACGCCAAGATTGTCGCTAGGCGCTATCCGGAGCACGATGGGCTAATTGCACAGTATATCGAAGCCATGC
>DASUUR010000070.1:0-4102 GCA_036373975.1 Saccharimonadales bacterium (SeqCode)
GCCCAACTGTGAGGCAATCGAGTGCATAGATAGCACTTGTTTTTCGCTGTCGGTTTTAACGATCACACTGCCGCCACTTTCGCGGGCAAATAGGCTGGCGATTTTAGTAATACGCGTAAATTCATCCTTTTCAATCGTAACGCTTTGCTCGGCCGTCTTGGGAATAAGCTGGCGGTAATCCAGGAAGTTACCGTCAATAAGACGACTCGTCACCTCGACATCACCCATGCGGAAACGTACCTGGGTTTCGTCAAAGAGTAACGATACAGCATCGCTGTCGTCGGGGGCTACCCGCAGCACGTCCTGAAGAGTTGACGCCGGAATAATTGCTGCAAGCTCACCCTGGATCGGTTGGAGGCGCCGCTCAGCCAAACGGTAGCCATCGCTTGCCACAAAATATAAATTGCCTTCGTATGAGTGGGCGTATACCCCTGTAAGGATAGGGCGGGTGGCATCGCTTGAAGCTGTTAGGACGGTTTGCGACACTGCTCGTTTGAAAGTCTCAAGGGGGATCTCAAGACTCACTGCCTCATTGATGGTTGGGAGCTCTGGGAATTCTTCAGCCTCCATGCCATGAATGGTTGAGCTGTAGGTACCGGCTTTAATGTGTAGATGTGTGCCGTCTACCCTAAGATCAACATTTCCCTTAGGCAAGTTCCCGATAAACTCGGTCATTAAGCGAGCAGGAACGGTGATAGCGCCGTTTGTTGTAACTTTAGCACCAATATGTTCGGTAATTGCTATCTCCAAGTTTGTAGCGGCAACCATTAAACGATTGCTGTCTGTTCGAAGCAAAATATTGTTCAAAATAGGCAAAGGGGTTTTACCGCTGGCAACTCGGCCGACCGCATTGAGCGCTTTGGTTAGATTTTCTTGGGTGACTGTCAGTTTCATGTGGGCAATCCTTCTGTGTGCTTTGTTACTTGTTATTTATATATGTAGTAGTAGTCATAATAGGCGGTGGGGATAGTGTGTATAACTGGGTGCGTAACACCTGAAACGCTGCTTTAAAAGCTGTGCACAACACTGCGGAGAATACCTGTGGGTTCTGTGTGTAATTGGGCCGAACATGTGGATTGCTAGCAGCATACAAAAGTTGTCCACTGCCATGGGGGGATAGCTGTGGAAAGCTGCCCACATGGTTTTCCCTGTACGAATACACAAGTTGTTCACAACTTTTAAACATAGAGCTTCTCCCGTATGTCGGCTACTTGCTCGCGAATCAGATAGTCAAGCTTAATTGCTTTCTCGATTTTTTCAACTGAGTGGATAGCCGTTGTGTGGTCTTTGCGGCCTAATTCAACAGCAATCTTAGGGAAGCTGAGGTGTAGCTCACTACGGAGCAAATACATAGCAATCTGACGCGGCACGACTATATGCTTGTCGCGCTTGGGGCTCATAATATCACGCGGCTCTACCTGAAAGTGCTTGGCGGTACGATCAATAATTTGCTTGGGTGTAAGGTGGTGGGGGCGTGTTTGCCGTACGTCACCCAGGAGTCCAACGGCGGTCTGCATATCAGGCACGACACCACGCATCTCACAAAATGCAAGAAGCTGGTTAAGCGCACCTTCGAGCTCACGGATGTTGGTTTTAATGTTGCTGGCCAAATATTCCACTGTCTCGCGCGGAAGTTCCATATGCGCCAGTGAGGCCTTAGTTTCAAGAATTGCACACCGCGTTTCAAAATCAGGCATCTGAATATCAATCGACATGCCCCATTCAAAGCGGCTGCGAAGGCGCTCCGTAAGGGTTGGAATACTTTTGGGTGGCTTGTCGGAGCTGATAATGATCTGCTTGTTGGATTGGTGCAGGGCATTGAAGGTGTGAAAGAACTCCTCCTGAGTCTTTTCTTTACCTGCGATGAATTGGATGTCGTCAATGATCAAAACATCAATGTTACGGTAACGATCTGAGAAGCCTTTCTTTTTGAAGCGGATATATTCAAGAAATTCATTAACGAATGTTTCGGTGCTTACATATAGAATACGAGCACTTGGGTTATTACGCGCCACCTCATTGCCAACGGCTTGAATCAAGTGGGTTTTACCAAGGCCGACACCACCATATATAAAAATTGGATTGTATTTCTCGCCAGGGAATTTAGCTACAGCTTGGCAAGCGGTATAGGCTAGGTCATTGCTTGAGCCAACAATGTAGGAGTCAAAGGTGTATCGGGGATTCAAACCGTTACCCTTGCTGGCAGTAGAGCGAGTTGAAGCTGGGGCAGGGGAGGCGGTAATAGCTTGCACTTTTTCGGTAGCAACAGCCTGAGCGCTCTTTTTCTTTTGTTGGGTTTGGATTTCGTAGCTAATAGAGGCAACTGCGATGTTGTTCTTGCGCAGCGTGTCACTAATAAGGTCGTTGAACTTAACTTCGAACTGGCGCTTTGCAAAAATATTTGGCACGCCAATGACAATACTACCGTCACCGGTTTGTTCAATAAGCTCAGTGTTCTTGAACCATGTTACAAATGTTCCCCGTGAGACGGATAACTCAATTTCACCTAATACTGTCTGCCATAAAGAATGGTTCATGTCCCCGAATCGTACCCCTCGTGTCGCTAACTGGTTGTCTACTAAAAATTGTACGCAATCAAAAAGTTTTCCACAACCTATAATTCGTCGTAGAAAAAACAGGGTAGTGAGAGGTAAAGTTTTACACAGATCACAGGCACCCCTGTTAATCTGTGGAAAAGTGCTTGCATTCTGTGGAAAAGTTTGCCATACTAGTGCATGAAAATTATATAAATTCAAGTCTTGGCTTGCCAACAGTTGGTATTGCCAGTAAGCTAGGAAAGATATGCCAAAACGAACTCACCAACCACATTCACGTCGCCGCGCCCGCGTGCACGGCTTTCGTGCGCGTATGGCCAGCAAGGCCGGACGCCTTGTCCTTAAAGCACGTCGCCTTAAAAAGCGTGTAAAGCTTAGTATTTAATAAGCAGCTAAGAAGCATTCGCGTCAAACTAAGTAGCGGATGCTTTTTAAATGTGGCATTATAAAGTGTAAGAATTCTATGTTAGCCCAAAAATACCGATTCCACGGCCATGGTAGTCTGCGATATGTGTATCGCAACGGCAAGACTGCACGTACCCGCACTTTAACGCTGCGGTATTCCGAAAATCCGCATCGCAAGCGCCCGCGAATAGCGGTTATTGTTGCAAAAAAGGTGCTCAAATCGGCAGTCAAACGAAACCGTGTGCGCCGTCGTGTATACGAGATAATTCGCTATGAGCTCCCGAGCTTCACTAAGAACTTCGATGTAGCGTTAACGATTTTTTCGGCCGAACTACTTACGATGCCAGCAGACGAGCTGCGCCACCAGGTACGAACAATTTTGCAGCAAGCCGAAATTATCCCTGGGGACTCGCCGGAACGCCCATAATCTGGTATGCTAGGTTGAAGAATAAGGAGCACCTGTAAGATTTACTATGACTATTTTTGATACGCTAATCGTCCAGCCGATTTTCAACCTCTTATTAACTATTTACGGCATAGTACCGTTCAACGATTTTGGTATTGCACTGATCATCTTTACGATCATCGTTCGGCTGGTGATGTGGCCGCTCATTAAAAAACAGCTGCATCAAACCAAGTTAATGCGCAAAGTACAACCAGAGCTCAAGCGTATCAAACAGAAGACTAAGGGCAATCGTGCGCTCGAGGCCCAGATGATGATGGAGCTCTACAAAGAGCGCGGCATTAAACCGTTTAGTTCGATTGGCCTATTGCTTGTACAGTTGCCGATTTTTATTGCCTTGTTCCGTGTGATCCAGATTATTACCGCAGAGCGGGATCAAATTGGCAAATATGCCTACGACTTTATTGAGCAGCTCGGGCCAATCGCGAATATCATTGCCCACCCGGATCGCTTTAATGAAATGCTTTTTGGGGTGGTTGACCTTACTCGCCAAGCGGTGCAGACTAACACCATTTACATTCCGTTGATTATCTTGGCGGTGGTCGCTGCAGTATTGCAATATATTCAGTCGAAGCAGCTCCTGCCAGAAAACACTTCTAAGAAGAAGCTAAAAGATATTCTTAAAGACTCGGCCGCCGGTAAAGAGGTTGACCAAGCTGAAGTGACGGCTATTATGAGT
>DASUUR010000071.1:0-4719 GCA_036373975.1 Saccharimonadales bacterium (SeqCode)
AACCCTATGGGCGCTTCGACTGGCTTGCCATACGTTCCGCAGTGGAACATCGAAGGGAGTGGATTTATCCAGAAAGATGATGGAGCGGGCAATTTTAACGGTAACCTCGGCACCACAGTTAACAACGCTGTACCTGGTGAGCGTTACCGATTCAATCACCGTATCTATAATGCTGGGCCCGAGGCGAATAATCGTAACATCGCTACATGGTACGACTACGCTTTTCCATCAGGCTCTGCTGGTGGCCAGGCTTGGCAGTCGCTAGGTTTCGGTACCGGGCCGGGGGGAACGATCCGTGATCTTAGCCACGAAACGCCTGTTATCCCATCGAATGCCGGCGGGGGCTCATATTGTAGTCGTGCATACTTTTCACCGGCGTCCTATAACAATTTTGGCACTGGTGGCGGCCCGCTTTTATGCGTCAATGTGCCGTATAGATACTCATTGACTCCTGGCGTTACGGCAGGCGGGGACTCAGGGGCAAGTGTTGAACAGGGTTCGAGCGGTACGAATATAGATTCTCATATCGATAATGCCGGCCCAACGCAAAGCCGCCCTTCGCAGTGGCAATTAATCCGTTTTGATGTACGTCCTGGCTCACCGGCATCTAGCTCAGACAGCCGTAGCCCAAACAATAATCAAGATGGCTGTACAACGCATGAGGCGCGACCTGGGGTAGAGAACTGTTCAGTAGTTCGTGATGGTGATAACGCGGTGTTCCAGGTGGGCAATACCGATCTGGGCCGGCTTGTGCATAACACCGGCAACACACCGGTTGGAACACGTATTTGCTTTGTTTTGTCTGTTCGGTGGCCTACTCAGGCGAACAATCCTGCCTGGGGACATAGCCAACCAGCCTGCGTAACGGTGGTAAAGAAACCAAAAGTGCAGGTGCATGGCGGTGACTTGTGGGTTGGTCGCCAATTTATCGAAGACACTTCAGCGCGTGTAAATGCGAATATTAACACCAGTACAAGCAACGCAGGGGGCCGCATATACGGCAGTTGGGCTGAATACGGACTATTTGCAACCGGCAGCGTGATTGGTATGAGTTCAGGCGCTGGATTGGCAGGGGGAGCCCCACAAAGCACGTTAGTAGCTGACCTTAATAAACTAACATTCGCCAATCGGCTCAGCTTCGGTGGTTTTACCAGTAGTCCCCCGCGAATACCAGATTACATTTCTATCTACAACCCTGCTGGCAGTGGCAGCACACCAGCTGGTAGTTCGCTGAACGTCGCGACGGCAGCCAACGGTAGATATATGACTAGCGGCAACCTTACGCTTCGGGCGAGTGGCGATATACCTAAACGCAAAGATATCGTTGTTCGCGCAGCTAACCTAACGATTACCGACAACCTGGCTTTTGATGACAACTACGCACTGCTTTCTGACATACCGCGCGTTATAATTATTGTTGATGGAGATGTGCGGATTGACCCTGATGTCGAAAGAATTGACGCCTGGATTATTAGCCGCGGACAACTCTTTACTTGTAGCGACGCGAGAGATTTGACAACAGGGGTGTGTAATAGAAAGCTGGTATTTAATGGTGCGATGGCTGTTAAGGACATTAGCCTTCGCCGAACCTATGGCTCTGAAGCCTCCCAGGGCGGTCGCGATGCAGCTGCCGAGACATTCAACTTGCGCCCCGATGCTTTGCTCCGCGCCTACGAGAGCGCACGGCAAAACGAGCGTGCCCAAACTGTTTACCAGGTAGAACTCCCACCTCGCTATTAGCGCTGGAGTTGAAATCACACTTGCCATTTTTCATAGTGCTTACGTATAATAGGGAGTAATATGGCATTACTAAAGTCGGTGGGTGATTACTTTGCACTAGATATTGGTACAACAGCGATTCGTGTTGTGCAGCTTTCGCATGGCGGCGCAGATAGCTGGGTATTGCAAAAATACGCTCACGTTCCAGTTGATATTAAATTGAGCACTAGTGATGCGCCACAAGCATTACAGCGCTTGGGCGAGGTTATCGCCACCGCAATTGGCCAGAGCGGTATCCGCACCAAGGATGTTGTGGTCGGTATTCCGTCAAACAAATCGTTTACTACAGTCGTCGATATCCCAAATATGAGTGAGCAAGAGCTGCGGGGCACAATTAAATACCAGGCAGAACAATATATCCCAATGTCGGCCGATGAGGCAAAAGTCGATTGGGCACTACTGGGGCAATCCTTGCATGATCCTCAAAAGATCGAGGTGCTACTAGCAAGCGTGCCAAATACTTATATTGAGTCACGTCTTGATTTGGTTGAGAGCCTAGGGCTAAATGTTATTGCCACTGAGCCAGATTCTATCGCGATGGTGCGCTCACTTCTGCCGGCAAATACAAATGACGCTCGGCTATTGATTGATGTGGGTGATGTGTCTACTGATCTTGTTATGACCTACAATGACTCACCTCGGTTAGTCCGTTCGATCCCAATTGGTCTGCAGTCCCTCGTAAAAGCAGCCGTGCAGAATCTTAACGTACAAGAGAACCAGGCGTATCAGTTTATCCTTAAGTTCGGTCTTGCACCCGATCGCTTAGAGGGACAGGTAGTACGTGCAATCGAGAGCACGCTGGAGCAGTTTACTATTGAGGTTAATAAATCGGTTAAGTTCTTCCAAACTCGTTACCCTAATGTTGCCGTGGGTGGTATGTTCCTCGCAGGTTATGGGGCGGCGGTACCATCGTTCGCCGAATATCTTTCTGCCAAAACATCTATCGCTGCTTCAATTGCTAACCCTTGGCAAAAAGTTAAGGTTTCCGCCTCGGATCAAGAAAAGCTTCAGACGGTGGCTAATCAGTTTGGTGTAGCGGTTGGGCTAGCTCAAAGGAAGAATGTGGCATGATCGAGTTAAATCTATTGCCAGATGTAAAGCGCGAATTAGTACGGGCACAGCGAGTGCGTCGCCGTACCATAGCGCTCATGATATTTATTAGTGTTGGCGCTGTCGGACTTGTGGTCGTCTTAGCACTGTACGTGTATGGGGGGCAGCTCGCTATCGGTAGCCTACTAGACAGCAATATTAGTAGCAAGGCTAAGGAGCTGTCGGAGAAGCAGGATATCAACCAGCACCTTACTATTCAGAATCAACTTAAGGCTCTACCTGAGCTCCACAGCAAGAAGCAAGTCTACTCAAGAATATTTGATTTTCTCCCTGTGATGAACCCCGCCTCCCCAAATAATATTCGGGTCAGTCGCTTGGCGGCGAGCGAAGAACAGGGTGTGGTAACGATTGCTGGCTACGGGCGCGATTATAAGGCAGTGACCATCTTTGAGAACACTTTAAAGAACGCGCAGCTCAGCTTTAGCAAGGATCAGCAAAGTGTTCAAGAAAACTTCTTGGAGTCCATTGCTATGTCACAAGTTGGGCTTGGTGAGGATGCTAGCGGCAACCGGGTGGTAACATTTACTGCCACATTGAAGTATAACCCCAACGCCTTTAGCCGAGACGTATCTGACGTTAAGGTGAGTGTTCCATCGCGAAATACTACACAATCGGCTCAACAGGTATTTGGGGAGCCAACTCGCGCAGAGGAGGGTTCATAATGGCCGCAGCAAGAGCCACTGGTCTAAAGAAACGTCAACAGATTGCAGCTGCAAACCGTAGCATGTTTATTTGGGTAGCGATCGCGTCAATAATTGTTGCGTTTGCTCTTGTGGGCGGACAATTATTACTACAGCAGCTTATATTTAATGAGCGTGTATTAAATGAAAAGCGTAACACCGAGAATATTCTCACAGACAACCTTAAGGCTGCCGATGAGCTAAAAGAGGGCGTAAATGTTCTGCTTGCAAACGAAGACCTTGCTGCAGTTCGGGCAAAACCGACTGATACTAACCTTCGGGTGGTGCTTGATGCGCTGCCTGCCCGCATAGATAGCCTTAACTTAGGCTCCTCGCTACAGAGCGTCTTTTTAGCAGGCACCGTTAAGAGTATTGAGCGGTTGACAGTGGACACTCTAGACGACAGTGCTCCAACCGACAACGCCGGCGCCGTACAAGACGCCTCTCAGGATGACGACAGCTCGCAGCCGAAAGAAATAGGCTTCAGCTTTACTGTTTCTGGCGACTACAATAACATCAGGAATGCTTTGCTTGCGCTTGAGCGGTCAATTCGCCCAATTCAGGTGGTGTCCCTAAGTATTGAGGGTAGTGATCGAAACCTTACTGCCGCAGTTCAGGCTAAAACCTTCTATCAGACAGGCAAAAAAGTTGAACTAAAGGATAAAACGGTACGACCATGAAGAAAAACGATATCGCTCTGATTATTCTCATCGCTTCTGTAAGTGCCATCATTGCATTCTTTGTGGGGAAAGCGGTGATTGGCGAGCCGGAACAGAAGAGTGTAAAAGTTAAGACCACCGAAAGAATAAGTACTGAGGTGGCCGAGCCAGATAAAAGCATTTTTAATAAAGACGGCATCAACCCAACGGTCGAAATTAATATCGGTGATTCATCAAATCGACAACCGTTTGGTAACTAGGAGGTCAGTTTGGCGCTTCTAACTAACGATCTGCAGGACAAACTCAAAGATACGCTCGTAGAAGACGGGCTTATTAGTGCAGCAGAATTACATGAGTTTGAGAAAAAAGCCGCAAGCGAAGGCGTGCCTCTGCTCTCTCTATTGTTAAAGAGCGGTTCGATCGATGACGAATCGCTTACTCGGGCAATCGCGCACGTATCGGGTACGCAATATGTTAATTTGCAAGAAGTA
>DASUUR010000072.1:0-6761 GCA_036373975.1 Saccharimonadales bacterium (SeqCode)
TAACAATCCGCCTAACGCGACCCACAGGGTCTCGATGTACCCCGGCCAAATAACTGTTGGGATTGAGGCTAAGGCAAAGGGAATGAGAATCATATAAAAACCCTTGCGTAATGCGATCGGATGGCGACGAAAGACGAGCAATACTTCTTCGTCTTCACGCTGTCCTTCAAACTGTGCCATAACACCCCTTTCTCTTGGTACCCCGGATAGGACTCGAACCTACAACCTCTCCCTTAGGACGGGCTTGCTCTATCCAGTTGAGCTACCGAGGCAGATACATGCGTCTACTATACAGGACAAGCACCCATAACAAAAGTGACCCGCCGTCACGGGTCACTTTTGTGGCTATCGGCCCTTGCCGTGCGTGAACACCTCGTGCACATTTGGGTATTCAAAGATTTCAGACTCCGCAAACCAGTGAGCGATCTCGCGCTTAGCTTCATCGGCATCACCCGAGGCATGCAGCACGTTGGGAATCGCCCGACCCACAGTGTTAGCGTGGCCAAAGCTCATGTGTGCATAATCTGCACGAATTGTGCCTGGCGCCGAGCCTTTGGGCTCAGTTGATCCAACCATCTTGCGTACAACCTCAGCCGCCTCAACACCTTCCAGTACAGCGGCAATCACCGGTCCCTCAAGCATAGCATCAAGGGTAAGCTTGAAGATTTCATCGCCTTTTCGAGTTTTGAGCGCACCTATGGTTTCGTAGTGATCGTAATAGTGCTGCTCGCTCGGCTGAAGCATCTTCATTGCTACAATCTTGAGGCCCGCCTTCTCGAAGCGCGTTAGAATTTCGCCAACAATACCGCGCGCAACAGCATCAGGCTTAAATACAACCAATGTCTTTTCCATGTAAAATCTGTATCCTTATCTGTTATTAGCCCCTATTGTACCAGAAGAATCACTGTCAATACGAGCGCTAGGCCAATTCGGTACCAACCGAAGAGCTTGAGATCGTTTTTGGCGAGGTAGCGCATTAAGAAGCCTACCGCCAACAATCCCGATACAAGCGCTGCTATGTTACCCACTACAAGGGGTAGTAGATTATCAAAAAAGTAAGCTCGATCAGCCTCTTTTAAAAATAGCTTCGCTATTACGCCGAGCATGATTGGTATTGACACCAAAAAGCTATACTCCGCCGCCTTGGCCGCGTTAAGGCCCATTAGACGACCGGCAATCATAGTCGAGCCCGATCGTGAGACGCCTGGGATAAGTGATAACACCTGAGCCAGACCGATTATAAGTGCCCTGCTCTTAGGTAAGTCTTCTTGCTCCTGCACCGGCGATTTCTTTGGCAGCTTCTCTAGAATAATCATTGCTACACCAACGACAGCCAGCGTCACCACCACCACCCACACATTGCCAAAAAATGAGTTATGCGCGATAAAATCTGCCAACAGTAACCCTACAATTCCAGCTGGAACGGCGGTTATAAGTATATTTATAAGTAGCTTAAAATTATGCCGCACAAAAATATCCTTCAGCGCTCCTATAATGCGCTGTCGGAAGTAGATAAGCAGTGCCAACACCGTGCCAATATTTATAAATTCAATAAATAAATGGTCGGATGCACCTGTAAAAAAGTATTGCCCTATCACTAAATGGCCCGAACTCGAAACTGGTATAAATTCGGTGAGGCCTTGAACAATTCCTAATACTGCCGACTCAATAATAGTCATGTACCGATTGTACCCCATATTACCCCCAAAGGCAGCAGAATGTCGCAAAATAGCCATAAACACGATACTATAGAGTAGTAATGTATATCTCAGAGTTGATCATTGACTTTCTTGAATATCTCGAAGTGGAGCGCGGCCGATCGCAAAAGACGGCCGAGAACTACCACCTCTACCTGATGCGCTTGGTTGAATTTGCCGGTGATATTGAAGCAAAAGATATTACCGATGATGTTGTGCGCAAATGGCGACTATGGCTAAATCGCTACAAGAACGAAAATGACAACGAAATTGCAGCTATCACCCAGAGCTATCACCTTATTGCCCTGCGAAGCTTCTTGAACTATTGCTCTAAGCGTGACATTAAAAGCTTAAGTCCGGAGCGGATTGAGCTCCCTAAAGTTAAGCGCCGCCAGGTTACTTTTTTGCAAGACGATGAAGTTGAGCGTTTAATTGACGCTGTCGACGCCACAACAGAAAGCGGTGCACGTGATCGAGCCATAATAGAGCTACTTTTTTCAGGCGGTCTACGTGTGTCGGAACTAGTAGCACTAAATCGAGACCACATAAATAGCACTCGGCGCGAGTTCACTGTACGTGGAAAAGGCCAAAAGGATCGCCCAATTTTTATCAGCAATCGAGCAGCCGAACATATTGCCGCCTACCTAGAGATGCGCCACGACTCCCTTATTCCCCTCTTTATTAGCTATGGGGGTAGCCAACGGGCTTCAACGACCGGAGACTTTCGACGCCTTACACCACGCAGTGTCCAAAGAATTATTGCTCACTACGCTCGACTCGCCGGCATAACCAAGCACGTCTCCCCCCATACGATGCGACACAGTTTTGCGACCGACCTGCTTATGAATGGCGCTGATCTTCGTAGTGTTCAGAGTCTTTTAGGCCACAGCAATATCAGTACGACTCAAGTGTATACCCATGTCACCGATCAACACCTCCGCGAGGTGCATGAACGCTTTCACAACACCGGGAAGCAAGAACAGGCTACGGCCTAGGTGGCTGACAGGCACCTTGGTTGAGTGCCTCGGCCGAGATTACAAAGCTTTTACAGATATCGCCTGTGGTCTCTAGGGCATTCTCTGGGTAGCTACCTGTGGCTTCATCGAAACGAATACGGCTCTCCACGCGACGAAACACATTATTCGCGCGCCCTGTAGAATCCACAAGAGGCTGCACACCGTCAAAGTTAACATCGCCGTCATTAAGTTTCAGCTGGAATGTCGTACCTTTATAGATAGGGGTCACCCGTAGGAACGCCGCCTTCGCGTTTGTCATTGCTAAGCTGCCGGTGAGTTTAAGATGAGCGGTGCACGCATAGCCACTACTGTCGGGCGAACAATTTATTGTTACAGACTCATTGGGGTTTTTGCGGGCATATCTTGTAAAGGGCACCTCGTTGTCTACCACTCCGCCGGATTGAGCAGGATACAAGAAGAGTGTGCTCGATCCATCTTCTAAATCAGCCTGGCTAAAACCAGCTTTGGGGTACTGAATAAGCTGCACCCTCATAACAGGCGGCGTTGCGTTGGGCCAGGTCTCCGCAGCCGGGAAGCCATCATTGGTGGCCGGGATCTCGAATGGCGTACCGGTAGGCAGACCAGCGTCGCTTGCGACGAACCAATTCACTGTCACTGTGTCAAAATTCGCTACACCATCAAGCGGAACTAAGTCACTGGTGTTTGCCTCTAGTTTTCGCTTGTAGTCAATTGTACTCAAGGCGATTTTTAAGCAAGTGTACGATTGCGAAAGGTCTGCATCCTGCGTATTTGTTGCAACATTAACCCCGCCTTCACCGTCAATCCGCAGACCTAGCTCCGCAGCAAGGGGTCCTGTCAGGGTACTACATTCATTGGCGTTGAAGGCTGTCTTGTAGCGGTTACATTCAACACCAGAAGGGTTGGACTCACAAGCTCGGCGATACTGGATCAGCGCGCGCTTGGCATCTTCTACCCCTGCCTCCGCTGAATCAAATGCACTTTGCGACAGATCATTCTTAAGAGCCTGTTGTTGTTCTTGTGTTGTTAGCCGTATGAAACCAAGGGTAATAACACTTAACAATAGTGCAAAAAATATAACAATAAATATTGACACGGCACCATGTTGTAGCTTTGTATTTTCTTCCATTACCTTATATCCCCTTTGCACTTGCCGTAATTGTAAATCTATTCAATGCACAGAATTCCTGATCGCCAGCAGTCGCGCAGGCATCGCGCGTATCGTTGAGCAGCGTCGTATCGTTTGTTCCAATTGTAAAAGTAAAGCTGTATAAATAGTAGCCATTGTTGCTCACTGGTGCACTTAGTGCGGCACTTTGCACCGCTAGGTTGGCCACTTCGCCCCCTAGTAGTTCAATAGCATCATCTTTTGGTACTCTCGGGGTTGGCGAAGCGCACATTGCCCGTGTTGCATCGCTCACCTTTGCAAAGCCCACCTTAGTATTGTCATCGTACAAAGCAGGATCCTGACCCCCGACGCTCCACACATAGCTATAAGTACCTATACATAAACGCCCCTCGGCAACCGTGGCGTTCTCTATCGGGGGTTGTGCTGCCTTAAGCGAACGCTGCAACTCCGCGCCAATAGCACGCCCACTCTGGTTTACTTGCTTTAAAACAAGACCCTTATTGTAGGTGCGCATGATATTTATTGAACTCACCATAGCGATAATCAAAAGTATCGATAAGAAGCTCATCGCAAATAGCAACTCTACGATAGTAAAACCTTTGGCGGCACTTCTATGAAACATACAACCTCACGATGGTGCCGATGGTTATATTAGGGCCGGTTGCTGGCGGTTCCCAACAGGCACGAATATGAAAATCTATATATTTTGGCCGACCACTTGGAATCGTAGGCTGAACAGCCTCGACCCACACCCCCTCACCAAGCGATGCACCGGCGTAGGTTCGGGCGGCAAACTCGTATTCTTTAACCTCGAGTGTGCCTGTATCGACGAAGAAGCCATTCTTTGCCTGGATATCAGTAACGTCACATTCGCCGAAGTTTGTTGCGCTAGGCACGGTTCGCGTAGCAATTCTTTCCCACTGCGTTTTAACTAGACCGCTCGGGCGGTTGGTTTTTACATATGCGTCGCGAAGGTAGCGCAGCGCTTCGGCCTGGGCATCAATCGCCTGTCGAGCAAAAGTATCTTCTACGGCGATTTGAGCGCTTGCGATGCCCCGATTCATGATGAGAAAAGAGATAACAATTATAAAGCTCAGTGCAGCCGTTGCGAACAGTACTTCAATAATTGTGTCGCCTCTTTCACGGCGCTTAAAGACTTGCCTTAGCATCGCCCATCCCCTGCAGGAATATCGAATTCCGTGCGCACCGCCTCTGGCCCGCCACCCATCGCAAGACTAATAATCGAAGTTGATGAAACAATATCAGCAGATTTTACACACAGATTGACAGTAAGACGCCTATTAGCCTGTAGAATGCCCGCCTGTACCCGTGATTCGCTACCGGGGCTTGTGTACGCGTACGTATAAATAGCGCCGCTCTTTGGGGAGCGCAGGATAAGGATACGATTTACAGCCTCGGCACGATCCTTACGGGCAGCCACTACCCTGGCGCCCCATGGGATATCAAACGTTAGCTCATCGATATCACGCACCATTGTTGGGTTATACTGCTGCAATAACTCATCGTCGCGCAAGCTTGAGGGGTCAGCAATGCTCGGTGGCCGCCCTACAACTGCATACGACTGGAACGTCGTTCCCCCGACCGGCACCTCTATCGCCCGCCCCAGGACTAAGCAGTCACTAGCTCCACGGTTTTCTTTTGTACTGTCTTCGGCAGGAACAATAAAGTTATTCGCGTCACACATCTGCCTACCATCCCTGGCGTTAACAACATTGAAGGCATCGCCAAATTGATCCTGGAAGAAACTCTGCGTCGAGTTTATGCTATCTGAGTAGCGTTGGCGCTGAATAGCAACGGTTGTTCCAGCTAAAAGCGTCACCATTAAAAGACCCGAAATACCCAGAAAGAGCATCGTTTCTAGAATAGTAAAACCTTTTTGTATTTCTGTTGCCATTTGGTTTGATTATACCATAAGCTTTATAGAGTTACTGCTACATATACGCGCTGAATGACAGCGACAAATACCAATCGAGTACATCGCCACCCCAAAGCAGGGATATAAGGAATCCGAGGATCAGGAATGGTCCAAAAGGCACCTTGGAATGTCGCTTGATCCTGCCGGTTAAAAGGCCCGGCACAACCAAAAGGCAGCCCAAGATATTAGCAAGAAATAGACAAAAGAGAGCTAGGCGTGACTCGCCAAGCGCTAATCCCAGGAAAAGCCCAAGCTTTACATCCCCAAAGCCAACCCACTTCCCTTTTGACACCAAGAATAGCACCAGATAGAGCCCAGATAGAATTGTGACAGCAACTGCAGCATCAAGCAGCGCAAACGCCGGCTGATCACTGTTCAGCGCTTTCACAATTGCCATGGCACCACCAAGAACAATTAAGGGGTACATGACCTTGTCGGGCAGCAAGAACCACCGCATATCGTAAACAAATAAGATAGCCAGCAATATACTTGCTGCAAGCCACAGACCAAACAGCGACCAATCGGCGAATGCTTGTAGTTCGTACGGCCATGCCAGGTATGAAATTATAAAAACAATCGCAAGTGCCAACTCAACAAGCGGATACTGAATACTAATTGCGTGTCCGCAGTAGCGGCACTTGCCTCTAAGCAGCACCCAGCTTACAACTGGAATCAGATCATACCACGCGAGTTTATGGTGGCAATCTGTACATTCCGAGCGATCGTTTACAAGATCTTTTTTGTTTTTAATGCGCCAAACGGCAGCATTAACAAAACTACCAAAGCATAAACCCAGCAGCCCGAGCACAAGAATAAACAAGAAACTTTCCATACTACTTATGCTAACAGTTTGAGGGGTAAATAAAAACTCCTTTTTCAGGAGTTTTTATTATTCTAGCTAGGATATCCTAGTTATTCTGGCAAAAGACTGGGCCGCCTTCAAGCTTAACTCGGACAGCTACTTTGCGAGCACCCCCGCTAACAGCTGATCCACCATCACCACA
>DASUUR010000073.1:0-2700 GCA_036373975.1 Saccharimonadales bacterium (SeqCode)
CACTAGTACCTGAAACTAGCGCGTCTACCATTCCGCCACTCGCGCTCAGATGCTCATAACTATACGCGAGTTAGACCCTGAGTTCAAGATGCAGTGTATGGCGAGTAGTCGTCGGCCAAAAGCGGTACTAATTTTTTAGCATCCCGTTCTGTTTTAACGCCAGCGTTTAGTATCGTATGCGGATCAAAAGCTTGCTTAATTTCGTCAAATAAAGCGAGGGTCTCTGGGGTATATTTGCGCGCCAGGAAGGGCGCCAGGAGCCGACCCTCACCCCCTTGCGCGCCAAAGCTGCCGCCAAGTTGTGAAATAAGGCTCAGGTAATCATCTATTAACCGAAAGATCTTCTGACGATCGGACAAACGGCGTAAATCTAGCAGTGGCCGAACATGGAACATTCCTGCAGCGGCACTCCCCCAGACAGCCATTTGTACATGATGCTTCTTTTCAAACTCTGCAAGGCTGGTTTTGTATCGCTCAAATTGTTCGGTAGGCAAAACAATGTCATCAATAATTGGCGTGGGCACCCGGTGCTCAACCTCTTCTTCGGTTAGTGAAGCCACTGTTCGCTCGTATATACCCCACCAAAGCGCTTGCATATCCAGGTCTTCTGTTCGCTGCACCATGCAACCGGCCTGCTGCAATGCTTTTTCAGCTTTCTTAGATTTTTTATGCCGCGCCCTATCGCTAGCATCATCAAAAGTTGCAAATAGCAGAGCCATCGGTTTTTCGGTTTCATCGCCCACCAGCTCTGTATATGATAGGCCTTGATGCTTCCCGGCAAATGCCATGGCAGCAGCATCAAGCAGCTCTAACCGCAAGACGTTAAGCCCTCGCAAAGATTCGGTCGCATCATCAACCGATTGCAGGGTGGGACAGGCAATAACCAACATATCGGCTTGCGGCCCTTGCAGCCCAACTTTGACAATAATTTCAGTGATAACACCGAGCGTCCCTTGCGACCCCAGAAACAATGGCATTAAGTCAAATGAGCCATCAGGACGCTTGACAGCCGATATATTATAGCCGAGATTATTCAGGACACTATCGTCGGCAAGCTGATCGGTAATGATCTGGGCACCATCTGCAATGATACCGTCAACGGCACGGTAGAGCTCACCCTCCATGCTAGCCAGCCCCTTCTTTTTGCTCAGCTCCTTCTTACTCAATCGCCCAGTCTGAATCACTTCACCATTGGCAAGCACCACCTCAAGCTGCTCAATCCAATCAGCCACAACGCCATACTTGGCCGCACTTTGACCAGCAAAATTATTAGCGATTGCCCCGCCCACTGTCGCATCTGGATCGGCGCTTAAGAGCGGGGGTAATGCTACCCCGTGCAGTAGTAAGGCCTCGTTGAAAGTCTTAATAGAGATGCCAGGCTGCACTCGAACTAATTTCTGGCGGGTGTCAACCTCAAGAATACGGCCCATGTGTGCGCTAAAATCAAGAATAATGCCAGAACCAATTGCCGCACCCGTAATATCCGTGCCCCCACCGCGCGGCGTCAGCGCAATCTTGTGGCCTTTCTCAACTAATTGCCAAGCAAATCGTGCAACCTTGCGCACATCATTCGTGTTATATGGGCGAATAACCGCATCGGGCATCACTGAAAGAATACTGCCATCATGAGAATACGCAGCCCGGGCTCTCTGCCCTGTAAGTACCTCGCCCCGTAAGTGCCCCTGAAGATATGTCGCAATTTTATTCATATATTTTTGTCTCGTATTTAACCACTTCATCATACCATAAGCATCATCGGGCCACCACCGCTCTTTATTTGCTAGTAGGCTTCTTGTTGTTGGGCTTTCGACGCAGTACAATCTCATCTGCGACACCGAATAGCAGCGCCAGCAACAGAACGATCTTCAGGGTCAGGTATAGGGGGCTGATCAATACTATAAGCACAAACAGAGCATTCGGCGCACAGGACCCGACAGCGCCAAACAACCCGCTGCACTGCACGCCCAGTACGTCAAGCAACCCACCAAATGCCAGCAGCAAAAGAAACGCCCCAATCGTAATAATCGACAGTAACGTCACAATGCGCAAAATACGTGAGTGAAGCCGGTCAAACATTGCCAGGAGCAGGGTTGCAACTAATAAGACATAGCTAATTACCGTCATGATGATAAGTGGGTGGAACTGGTCAAAGCTCAGCGGCAATAGGCGAAAAGAAATAAATGTGACGCCAATCAGCGTGATCCCATAAAGTATTCGCAAAATATTCTTTTTCATCGATTTATCTCTCTAGCTAGTAAGGCTGTGGGTAAACAACTGTAAATATATCCTCGACCTGCCCCATGCCCGTGTCGGGCGAACTATAGGTCGCCATACGAAGCGAAGACGCAACCAACCTATACGTGACATAGCCTCCCGCCATAAGCTGTGCTATTGGTGGAGTAGTATTTAAGCTTGTTAGGGCTGCGGCCTGACGTATTTCCTCATACACTCTCATTTGCAGAGAGGCATTGTCCACCTCCCCAACAGTGCCTTCAGCCTGAACAGTTGTTTGTAAATCTGCATCATAGACCACAATAGCTGCATGGTTATTGCGCTCCAGGTTTTGGCTCTTTCGAGTCTGCTTTTTTGTCATAAAATAAATGTTTAGCTGGTCATCGTACGTCATATAGACAGCTGCAGCATGTGGCTCACCACTCTCATTAGCTGTCGCCAGCACCCCTACGCGATGACTTTCTAAGA
>DASUUR010000074.1:0-17294 GCA_036373975.1 Saccharimonadales bacterium (SeqCode)
CTCCAGGGCAAGGCCTTTTTTGAGCAATCGCCCAATCTTCGCCTCATCTTCAACAACCAGGATACGCATTTAAGCCTATTGTATTTCAGTTACCTAGTTATTTGAAGTGCCTCTTTTGGGTGTTCCCTCATCAGGAGTAATAACCTCTTGATACGATGAGTTGGGCCCGGTCACTCCATACGGAGAATGTGTGGGTGCCGATGCTGGTCGCCACAACCCAACAATCAGCCCGGCAAGACCTACAATCATCGCCAGACCAGCCACACCAATTAGGATATTTATGCGTTTATTGATTTGAGTGTAATTTTGCTGTTCCATAATCCTTAATATATCGATTAAAAATGAAAAGTAACTGAAGCATTGGGTATAATTGAGATATCAATAGCACACCAACTATAGACAGAGGGACTGATGGACACAAACAACAACCAGCCAATCGTATCGGCCCGTGGGCTAGTAAAGACATTCGGTAATCTGCGTGCTTTAGACGGCCTAGATCTTAAGGTTACCTCTGGCGAAGTGCATGGATTCTTAGGCCCTAACGGCGCTGGCAAGTCAACGACTATCCGCATCCTGCTTGGCTTATTGCGCAAAAATGGCGGAAGCGTTGAGCTGTTTGGGGATAATCCCTGGACTGACCGCGTTCGTTTACATCGCCGGCTGGCTTATGTTCCGGGCGATGTTAATCTATGGCCAAATCTATCCGGCGGCGAGGTGATTGACCTGCTCGGAGCCCTGCGCGGCGGGATACAAAAGAAACGTCGCAATGAATTGGTCGAGGCGTTTAAACTGGATGTCACTAAAAAATGTAACACTTACTCGAAAGGTAATCGCCAAAAAGTGGCTATAATTGCGGCGCTCGCTTCAGACGTCGAACTCTATATTCTCGATGAGCCTACGAGTGGTTTAGATCCACTTATGCAAGCCATATTTAATACTGAGATTGCCAGGCTCAAGAAGGCCGGCAAAACCGTATTGCTCTCGAGCCACTTACTATCTGAGGTAGACACCCTATGTGACAGAGTAACGATTATCAAAGAGGGTAAAGCCATTGAATCGGGTACGTTAACAGAGCTGCGGCGCCTCACCCGCAACACAGTGGTGGTTGAGACCAAAAAACCCATCACCAAGCTGGGTAGCATTCCAGGCGTAACCGACACCAGGCTTGACGATACCCGTGCCGAATTCAAGGTAGAAGCGGGCAGCATGGACGCGCTACTACAAAAGCTGATACCGCTTGGCATAATTTCGTTAACTTCTACACCGCCTTCGCTCGAAGAGTTATTCCTGCGACATTATAGGAGCAAATAATGAGCGCTTTTGCAGGTGTAGGCCAACTATTTAAACTGGCGCTTAGGCGTGACCGCCTAAAGATACCCGTAACCATTGCTGTTCTTGGCCTCTTGTTTGTCGCCCAAATTGGCGGCGTCGCCAATGTGTACAGCACTGAAGCTGAACGCACAACCTACGCGCTGAGCGCTTCGGCAAGCCCTGTTGCCATGGCATTTAACGGACCCGTGATGAATACCAGTTTGGGCGCAATTGCGTTCACCGAGCTATTTACTTTCTTTGCAATATTCGTAGGCCTTATATCCACCCTGCTGGTGGTCAGGCACACGCGGCAGAATGAAGAGCTGGGCCGCGATGAGCTGCTTGGCGCTGGCGTAGTTGGCCGCCATGCTCAACTTGGGGCTGCCCTTCTGCTCGCCGTGGCCGTAAATATTGCAATCGGTATAGTCATTGCTCTTGCCTTTACCGCATATGGTCTAGATGCAGCAGGATCATTACTAACTGGTTGCGCTATGTCGGGTGTTGGTATTGTATTCGCAGCTATTGCCGGCATTACAGCACAACTCGGCACCACAGCTCGCACAGCTAATGGGTTGGCCGCGATATCCATCGGTGCGGCATTCTTAGTGCGGGCTATTGGCGATATACAAAGCCACGTTTATGCCAATGGCTTGGGCGCAACAAGCGGCTGGCTGTCGTGGCTATCGCCTATGGGTATTGCTCGCAACGCACGCCCATTTGCCGATAACGAGTGGGGGGTGTTACTTGCTTTGGCAGTTTTAACTGGCATATGCATGTATGTAGCATTTTGGCTAGCTGATCATCGCGACCTGGGTGCCGGCTTGTTCACACCACGCCGTGGCCGGCTCTCTGCAAAGCCAAGTTTACTTAATGTATTTGGTTTTGCTTGGCGCTTACAGCGGGGTCTACTCGCCGGCTGGACCGCCGCTTTTGCCATACTAGCCTGGACCTTTGGCGCCGTAACCAAAGAGGTTGGGACGTTCATGGAAGGTAACGAACAGGGTACACGCATTGTTGCCATGTTGGGTGGTTCACAAAATTTGATAGACGCATACTTATCGTTCGCCTTAATGATCTTTGGTATTGCTGTGGCAGCCTATACGATCCAGGCCATGCAGCGCCTAAACGTCGAGGAAACCAGTGGTCGCCTAGAGTTATTACTTGCAACTAGTACATCACGCCCTGTTTGGGTAGTAAGCCACGTCGTCGTTAGCCTTCTCGGCGCCGCACTACTGCTGGTCGTGAGCGGATCCATAGCGGGCCTCGCCTACGGCATAACAATTGGCGAGGTATGGCAGCAAACAAGTGCGTTACTAGCCGCCTGTTTAGTGTATTTGCCTGTAGCGCTATTATTTGCCGGCTTAGTTGTACTGCTGTTTGGTACAGTACCTCGATTAGCTATAGGTGCATCTTGGACGATATTCGTGGCAAGCTACATAATATTGCAGTTTGGCACAATACTCAGCCTCCCCGATTGGTTACGAAGCACTTCTCCTTTTGAACATATTCCACGCCTCCCAGCCGAAGAACTGGCAATCGCACCACTTTGGACAATCACCCTACTCGCCCTCGTAACAATAGGCTTGGGGCTACTGGCCTTCGCGAGACGAAATAGCTCTAATTAGACGGTAGGTGTTCTGTGCCGGGCCCGGTGCAGCAACGCATCGGGCCCGACGAGCAATTACCCCAAGATAGTAGGAGTGGTACACCAAGAGACCATAAGAATTTCCGGGCTACTTGCCCATGCTCAAAGGCTAGTACTCAACCACAATCTGCGTGCCCTCAGGGGTTGTGGTAACGGAAATCTCCACGGTGCCATACAGTTCAGTATTTGAGTATTTGACCGCATACGCCTTGGCTATGGCCCTCGCGATCACTGTCGCCTCCTCGTAATCCAACTCTGGCGTTGGCGTAGTTGCGCAGCGAGAAATCTCAGACTGAGATTTTCTTGGGTTGGTTTGAGCAGCTACTTCACGCTGTGTTACCCCTAAGAATTGGAGCGCATGCTTGACTGAACTGATCTGAGCGCTTCCCACGATTCCTCCATAGACGGACTGGTGGTACATTACCACCTGAACTATACAATAGATAATTAGTATTGGCGAGGCCTACAGCCGAGGCACTGTCGACAACTTCGCTTTTGAGATATTACTCTTGCACACCAAACAAAAAGAGCCCTACGAGGTAGCGCTCTTTTTGACGTAATAATTTCATGGTGATCCCAAGGGGAATCGAACCCCTGTTGCCGGGATGAAAACCCGGTGTCCTAACCGCTAGACGATGGGACCATCTAACAGCATGTTACTGTAACAAAAAAATCATAAAATTTCAAGTATCTCAATAAGCAAAACGGTCGCCCCGCCAGATTGTTCTATCTGGCGGGGCGACCTAGATTATCCCACGTGCCGACGGCTCAGCCACCGCCGACCGCTCGGGGCGGGTGCCGACGTACTCACCACCTTCTGCAACATCGGGCTGCCTTCGGCGACCACCCGACATTTGCAGAAGCCCTCTTCTCGGCGGATCACCGCGATCAAGTCGCCCAAGATTTGCGGCATCGCTGTCGCCTGGCGGACACACAGACAAAAGCCCTGGGACTCCAGCCGCAAGAACGCCAACCCGTCGAGTTGCAAGGCCTCGCACACCAGTCCATCGCTCGGCCCGAGCAATCTTCGACGAGCTGCCACACCCTGGGCCTGCCGAGCGTTTGTGCGAGTCAGTTCAAAGCTCTGGGTGATTTCGCCACTAGCGAACCCCTCTCCAAAGTTGACCCGCACAACTGTGGGATCGTCAGTAGAGCTAATCACGATTACACCGGTTTCCATGGTGTATAAGCTCCCTTTTGCGTTTCTCATGTCGGTGATTCGTATGCAACCACTTACCTACAGCTCGATTATGATAACGCAAAACAACTGTCTAAGCAATAAACATTTAAAAGACCCCTCACTAACAGTTTAGTGAGGGGTCAGGTCTACCCAAACAGCACCTCCAGCAAAGGGGCAGGCCATCTTCCAGGTTCCATGAACTGCGTTTCCAGCCCGACCTGCGCCTGGAGATCGCCGGTCTCCTCGCGGATGACTGCGACGATGGGAACAAGCAATCCTTCCCATGCCTCCTCGGTCCACACAAGTACTTCGAGGCGGTTTGCTCGCACAAACATGCTTCGCACCCCCTGCATCGGCAAAATCCGAGCTAGTAGGCGGCGACCGCGCTTGTTGAGCGAACGCTGTGCCCGCTTGCCATCTTGCAGCATGTGGTTGGCGTAAGTGAAGTTGAAATTGAACTGCCCAACCCCAGAGGTAAGGCTGTGCTCAAGGTGGAACCACAGCTCCGTCCGTCCGCCTTGAGCGCTAACCCCAATAAAACCCACAGATCCGCTCCTCTCGTACTAAAAGTATGGCCTAGAGTAAGATGCCCTCCTCCCGAATACTCATCGAGAGGAGGGCAGACGCACGAACTAGCCGTGCCGCTCCAGCAGGGGCAGGTGCCAACGCTCGACACCTTGCGGGATGTTCGGGTGACACACCAGGCGAATGTTGCGATCCTGCAACCATTCACCCAGAATGCGCTTGACCAGTGGCAGCACTTCATCCCAACTGTCCGGATGCACCAGAGTCAGGGTGAAGCCGTCGGTACGGCCACCCACAGCATGGACAGCGGCGTGAGCCATCAACTGCTCACTGGCCCGCTTGCCCGGCTCAGTGAGCTCTTCCCACAGGTTGCCTTTCTCGATCCTACCCCTTCCATCCTTGCGGAAGTCAGGGGTCAGATGGCCAGTAGCGAATGAGCCATTCGCACTGAACCAGAGCGTGTGGCGATCCAGCGAGCACCGCACAAGTACTTCCTGCATGACTGCTACTCCTTCTGTCGATCGTGCACGATGTCGTGACTACTCAGGCGATCAGCTTCAGCTCACGGAGCAGCGGCTCGTGCCACTGCTCAACCTGGCTGCTGCCAGGCTCGATATGCACAGTTGCCTTCTTGCCCAGCACATCGCGGAGGATCTCCACCACAGCCGGCAGCACGGTACGCCAATGCGATTCGTTGTGCAGGGTCAGATCGAAATAATCCTGACGAGGCCCAAACGATTGCACACCCGGAAGCAACAATACGCGCAGCGCAATCTCTCGCCCCTCCGGCGTCATCTTCTCGGGGAGCTTGCTCATGATGAGCGCGTGACGAATCTCCTCGTCAGACACAAAGCTGTAAGGCAGAAGCTCACGATAGCCCTCATACCCACCACCCTCAAGAAGGTTCTGGCTCAGATGAAACCAGAGCGTGGAATGCTCAAGGGCACACCGGATGCCGATACTTGGCTTAGCCACTACTCGCTCCTCGGTTGGCGGTCAGTCCTGGGTAATTATACACTACGCCTGCAACTGGGGTAAATCGGCCCAGTGCGTAGTATAGTACGGGCTCCGCCACTCATGCTTGGCCTGCCAGGTGGCCGTTTTAGGGATCTCGGTGGCATGCCAAACAGTTCGGGAGCCGTATCTTTTATTAAGCTTGTCTAGCGTTTGCATTAAACGTACGCGCTTTTCGCGGCGCTTATCTGGATCGGTAAGTGACAATTGCCAATCGGTGCTGTCGCCCACTCCAAGCAGTGTCACCATGGCCTTATCGTAGCCAAGTTCGGCATCATATATCTGCTCTAAGCCTTCTGTGGCCATTGAGATAATCCGACCGGTGTCGGCAGTCGCTTCTTTGGCAGTAATCACCGCTCGCCGGTAGCGCAGCTGCTTATCGCCAGGCTGGCGTACCCGTAAAATAACCGACACACCTTCACATATCGAGCCTTGCTTGCGTAGCGTTGCTGTAGCCTTGGCGGCAAATGTCGCAACAGCACTCTCAAGTTGATAATAGGCTCTGACCGCATGGCCAAACTGGCTCGATCGCATGATTGTATCCTTGCGGCCGGTATTCTTTTCAAGCTCATTCCATGCCTCACCCCTTAGCTCGGTAACAGTAGCTAGTCCCTTTACTGTTAGCAAAGAATGCACCAACTTATCTGACAATAAGGTTAGGTCGTAGGCAGTTCTAACACCTCGATCACGAAGCTTCGGGGCGCTGCGCCAGCCCACTCCCCAAACATCTTCCAGGGGCAACCATCGTAAAAGCGCTTCCCGATCTTGTGGGCTAATTGCAGCGTGCACACCACCGGTTCCCTCAACCTTCTTGGCGTAGCTAGCTGCGGCCTTCGCCAGCGTCTTAGAGGTTCCAATCCCAATAGAAACCGGGATACCCGTACCTTGCATAATTGCAGCTCGTGTATCACGGGCCCATTTTTCGTAATCGTTGCCCACCAAACTACTGAGCTCCACAAAAGATTCATCAATAGAATATACTTCGATATTCGGCGCAAGCTCAGACAAAATCGCCGTGATCCGCTGCGACATATTGCCATACAAAGCAAAATTGCCAGAAAAAACCGCTACATTATGTACCCGAATCACATCACGGATCTTGAAATGCGGTACACCCATTGGTATACCTAATGCCTTCGCCTCATTACTCCGGGCGACAACACAGCCATCGTTATTGCTCAGCACAATTACCGGTCGACCTTCAAGCTCTGGGCGAAACACCCGTTCGCAACTTGCAAAAAAGTTATTACAATCAATAAGGGCGAATACCTTCCCGGTCATATAGTCTGCCTGCGCATAGGTTGCACCAGATAGGTCACAACACCCCAAATTCGCACTTCACCATCAAACTGCTCGACGTCTCCTTTGGCAGACACAAGCACGGCAACACTCGCCTGCTGACGGAACTGTCGCACATAGAAAGACTCGTCAACGACAATTACCACCGTATCTTCGTGACGCGGCACAAGTGAACGGTCAACCACCGCTAGCGTACCTGACCTAACCCTCAATAGCTTGCATGCATCATCGGTCAGGCGCCAAAAATAAGTGCTCGCCTGATGCTGCACAATCAACGTGTCCAAACTAAGCCCCATCACCTCACTGGTTTCGGCGGCATTTGGAAACCCCGCATGGTACACTACTTCACTTCCGTCTTGCATATACTTTGTATAATTATACGCCAAAAACTATTGCACATTTAATTTTAATTTTGTACAATAACTTGACGCTCTTGTGGTCGTTAGCATAGTTATCCCAAGAAACCATTCTGGAGATACCCATTCTAATGACACAAGAGCGAGGCGCACCTTATAGTCAACTAATCATATTGACATTTTTAATCGAATGTTGTAATATATTATTTGATCGTGAGGTGATGCCGTTATAGACATCATGAACCGAGGAGTCTTTAACAAATCGGATCATTACAGTGCATGTCTTTGCAAAAAGCCGCGAATGTAGCGCGGTGGAGATGATTCCTGGCTGTTGCCGCTTGCCATGGTAGTTGTCTCCGCCGCGCTGCATTCGCAGCTTTAAGTAAGCTACCCGCTTGCTTATATTCTACATATTTTGATACGTGAAGGCTAAACATTGTTATAGCCTTTTCTTTTTTGTTTTTGGGCTGATGTTCCTTTGGGGATTTATTCACCAGCGGAACATCGGCCCAAAGGGTCGAGACCAAGCGGAATCGACCCTCGGAATGGGAGAGAAAGGCAATGACAACTCGCAGCGTCAAGCGGCCGCGACGCCGGTTCAACCCGGTAGCTGCGGTCCTCGCACTGGCTGGTATCGCCCTTGTCGCACTGGTATGGATCGTCGCGAGCATCGACGGCCCGTCTACCAATGCGCTGGGCGGCACCAACCAGACCAAGCCGCCAACGACCACAACCACGACGCCGCCGCGAACCGACTGCCCCACGGGGCCGGCACGGTTCGAGCCCGGCGACAACTTCCAGATCATCAAGGATGGTCTGCCTCGGGACAACCCCGAGAACGCCAAGAAGGCTGCCATCGAGGCAGCCAAGACGAACCCCGTGTTCGTTGCTGGCGTTGCCGTCGAGCGTGGCTTCAACGGTGGTGCGTACATCGATGCCAGCACGCTGACCAAGGATGGCTGCTGGACCGCCGAAGGACACACTCTGTCCATCAAGGTTCAGGGCGCCATCGAGGCAGCCAAGGCCGAGTTCGGCATTACTGACCGCAACAAGCGCAACTCGGGCGCCGAGAACGGCAAGCTCGTCGTCTCGGAAACCCCGGGAATCGACGGTGATCAGTCAGTGCTGCGGCTGACGCACAGCGATGGCTCCGTGACGGAGATCCTGCTGCGCTGCGGCAACGTCCTCGTCGAAGGCGAGGTGCCCCACATCCCCCGCGGCCGGACGGACAACACCCCTCCGCCCACGTACACGCCGCCGGGTACCACCCAGCCGCCGTACGAGTGTCCCCCGGGACACGTCGGGACGCCGCCGAACTGCCGTGAGTCGAAGATCGACGCACAGCAGCCACAGAACCGCGGCAACGTGCCCATCCAGGTGCAGCCTGGCGGGCAGCAGCTGACCGTCGCCCCGACGCACGCACAGCCGCAGGAGCCCGTGAACCCGCCGCCGACCTACCAGTCGCCGACGCAGACACAGGCGCCGACTTCGCCGCGGCCCACCCCGCCGCCGTCGAACACCGTCAACCCGACGGGTCCGCCGGCCACGGGTGACCCATGCGTGGTCAACCCCAGCAACCCCGCTTGCGGTGGTGACTAGGGCTGACGTACAGCGGGCGTGCAGCCACAAGCCGCACGCCCGCTGAGCACTTCCTATCAAAATATCTGTGAGGAGCAGATCCCTACGAGCAGCAATGCTTTAGGTTGAGCTGCTCCTCGCTCAACCCTTTTACGTGTTTTGTAATGATTCGATTTGCACCCAAACAGAGGCAAGTTAACAATTCAGACTAATATATTTGTGAGTGATTAGCTATATCTTTCCATCAAGTAGTGCGTTACACGCCGGCATCTTGCAGATGTCGGGTTGCACTACGCTTATACCCTACTTGCTAGAAAGATATAGCTAATCACTTCCACTATTGCATTTTCAAACCTTTTGTTGTATAATCATTAACAGTATCGTCTACGAGAGAGACGACGAGAGGAGTAACAATAATGAGAAAACTATTCTCACTGTTTCGGCACGTACCGAAGCGTCTTACGGCAGTTTCACTCATCGCTCTTGCAGCGATAGTACCAGCTGCTATCTTTGCATGGGGTCCAACCGATCGTGATACTTACACGATTGAAAATCCAGCCCCTCATATCACTTTTAACTCAATCACCAACAACCCAAGCTACGGTGACGAGCGCAACTTTGTAACCATCAAAGATGCAAGCATCACAAGCGCCGGTGGTTGGCAAGATGAGCTCAATGTTGAGCCAGGTAAAGAATACTTGGTGCGCATGTACGTGCACAACAATGCTGCTGCTAACCTTAACTTAGTAGCCCAGAACACCCGCGTTATGGCAAATGTGCCTAATAACACGGCTAAGCAAATCCAGATCGACGGTTTTGTCACCGCCGATAACGCAAAACCAGGTAAAATCTGGGACCAAGCAATCCTTAAGAGCACACAAGACTTCAACGTAGCATATGTTGGCGGTTCTGCAATGTTCTACAACAACAAATTTGGCGCAACTGGCACTAAGCTTGCAGACACAATCGTCACGAGCACCGGTGCACAAGTTGGCTACGACAAACTTGACGGTAAGATCCCTGGTTGTTTTGAATACGCCGGTTTCGTTACCTTCAAGATCAAAATTCAGAGTCAAAACACCCCAAGTTTTGAAGTTAAAAAGACTGTACAGAAACTTGGCGATGTTCAGAAATGGGCAGAGCAAGTCACTGTAAAGCCTGGCGACAAAGTTGAATACCGTATTAAATACAGCAACACCGGCCAGACCGTTCAGAACGACGTTGTGGTTAAGGACATGTTGCCACAGGGCACTACCTACGTTCCTGGCACAACTAAGCTCTACACGACGCAACACGATGGCAAGGTATTAAGCGATGACATCACCAAAGGCGGCGTTAACATTGGTAACTTTGCACCCGGTGGCGTAGGCTACGTTATCTTTACTGCGCAAGTCGCAGCCAACGATAAGCTCCCAGTTTGTGGCAACAACACGCTTATTAACAAGGCAGTTGTTGAAACCGATAACGGCAGCAAAGAAGACGACGCAACGGTTGTTGTTCCTAAAGAATGTAAGCCAACTCCTGAGTGTAAACTCACCTGTGACTTACTGACCGTAGAGAAAATTACTCGTACGCAGTTCCGTGCAAGCGTTAAATACACTGCTCTTAACTACACCATCAAGAACATCACCTACGTGATTAGCAAAGATGGCAAAGAAGTTGATCGCATCACCAGCACCAAGACCAGTGAGGTCTTCACGATGGCTGCTGCCGGCAACTACAGCGTAAAAGCTTTCGTAACTGGTACAGCTGAGGGTAAAGACAAAACCGTCACTGATGCAAAGTGTGAAAAACCGTTTACTGTTGAAGAGAAGCCTGTTGAACCTGTGTACCTCTGTGATACGCTAACTGCGATTCGCAAAGAAGGCACCCGCGACACCTACACCTTCAATCTCACTGTTAAAACTGCTGGTAACGTGACTGTTCGTGACATTGTGATCGACTTTGGTGACAACCAGAGCGCAACTCGCGACCTCACTAGTATGCCCGTCGAGCACAAATATGCTCGCCCAGGCAGCTACACAGCAATCGCTAAAGTAAACTTCATGGTTGATGGCAAGCTAGTAAAAGATGTTACTGGCAACGGCTGTAAGGTAGTAATAAAGGTTGAGCAACCACCTGTTGTTCCTCCTGAGAAACCTGAGCCACCTAAGCAGACTCCCCCTACAACGATCCCTGCAACTGGTCCTGAAATGGTCCTTGGCGGCATCTTCGGAAGCAGCGCCCTTGGCCTTGGTATCCACAGCTATATCGCAAGCCGCCGCGCACTCCGCGACGCACTACACCGCTAAGTTGCAAAACGAAGCAAGAGTCTGACCGCTCCAACCTTAAAAGCACCCCTGTAAAAAGGGGTGCTTTTTTGGTATGCTAATAGCATGGTTAAGGCAAAGAAAAAACGCAACAAAGCATACACCGGTGAAGATGCGGCCACGGCCGCACCAGTAATTCGCCGTTACGAAGCAGTCGAACGCAATAAGCTATCCCAATGGTGGTACGAGAAGAAGAAAATCGTTAAACCAATAGGTATCGCTGCTTTAGTGCTTGCTATTGTGATATGGCTCATTAGTGAGCTCATCCGGATTATTTTTTAACTAGTTTTTTGCTAGTGATGGGCAGTCGGAAACCAAAAGTACTCCCCTTGCCTTCGGTTGAGTCAAATATAACACTGCCGTCATGAGCGACAATTATTTTTTGAGCCATAAATAGGCCGATCCCAGTGCCATCTGGACGCTGTCGTCGTGCATTAGAGGCGCGGAAGAACTTTGTAAATAGGTGCTGTTTTTCTTTTGCAGGCACGCCGATGCCATTATCTTTAACACGGAAGGTAATTGTATCGTCGACACGCAGTAATTCTATGCGGATCTCGCCACCGCTTCTTGAGTAGAAGATAGCATTATCAATAAAGTTCATGATCACCTGTTGCAGCTTATTACGGTCAATCTCAACCAGGGGCAGATTAGTCGGACGCTCATAAATAAGTTGCAGCTCTCGAGATTCGGCGGTCGCGCGCAACTGCTCAACTTCGCCCTGTACCAGGTCGGCGATATCCACCACTGTCTTTTCAATAATAAACTTGCCCGTTCGCAGACGCGATACGTTTAAGAAGTCGCCAATTAGCCGCACCATGCGCTCTGAACTAGTAAACGCCTCTTTTAGCAGCTTTTCCTGGGTGGGGTTAAGCTCCCCGGCATCACCCTCAAGCACCATACTTAGGTAGCCCTTCACGCTAGTGAGCGGCGTACGGAGCTGATGCGACGCCATACTCACAAACTCATCTTTGGCGGCATCAAGCTGTTTGAGCTTTTGATTGGTGTTTCGTAATTTCTCGGTTGCCATATCTACCTTGGCTTGTAAGGTTTCGTTAAAATTACCGATCTCGGCAAAACGCAGGCTGTTCTGAATCGCTAACGCTAGTTCACTAGCTGCCGTGCGAACAACCTGCATATCTTTGCTGGTATAAAAGTTACCAGTTAGCTTTTCGCCATAGCACATAAAGCCAACTAGCTCACGTGAGGTTTCAAGTCGCGTCACCATGCTAATATTGTTGCCCTCAAGCAAGTCCCGCAGTTCGGTATCAAGAAGTTCCAGCTGATGTGTCACGGTAATCTTCCCTTCTTGCTTCCTAAGCAGTGCGATAAGCCTATCCTCGCCCTCCAAGCCCTCAACAGAGCCAATCATATAACGCTTCGTGTCAGCCCCCAACACATGCACACTTATGAACTTGGCTTTTACTACCGATGCGATAAACTCTGCCGATTTTATTGATACTCTGCGCAGATTGATTTCGTACGTAGTAATGTCGCTCAGCTTGTTAAGCACGTCCTGTAAGTTATAGTCATGCCGAAAGAATATCCTGTCGGTAACTTTATCGAAAAAGTTCTTTAGCGGCTGGAAGGTAAACGCCAATACTGTAGCCATAATTATATTAATGACGTTCTGCAACACATTGAGCTGTTCACCACTAAACAAAATAAACGATGCACCAAATACCGCCGCACCATACATAACACCGACAGATATGATAGAGAGAATGTATGCGCTCGATTGAGCCAATGCTCGCCGAACATCAAACAAGCCATGGCGGATAATAGCGTAGAACACCAAGATAACCAGTACTAGTGTAAAGGGTGGACCAGCCCAAATCAGTTTATAGTTACCATATAGCGGTAGCACCAAGTTAAAAAGTACGCCAAACAATCCAGCAGTCAATAAGCCCGCTAAAATAAACCCCAGCTGCGCACGGACCATGCGCTTACCAAGTAAACGCGCTTGGAGATATTTTTTAATAATTATATATACACAGGCAACTATATGCGCCATGAAATACAGCGTATAAATTATATACGGTGTCGCACCAAGTACCACCTCATTACCAGTGTTCAGCAATATGACCTCACGGACAAAGGTATCGCCTGGCAGCACAAGTGGCAGAATACCCACCAGAGGCACCGCTAGTGCCAGGAGCAAGCCTTTGTTGGGCTTTTCACCTGTCGCATTGGGCAAGGTTAAAGCTAAGCCCAAGAGACAATAGCCAATAATAGCGGCTCCTATATAGTAGACTTTCGCCCAAAGGGCAGCCCAACCAGGATCGGTCGACCCCAGGAACAAAGCAATGCCAGCAGACCATAAGAATACCGAAGCAGCAAATCCAAAGAAGAAGTTATGGTGCAGACTCTTGCGTCCACTGGCAATAACAACGCCGCCTAAAATAAGATTTACGAGACTCACAACAACGAGCGTGACAACAAACAACGTCTGCATTCAGTATATTCCTTATGCTTAAGTATACAGACGTCGGCACCAGAAAGATACTTGTTTAGTGATCGACCGCGTGCTGACCCATATTACCAAGCAGTGCCTTTTGCCCCGACAACTCGGGATACGGCTTTTCGATTGAAATGACCGCGTAGACGCCATCTTCGGGAATATAGGCGGTAACAGTGTTTATATCGATTCCAGCAGAAGTAACAAGCTCTGTAAGCTCTTCGAGCGACCGCGGATAAATCTTTGGCCAGCCCACCGCTCGGCGGTTAAAATCCAGCTGTCGGCGGTCATCAAGCATATTACCAATAACCACGCTTCCGCCTGGTGCGGCTAGCTGATGCATCTTCTGTAGCATGCTCGACGCGACATTATCGGGTAAGTACTCGAAGATGCCTAATGCATCGACCATCTGAGCACTTCCCGGCCCAATCTCTTGCACTAAAGTGTCGCGGGCATGCAGCTCCTTAAAAATGTTCGACCGTCGAGTTGTAAAGTCTCGCCCCTCTTCAAGCCCGTGCTCCTCGGCAAGCTTTTTAGCAAATGCAAGTGCGTTTGGGTCAATGTCGACAAGCTTGAGGTGCGGCTCTTTATCAGGAAACTCTTCTTTGATCTGGCTAACCGCATTTAACACCGGTACGGCCGCCCCGCAAGCGATGCTCACCCATTTGAGGTCTTTTCCTTCTTGTTTTGCAGCCGACTGTAGCGAAAGTCCAGTCATAATCTCCGCACGAGTGCGGATACCGATAGCGTCGATGCTGTGCATAAAGAACTCACGAGATCGTTCGTCGATAGGTACACCGTTCGGCAAGCTTGCAGATTCAGGGCGCTGCAAAGGGTACAATGCCAATGCAGTTGGCATAAGCGCGCCCCAAGCCTGCTGGCTCTCTGTAGCGTAGAACCAGGCTGACGCTTTGTTCGCCGGATCAACAATCGGCAGGCGGGTTTCAGAGTCTTGCTGTGGCATTTGCCACTCAGGGTGACGGCGTAACTGCAGGTCCCACTCGTCCATTTCTTCTTGCAAGGCCTCGCGGCGCTCAGGATTGTGTGCCTCAAAGCCATCGCTGGCCCTCACGCGCTCAATGCGCATACCCGCAACGTTATCTTCGCGCAGTACATCAATTGCCTCAGGCACCGGAATGGTGGCTTCGCGCTCAAACGAGGGGCGATGTATGGTATTTGGTGACATAGTTCTCCTTAACTATTAGGTGGTAGTAAGAGACAGACAACCGCGGCAGAATCGAACTGTTCTTTGCAGACAAAAAACGGCCCGACAGGCCGTTCAAAATCATTCAGGCAACACGAGCACGTGCTGCAGGTGCGCCACCACAAAGCCTCCACCGCAGACTGCGCGCAGCTGCTGTGTGTTCTGGAAGCTAAGGCGGTGTTCCATACTACTTTAGTATACTCTTTCTTTATGGTTCACACGTTATAATTTCGCGTGGAAGAGCATAATACCATAAATTAATAAAATATGCAATACCCCAGCGGCTAGAGGTAATAACCCATATACCAAGTACTTCCTGCTCGCCCGACGGGGAGATAGTCGTTAACTTGGTATATGGGTTATTACCCACTAGAAGATTGACGATTATTAATGAACATTGTACTATAACACCTAAGAGATCCCTGTCTCTCGGGGCTTTTTAGCCTCACCTGCGCATACCTAGGAGTGCATGTGTCACGCTTACTCAAGCAGCTCACCGGTGGCCCGCGGCTGTTCTACGTCCTTCACGCCAACGGGATGTTGGATCAATACTTGTTGGTCAAGGACGGCTACGCCCATTGGATCGCCGCACCGTCAGGCAGCTGGAAGCCTACGTTCGCCTCGCGGATGAACGACCTGCAACCCGCTATCAAGAACGGCGTTGCTCAACTCGGCAGCATCATCATCGGTCCCCAAAACTCCGATTCGCACCGGTGGCACGACGGGCGCCCACTCTTCGAAGTTGACGCGAGTGCGCTCGGCAAGCTCACATGGGAGGCCCCCACCAGGGCCAACCAGTCCGTTTTCGGACGGTACAACTTCACCGGCGCGCCGCCCGCCGTGGAAACGGGGCGCTAGCAGGAAGCCGGAGTGCCGTGATGCGAATCAGCATCACGGCACTCTGGTGCATTAGAAATTATTGCTATTGATATACACAACTGGCGATCGGCAACATTTTGGCCTATACTAGAACCATGTCCGCACAAACCAAAATTGCCATTATCGAAGATGATCCCGTAATTAGTCAGATGTATGTTATGAAGTTCGAGGCAGATGGATTTGACGTCCAGCGTGCCGAGAATGGCCGAGCTGGCATTGCACTGGTTGAACACATGAAACCAGATCTTATCCTACTTGACCTGCATATGCCAGAGATGGATGGGGCCGAAGCCCTAACCGAAATCCGTAAAAATCCTTGGGGGAAACAGATTCCCGTAATTGTGCTTACCAATCTTGGCGAAGAAGAAGCACCAAAGACCCTACGCGCACTTGGTATCCATAGCTATATCGTGAAGGCCGACTTGACACCCCGGCAGGTAGTGCAGCATGTTAAAGAAGCCCTGTCGCTTGCTTAGTCTTCGGTAATAGTTGCGCGTGCCGCAGTAATAACATTGTCAAACAACGCCGCAACTGTTAATGGGCCAACTCCTCCCTTCTCAGGGGTAATTATAAGATCATTTCGTTCTCGAAGCTCTGGTGAAATATCACCCTTGATTTTGCCGTCTTCGGACGCGGTGCCAGCATCAACAACAACCGCACCAACCTGCACCATATCTGCAGTGATTAGGCCGGGCACCCCAGTTGCAGTAACTATAATGTCAGCGGCCTTAATAATCGGCGCTATATCTTTGGTGTCGCGAGTAACAACCGTCACATCGCAGCCAGATGCTTGCCATATTTTAGCCAAAGGTGCCCCGACAAGACGGCCAGCCCCGACGATTACGATTTTACGATTTTTAATTTCTATATTATAGCCTGCTAATAACCAGTGTATGGCCATTGGCGTGGCTGGGTCCAATACCGCGTCTTTGCCAAGAGCATCAACATCCTTCTCGGGCGCAACAGCATTCACAATAACGTCTGTCTCGGCGGGGTTAGCCAGGGGGAGCTGCACGATAATACCGTGGGTGGCCGGGTCAGCATTAAGCTCTTTGATCTTGGCGATTGCCTGGGATTGATCAAGCGAAAAAATAGCCACATCAATACCAATATCTTCGCCGTATCGCTGCTTAAGGCGAATGTAGGTTTGAATAACCGGAGTAGGGTTTGTGACAATTATCGCAAGGCGCGGAAAAACATGCCATGCTTGCCGAAATCCACGAACCTGCTTGGCTTGCCGCTCTTTAATATAGCCTGCTAATTCTGCGCCGTTTAACTGTTTCATAAGTAGTAATTGTACCAAAAATTAGTGATGCCCACCACCCGGCCGAAGCGAGGATGGTGGGCATGTGTCACTTCGTGTGCACCCGGAGGGCCGGAAGCATACTCCGCAGACCCAGCGGCAATACAAGCACCACCGCAAGAATCGCAAGGCCGATCAGAGAGCCCCAGTAGATGGGTTCTTCGCGAGACTTGCGCTTCTCATGCTCGATGATGGCGTAATGATGACCGCAGAACACCCCGAATCCTCGATGAGCC
>DASUUR010000075.1:0-13762 GCA_036373975.1 Saccharimonadales bacterium (SeqCode)
GCTCAGTATAGCAGTGGTACAGTAAGTATATGAATACTTCCCCCGAACTTACATTTACTATAGAAATCACTCAAGAAGCTTCAGAAATTTTTAGGCGCTACTTTGGTAACGCCCCCAGCACCTGGAAAAGCGATAATACACCCGTGACCCAAGGCGACACTGAAATTAACGATCTCATTATCAAGCGTATTAATGAGCGCTTTCCAAACGATGAAGTGCTAGGTGAAGAGTCTTCAAACACTTTACACAGTCGTCGGGTATGGGTTGTGGACCCTATTGACGGAACGCAACCATTCGAAAACGGTATTCCTGTGAGCACAATCGTAATTGCCGCCATAGAAGACGGAGTCGTGCAGCTAGCCGTCGTGTATGAGCCCATGCTCGGCGATCTCTACTACGCAGAACGTGGCAAAGGCGCTTACAAGAACGGCGTTCGAATACAGTGCAATACACGCGATTCAGCCGGCCAGAGCTATTTCGCAACCTCCAGCCTCCTGCCTGTCGGCTACGCTTCTGTCGGAGAGATACATGATAAGATCGAGCGAGCGAAGGGCAAAACGTTTAATTTTCGCTCCTACACTTACAGCGCAATGAAAGTTGCAGAGGGGAGACTATGCGCTGCAACCCTCGGTATCGGTAGGCCCTACGATATTGCCGCCCCGGCACTGATAGTAGAGGAGGCGGGTGGTATAGCAACCGATTTAGATGGTAAGCCTCTTGATTTTTCTAAAGGCTCTGCCGGCATTGTGGTATCGAATGGACCGTTACACACTACTTTTCTAGAATATATACAAAAATAGCACCTTTTGGTGCTATTTTTGTATCGCTGAGCTTAACTATTGCTTAAAAACGCAAATGATACCTCTATTTTGGGAAACATACACATATCCTACGCATCTTTTTCTGTAACAATGACCTCACGTTCTTCATCTGAGGTGTTCTGTAGGCGATAAGAGAGGCGATAGTCCCCACGCTCATCAATACGAACTAGATCAGCCCGGATACCCTTTAGGCTGCCGTTCGCCTGAATCGAAAACGAGGGCTGAGGAATAAGATCCTCGTATACTCCTAGGAGTAACGAGATACTCTCCTTAGGGCGCAGAACAGCGCGGCGTATGACTCTTTGACTACTATATAATTTCTGAGATAAGCCTGAACGGTGCATAGATCACTCCTATTGCCTAAAACTACAGTACTATCGGCCTGGATTGCTTGCTGAAACATATCACACATGCTATGGTCGTAATGTGTTTCACGGTGGCCGTAGCCTATATATAGGATACCTCTCTTTTGGGAAACATGTCAATATCAATTTTAGCTTTGCATTAGGTCAAATGAATTATTACAAGAGTACCGAGCTCGCTGAAAAGTACGGTGTGAGCAGAAGAACTATCACCAACTGGGTTGAACAAACCCGCCAGGGTCGTCTCGACCTAGAACTGTGCGAGGATAACGGTCGCCACTTTATTTTAAAGAGTCATAAGAATCAGCTAGCGATCAGGCAGCTTGTTACCGGACGTCGAAAGTTCCTAAATAAAAGAAGCCTTAAGCATGTTCGCCCCTTGCCGCAGTTCTATGAGACCTACAGCGAGCAGCAAATTCTTGAGATTATATCTGGAATCGACACCTACCGAGAAATCGAGTTAAAATTTACGTATATTAACAACGGCGCCACCGGCTGGGACGCCTATGCCAAGCGTCTCTACAGCGACAGCCTTGCGAATAGCCTAAACAGCACCGTCAAGCTCCTCAATGCCGCTCAGAACTACCTTGACGAAGTCTTTAAAGACTATACTCACGTCAATGTAGTTGATATTGGCGTTGGCAACTCGTTACCAGTTAAAAACCTGCTCGCGCATCTCTTAGATTCTGGTAAACTAAAGCGTTACGCGGCTATAGATATTAGCCAAGAAATGCTCGATATCGCCCAGAAAAATATCAAGGAATGGTTTGGAGACAAAGTCAATTTCGAGGGGCACGTCTACGACATAAGTTACGAGCTCTTTGCCAATGCAATTGCCGAGCCGCCAGCCGAGGGGTCAAATCGCACCGTCAATCTGGTACTACTGCTTGGGGGCACGCTCGCAAACTTCGATTCGCCCGATGACGTGCTACGGGTTATCCGCAAAAGCATGTCACGCAACGACCTCTTTGCTTACAGCCTTAAACTCGACTCGGTGATGAATAGGGAGCAATTCCATTTTATCGGCCATAAAGACGGCCAGTTACTCTACCCACAATGTGAATTCGTTCTTAACATGCTCGGCATTAATCGCGACCTATACGATGTTGAGATGGGCTACAACGAGCAAGAACGTGCCCGCTACATACGTATTCGCCTAAAATATGCCCTTACTTTAGAATTTAATCTACCACGGGGCAATTGGCGGCTTGACCTTAACAAGGATGAGACCATTGGGGTATGGCGCGCTCGGCATAATAACCCGACAGATATTATGACCTTGCTAACGCGCAATGGTTTTACGCCGCTACATATCAGCCAAACCGTCGATCACGACTACATGGTGCTCATTTCTGACTTACAAAAAGAAAGCATCAGCAAAGCTTAAGAGGGGGTAAGATCGGCTCTGTCGAACGTCCGCTTAAGCACCGCTATCCATGGTAAATAGCCCTCAGTTGTAGGGTGGAACTTATCAGCAGCAAATAGCTCGGGATGCGCCCGATATATCTCCTCGGTTTCAGCGGCAATCGGCGCGAATATAACCCGCCGACGCTTGGAAATCTCGATCACAATCCGGTTAACCGCTTGTGTCCTCATGGCCATAAGCCGTCTTGTGATGCGCATAAACCGCGGCGCCGTTCCCATGGCCGGTGCGCCCGTAAGTACAATCCTCATGTCCGGATTGATCGCTCGTAACTTCTCAATGAGCTCCTCGAATGAACGCCGCACGGCCTCAAGCTGCGTAAAATGCGTAACATCGTTTGCGCCAACCGCCACCAGAGCAATGTCCGGCCGCAATTGCGCAATATCGGTTATTTGTTCACGCACAACATCGGCGATCCGCGCACCCGGAATGGCCACATTACCCCAAGTAATCTTGTGCTTTTGCGCTAAATGCCGCGCTACAGCAACAGCGTAACCCTGCTCATAATCTCCGCCCATCGAAACGGCAGTGCTATCACCCAATACCGCAAATCGCAACGACCTACCACGGCCAAAGGTACGCAAATCGCGCGATATACTCGGGCGCTCCAAGCGCTGTCCGCAGAAAATAATCCACAGCACCTCAACCACAAGAACTACCATGCATCCAGCTACAAGGAATTGAAATACATGTATCATTACTTAAATAATACCATATTCACCTTACAGGCCCCTTGTCCATTTGTTACGAATTCGCCATACTATAGTAAGCAAAAGCAATATATCTAGGGGGCATTATTACACCGCACACCATCATCTCGCCATTCTGGTACCGCCGTATTTGCGAAGTTGTCCTGCTTGGGGCATGTATTGTGCTGGCGCTCTACGCCACGCGGTTTGTTGTTGATGACACCCTGGTAGCTATGCAAATGGTTATCCCGCTCCATAGCGCCATTTTAGCCGGCATCACGGTTATTGCTAGCCTCGTTGCGTATTTCTGGGCTCCGCAAAAGCACCTCTACCACATGGCTCTGGCAGTATTTCTGCTTTTTGCTCTGACTACTGCAACTTTATTGTACGCCACAGGTGTGACAACATCGCCATTCATTGCCCTGGGGATGCTCGTTGCTATATTCGCGGGGTTATTTGGCGCATATGGTCTTGCGCCTGTTGCCCTCACCGTAACTGCATACTTTGTGCTTGATTTGCTGGTTTTCAAGAATGACCTAACCTCACGCAGCCAAATAATCATCTTTTTGCTAGCCTACGAGTTACCAATCGTTATTAGCTGGCTGCTCTGGCATAACAAAAGCAATAAAGAGAACGAGAAGGACAAGGCCTACAGTGCGCTTGCCCAAGAGCTCAACCAAGTTGCAAACAAATCCGAAATTGTTATTAACGGCATCCAAGATGGTGTTATTGCAATCGATGATCACGGAAGTATCCAGCTTATCAACCCGGCCGCTCAAAAAATCGTCGGCTGGGGGAAACGTGATGCGCTCGGTCTCGACTACCACTCGGTGCTTAAGCTACAAGGTGCCGACGGCAAGGAGCTCGATGAGCTTACCAACCCCATCCAAAAAGTACTCACTCAGAATGAATCTGTGCTTACAAACGATCTCATGCTCGAAACGGCATCAGGTAAACGCCTGTATATTTCCTTGTTGACATCCCCAGTCGGCCACCTCGGAGCTGGTGCAATTATTGTTTTCCGTGATATCACCAAGGAAAAGGCCGAGGAACAGCAGCAGGCAGAATTCATATCTACCGCGAGCCACGAAATGCGCACACCAGTCGCCTCAATAGAAGGCTACTTAGGCCTGGCGCTCAACCCGCAAACTGCCACTATCGACGATAAAGCCCGCCTTTACCTAACAAAGGCGCACGAGGCGGCACAGCATCTCGGCAGGCTCTTCCAAGATCTCCTCGACGTTTCTAAGGCCGAAGACGGTCGCTTACGTAATGACCCCAAAGTGGTCGATGTTGTTTCGTTCACGCAAGAGATTGTCGCCAGTTTTACTCCACAGGCAGAGGCTAAAAATCTCATACTACTCTTCAAGCCAACCGTCGGTGAAGACTCAGCCCGTAAACTAAGCCCCGTATTCTACGTCGAAGTCGATAATGACCACCTCCGCGAAGTGATTTCAAATCTCATTGAAAACGCTATTAAATACACCAGGGAAGGGGATGTTACGGTCGATGTGGTAGGGGACAATGAGCATGTGACCGTTAGCGTGACCGATACCGGTATTGGCATTCCGCCCGAAGATGTTCCGCATTTATTCCAAAAGTTTTATCGTGTTGATAATACTGACACTCGCGAAATCGGCGGCACCGGGCTTGGGCTCTATCTTTCCCGCCGTCTCGTTGAAACAATGAATGGTCGCCTTTGGGTTGAAAGCGAGTACCAAAAGGGTAGTGCTTTCTATCTTGAGCTCCCACGAATTTCCCACGAAGAAGCCACCGCTAAAATTGAGCGAGACAGCCTTGAAGCACCAGTTGTTCCGCAGCAGGCAACACCAGCAACACCCCTCGATGTGACTCCCACGGTAGCCCCGAGCCCAGTAGCTGCGCCAATTGTACAACCGCAGCCCGTACCGCCGCCGCAGCCAGTAGTTCCCGCGGCGGCTCCAGTAACCGTGCCGACGAGTCCTCCTACCGCCCCGGTTGAGCCACAGGCTAACCGTCCCCATCTTTTTATTCCACCCCGACAAAAATAACCATAAGAAGTATAGATTTTTTGACAGTAAGGCCGTATAGTAGGTGGTAATATGATTAAGATTATGCTTGTCGAGGACGACAAGAGTCTACGCGAAATATATGGTGTGCGCCTCCTGGCAGAGGGCTATGATATTGTGTCCGCCGGCGACGGCGAGGAAGCCCTTGCCATGGCAATTAAGGAACGGCCGCATTTAATTATTAGCGACGTTATGATGCCAAAAATTAGCGGCTTTGATATGCTCGATATTTTGCGTTCTACTACTGAAACCCGCAATATTAAAGTAATCATGATGACCGCTCTTAGCTCCGACGACCAGCGTAGTCGCGGTGAGCAACTCGGTGCCGATAGGTACCTAGTTAAATCTCAAGTCGGCATTGAAGATGTCGTCCGTGTTGTCCACGAAGTACTCGGTGATAGTCCGCAGCAAGCTCAGCCGCAGCCAGTAGTTCCCGCGGCTCCAGTAGCTATGCCCACACCACAAACCGTACCGCAGCCACAACAAGTCGTAAGCACCGCTCCTGTAGCTCCTGCTCCTTCTGCTCCTGCACCTGTACCAGTTACGCCGCCTGTACAGCCACAACCTGCTCCTGCACCAACTCCACTGCCTAAACCCACAGCACCTTTTTCATCACCGCGCCCAGCATCGCTCGGGGAGCGAGTTATTCAGCCGCTTAAGGATAATCCTCGTATAAACGACGTTGATATGAATGAGCTCATCGATAAAGAGCTGTCCGGCCAGGATGCACCAGCACCAGCTCCCGCACCAGAAACGCCAACTGTCGCCACCAACCCCACGGAGCCCGTAGCACAGGACATCAACGCCGAGCTCGACAAGCTCATAGCACAACAAGCACCAGTGGCACCTGCAACGCCCATCTTTTCGTCACAAGCTCCCGCCCAAGCACCAACACCAGTTGCACCGCAGCAGCCAGCACCTACGCCCCAGCAACCCTCGACACCAGCTCCCGGCTACCAGCGCGAGGCATCGGTCGCACCGCCCCCACGCGATCCTCAAGCACAGTACCGCCCGCCTACAGCACCGTAGTGTTGTATACTGTGTATAAATTATGACACCCGACTCTAAACGCCTTAATAAATATCTTGCACTGCAGCTTGGCATTAGCCGGCGTGAAGCTGATGACCTTATAGAAAATGGTGGGGTTCTTGTTAATGGTGTTGCTGCCGAGCTTGGGAAGCGTATTATCCCTACAGACAACATTGAGATTAATGGGCAACCCCTCAAGGCTCAAGCCAAGCTACTATACATCGCTTTCCACAAGCCCGTTGGCTACGTGTGTTCGCGCAAGGCTCAGGGCGACAATCCGACTATCTATGATATCTTGCCATCCGAATTTTATCCTCTTAAGCCAGTCGGCAGACTCGACAAAGACAGTTCTGGGCTGATACTCCTCACTAACGACGGTGACTTTGCCCACTCCATGACCCATCCAAGCTTCCGCAAAATTAAAGTCTATGAAGTCATACTAGACCAAGATCTCGAGCCCTTGCACCAGCAGATGGTTCACGATTTCGGCATTCAGCTCGAAGACGGAATCAGCAAGCTACAGCTGGTTCGACTCTCGGAAACTTCGCGACGCAACTGGCAGGTTACCATGCACGAAGGCCGCAACCGCCAAATCCGGCGCACTTTTACGGCGCTCGGTTATACCGTCACAGCCCTGCATCGCACCCAGTTTGGCCCGTACCAACTTGGCGCACTAGCCGCTGGCAAGTGGCAAGAAATTCAGCCGCTATAGTGCCGTCTGTTTGACTCCTCTTTTAAATTGCTTTTAAATAGATCCACCCCAAATGGGTGTACATCTAGCACAGGGAGGTTCGGTATGACGGCCGAGCAGGTAAAGGGCTGTTGGTCGTGGCCCGGTAGTTGGCCACACGAGGCCAATCGCCAGCCACGTGAGGTACTGATGAACCTCAGCAGTGACGAGTTGCGAGCCATGATTCGCGACAACTTCCGCAGCCAGTGGGAAGCAACGAAGGGGCGCATCAAGTACCTTTCGCCTGGTGATCCGGGGGAGTGGTCAGTGTGGATCATGATGCCAGCCCTCTACCGTGTGCGGCCCAGGCTCGGCCTGCCCCATACGGAGATCGAGGGCTACGCCGACATGCTGCGCCGGCCGCGCTCAGCAGCCCACATCACTGCCAATGACATTGGGCAGCTGGGTTACGCGTACTTGTACCGCATCGCCTACGAGGAGTTCCTGAAGTTCCGCGAGGAACAAGGGGCAACGCACCTCAAACTACGCGTTGGCCTGGCATCACCCTTTGACTGGGGTATGTTGGTCAACTGCTATGCGGTGGGGCTTGACGGCTTTACCGAGGCACTAGTCCGCGAGATCAAGGAGATTTTGTCGTTTGCCTCCACACAAGACCTGCTGCTGTCGTGGGAAAGCCCGTTTGGGCAAATCGCGACGGCAATGACCAGGGTATTCGGACTCGGCGGAGTTGTGGCTCGCTACTGCGCCCGCATCCTGCAGGACGTGCTACAGCGGCTGCCCAACGATGTCCAGATCGGTCTGCACCCTTGCTGGGGGGACTACGACAATAACTCGTTGATCGAGGGGCTGTTCACCTGGGCAGCCCAAAAGCTCGGGCTCAAGTCGCCGCACAAGTTCGTGATGTGGCTGGCGCGAGTCCTGCAGTCGCCTAAGGCCATTGCGATATTCGTGAACCCGCTGCAAGAAGTGGCAGGGGAGCGGCTCAAGGAAGTACTGCTCTGTTTGGCTGCAGGCACAGCTGAGCCGTCCGACCTTCCCAGGCGCTACCGAGGGATGCGCAAGCTCAAGCAGCTGGCGTGGGTCACCTACGTTGCGGGCTTTTGCCACCGCAGTCTCAGCAAAAAGAAAGCCCTGGCTGTTCGCCGGGCTGCAGTGTGGGGGAGTGGGATCCGTTTCACGCACTTTGGCTCAACCTGCGGTCTGGCCCGCATGTCCGAAGAGGACGCACGACATGTCGTAGGGATCGGCTGCTACCTGTGTGAGCACCCGCTCGACGCGGCGGCATGATGTAAAACAGGGCGGAGCTGCCAGGCAGCTCCGCCCTTCTTAACGCGTGCAACCTCTACGCAAAGATCGCTTCCTCAATCTTCGGAAGGCGTTCACGCAGAGTGCTTCCCTTGACTTCACGCATCCTGAGCGCCCGTGCAAACGCCGTGATCAAATCCTCACTGCTCTCCGGACTCCAGACGACGATTCTCTTCTGGCTTGCAGCCAGTCGCAACTGCGGCATGTTGACACGCGTGTACGTAGGCATACCGTCATACGTACGCAGTGCCACAAACATCACAATACTGCCTTGCGCAGCAGCAGCCTCGGCCTCGCGGAGCGTGCCGTCCTTGCCATCGATACACAGCAGAAGATCCGCCAGCCGCCCAACAATCGCCTCGCGATCCTCGTAGGTAGCACCGCCAATGATCGTGCGCCGCCGCGCGCCAACAGCCTGTTTGGGCAAGGCACTCATTGGCGTGCACCCAAGAGTTGGCACCCCCAAGCGATCAGCTACATCAGCGTTCGCCTGCAGCGCACCAGCGCCCGTGCCGCCATCACTCGTAAAAGCGGGCAGGGCATTGATTTGCTTGAGATAACTGTAGATCTCCGCAAGTATCACTCGGTCCAGCTGATAGGTGTCGTTGGGCATCACGGTCGCAAAACCTGAGCAGCCCAACACCCAGCCACCCCGCGACATTCCGCGCAGCCACTTCAGTGCGTCACCGTGCCCCTGTGCACGCAAGCCGCCCTTTTTCCTTAGGGCTGCACGGAGTTGATCACTGGCATACACCAGCTCAAGCTTTGAGCGAGTGTAATCGCTCAGCTGCACTTCGCGCTCGCCATGCTCTGGGTGAACATAGGTAATGCCAAGACCTGTCAATGCCATGTCCAGACTCCACATCCATAATCCCGATATTGCCTGTTTATTTATACCACAAGAGGGCCTTGCGGCCATATAATTGACTTAGAGTAATAAATATGACATACTATTCTTGCTTCAAACATCTCCCTGGGAAGTGAGAACATCATGAAGAAAATCATGCTTCTGCTCGCCTTCCTGGCCGCTGGTTGCGGAAGCAGCTTCACCACCACGACCATGCAGGACATGCAGAACGAGCAAGAGAAGCAGATCGCCAAAGATGGCGAAGGGCAGCTCGAGCGCATGGGCTTCGTAGGTGGCAAGGCCATCCGTACGAAGTCTGGCCAGGTCGTCCAGAGTACCGTGGGCTACCACAACGATGCGACGACGATCACCAGGAGCTTCTACACCGACGGCTCGATGTACTTCGAGGTGTACGTCAACACCTGCAGCATCGTGCTCTTCCGTGACCCGCAGGGTCGGTTCTACTGGGAGCGCACGAACGAGACCTCTGGCGGGGTGAAGGTACACAAGCCAGAGGAAGCCATTCTGTCGGCCACAGACCTCGACAGGCTGCTGGGCGATCAGAAGGAGCGGTGTCCCGTCAAGAGCGAGAACTCCTCGCCCCAGATCACGGCAACGCCAACCTCCTGAGGCACAAGGGTCCCGCACACAAGCAGATTCATGCTTGTGTGCGGGACCTGTTTTCATGTTCCAGATCAGAGTACCTATTGACTTTTCTAACAAAAGATGTATAATATAATTAGTGCCTCGAAAGGTGGGGCCAAAACTCAACTCCCTCGGAAAGGGAACGCACATGAACATCGTCAAGCGCCTGGTGCTGCTGGCCGTCGCAATCGTCGGACTGGCCGCCTGCAGCAGTGACCCGGACATCCAGACCAACGGCCTCCAGGACAGCACCCTCAAGCAGGAGGCCGTCGACCGCATCGTCGGCCAGGGCATCGACCAGCTCACGAACCAGATGAAGTTCACCGACGCCAAGAAGGGCGTGGTCTACCTCTCCAAGAGCGCGACGTTCAACGTCGGCTACGGCGAGTGCTCCTTGACCGTCTGGCGTACCGAGCAGGGCAACGTTGGCCTGCTGGTGCCCTACTCGAAGGACAGCAACCTCCCGTGGGTCGACCTGGACGCCGAGTCGGACGACATGGAGCGTGAGCTCTGGAACGTGGTCTGGTTCACCAGCCGCGCTGACCTGGAGACTCGCGAAGAGCTCAAGGGCTACGTGGTGAGCAAGAACTGCAAGTTCAACCCGGCATCGACCACCGCGTCCACCCAACCCACCAACTGAGGCATGGGCCCGCGCTCGTCATCCGCAACTGGATGACGGCCGGGCCCGTGTTTTTGCCCAAAAGTAAGACTGGCTATGGCCAGTCTTTTTGTTAATACAGATCGAACAAAAGGAAAGGGCCCCGCAACACGTTCGTTGCGGGGCCCAAGTGAACTTACTGCCGCGGAGCAGCGCCGTTGGTCACGAACGTCCGGTCCTCCGGCACGTCCTCGGCCTCGTGGGCCGCGATCACCGTGGCGCACTGTGCGCCCGCGGGGCAGGACAGGGGTTCAACCCTGGCGTCGTGCAGCACGGCGGCGTACTGGTTGTGGTACCACTCGTAGAACTTGTCGAGCACCACGTAGGCCATGAGCGCCACGATGAACACTCCCCAGCCAGCGGCACGCACCAGTTCGGCGTCGAGCGAGCCCGCAGCGAAGAAGAGGTGCTCCGCGAAGAACGCCAGCAGGATCCCGAAGGAAGCGACGCCCAGCAACGACTGCTTGAGGTCGTGACCATCGATCACCCACTTGACCGTCAGGATGCCTGCCGCGACCAGCAACGCCAGCGCGAGCGTCAGCATCTGGAAGTCCACACCGTCCATCGACTGAACGCCGACGCGGACGAAGCGGGCCTGCTTGATGGCCAGACGGAGGCTCAGCGCCAACATCACGAACCCAGCGATCGCCAGCGCCCAGTTGAGGCGCGCGATCTTGGGGTCAGATGCCGGCTGCTGGCCCGTCGCTCTCAGCCGCATCAGCGCGGCCACCACCAGAACGATCCCGAGGGGAACGCTCAGGAAGAGCGACGTAGGGAAGACCGGAACGAGATTCATGATTCTCCAGTGTTCGATCCAACAGTTGTATTCACTTGTTAAGGGGCCCCGTAAAGCGGGCCACACTTATAACAAATTATATCATAAATACATGTTTTGTGCAATGGTTATATTGCATTTTGTCGGTTATATTATAAAGTCATACAGTACGCACCTGAAGAATAGGGGACAGAAGAATGCGTGGAATTATTCTGCACATCGGTCAATTTACCGCCAAGCAAAAACAGCTTGTCAGGGGGCACCGTTCCGTAGGAAGGCTCCGTGCCACTTTTGGCGCATGTTCGGGCATTGACGCATTGCACAAAGCATTCGATGGCGCGATAGAACTCTCGGGCCACAGCCTTGATATCAGCCCCTTTTTTGCACCGGCCTTCAAGCAGCAAACAGGGGTGGAGTTGGCGCATGTCATCGCCGTGGTAATACCCGAGAGCCTTGAAGAGGCGCTCGCTGAGTTCAACGAACTGAGCGGCAACTTCTTCAAGGGTCGTCCACTCTTCGTTGTCCGTGGTCAGGAAACATCTACCTGGATCGACGAGAAGTAAGACGAGGGTGGTGGTGAGCGGCACAAGCCCTCATCACCACCGCATAACAGTAGTACTATCTCGCGTTTTATGGTAAAATATAGAGAATTATGAATAAACATCTTCCGACCGTTGCAATTATCGGGCAGGCGAACGTGGGCAAAAGCTCACTTTTTAATCGTCTCGTCCGTTCGCAGCAGGCAATTGTCGCGCGTGAGGCTGGCACTACACGTGACAATGTAATCGGTAAGGTGACCCACAACGATCACGCTTTCTGGCTTGTCGATACTGCTGGCCTTAAAGACCCAAACGACGAGTTTGAGGCATCAATTCAAGACCAAATTACCGAAGCCGCTGATGCCGCCGACGTTATTTTAGTAGTGGTAGACAGCACCCAATACCTCAGTGATGAAGACCGTATCGTTGCTAAAAAAGCACTTAAAAGTCGTAAGCCAGTTATTCTAATTACAAACAAGGCGGATCTTAAGGGTAGCCTACCAACTACCGAATTTCAGCGCCTAGGCATTAAAACAATTCTGCGTACCAGCGCCGAGCATAACCAAGGTACATATGCCGTGCTCGAGGAAATCACCAAGATTATCCCGCCTAAAGCCGACACCAGCAGTGATGATGTGCTCCGTATTGCACTAATTGGCCGACCAAATGTTGGTAAAAGCCACTTGTTTAACACGCTGGCCGGCAAACAGCAGGCAATTGTGGCAAATGTCGCCGGCACTACTCGCGATGTTAACCGAGTAGCTGTGCGCTACGAAGGCCGAGACCTCGAGATCCTCGACACCGCCGGTATCCGCCGCAACGGTAAAGTTGAGGTAGGCATTGAAAAGTTTAGCGTACTGCGCACCCTGCAGGCCATTGAAGAAGCCGACATCTGCTTACTCCTCATGGATGTCAACGAGCTCAGCACGCAGCTCGACCAAAAGCTAGCAGGCATCATTAAAGAAGCAGGCAAAGGTTTGGTGCTTGTGGTAAGCAAGTGGGATAGCGTCGAAGGCAAAGACGCCTATACACGCGACACACTAGCCCCGCAAATTGCCCATAACTTTGCTTTCGTACCGTGGGCACCACTTATCTTTACCAGTTCGGTAACAGGGCAAAATGTCACAAAGCTATTCGATCTTGCCCTGCAAATCGAGGGCCGCCGCAACGAACAAATTAAGACCCGCGAACTCAACAAAGTGCTCCAGGCCTGCTTAGCAAAACACCCACCAGCCGGGCTTAAAAACACTCATCCAAAGCTACGATACCTCGTACAAACAGATACCGCACCGCCATGGTTTGTTATTTTTGGCAGCAATCTTAAGTTTATCCACTGGAGCTACAAGCGGTATCTTGAGCGAGCCATGCGTGAAGAATTTGACTTTACTGGTACACCTATTAACTTCAGTTTCCGTGATGAGAAACAAATGAAAGCTAACCGCGAAAAAGAACAAGAGGCATAGGCATGCCCAAGCTGATTGTCGGCCTTGGCAACCCAGGTGCGAGCTATAGCCAAACACGGCACAACATTGGCTACATGATGCTTGATCGGCTTGCAGAAGCTCATAGGGTTGCCTGGCAAGAAAAGCCGAAGTTTAAGGCATACATTGCCGAGATCACCCTGCATGGCAACAAAGCGCTGCTAGTAAAGCCCACTACTTTTTACAACAACAGTGGTGAAGTGGTTCGCTCCATTAAAGACTTCTACAAAATCGAGTTGCACGATATTTTAGCCATCCACGACGAACTCGCCCTGCCATTTGGCACCATTCGTACACGGCAGCAGGGGAGTGATGCCGGAAACAACGGCATCAAGAGCTTAACTGCACATCTGGGAAACGCCTACAGCCGTATTCGGGTCGGTATTTGGCACGAACTCCGTGACCACATGCCAGATAGCGACTACGTGCTTAGCAAATTTACTCAAGCA
>DASUUR010000076.1:0-9677 GCA_036373975.1 Saccharimonadales bacterium (SeqCode)
CTAAAGAGACTGGTGGATTTTCCTGAGCCAGTTGGGCCTGTCACCAGCACCATACCATGGGGCTGTACAATTGCTTCGGTAACGGTATGCAGCGAGTGTCCCCAATAGCCAAGCTGCTCAAGGGAAAGCGCGCTATCGCCCTCGTCCAGAATACGCATCGCGACTTTCTCGCCATCGGTAACCGGCAAGGTAGAGACACGCAGGGCGTAGGTTCGGCCGGCAACGGTTATTTTAAAGCGGCCATCTTGTGGCACACGACGTTCGTCGATCTTAAGGTTCGACAGAATTTTAATACGGCTAATGAGGGCATTCATCACGTTGCTGGGTAGGCGGTTTGCCTCTTGTAGAACACCGTCAATACGGTAACGGACCTGTACATATTCCTCGCGCGGCTCAATATGAATATCTGAGGCATTAGAGCGGATTGCGAACTCAAGTAGCAGGTTAACGGTTTTGGCGATCGGTGAATCTTCGGCGATATCTTCTTCGGAGATCTGTTCGTCATTGCCACCGGGCGAATCGGTGTCCCGCTGCACCTTAATGACATCACTCAGCTCTTTATTGACGTCACTACGATAATTATCGAGAATGCGCAGAATATTTTCGCGGGTTGCGATATGGATTTTAACATCGCTGCCAATTTGCTTTTCGATAAAGTTGACCGCCTGAATGTCATCAGGGTCTTCCATGGCAAGATATTTAGTGCCGCTAACGATGTTAAACACAACAGCGTTGTATTGGCGCGCAATTCGCTCAGGAATTAGTATCAATGCTTCATTTGGTACATCGCGCGGCTCAACTTCAACGAAGGGAATGTCGGCATATTTCGCATACAGCTCGGTTAATTGCTTATCGTTCAGGAACTCATGACGAATAACCAAGTCCTGTAAGGGCCGGTGGGTTGAAGCTTGCTCATTCTTAAGCTGTGCTAGCTGCTCAGGTGTTAAAAGGCCGCTTGCTCGTAATAGCTCTTCGATTGTGGCGTCAGAAATTCTCATAAATTGCACTTATTACTATAGCAATTTTAAGTCACAATGCTAATGCTTTTCGTAGGATAGCGCCGCTCAGCGGGAATGGGCGCTTTCTGTCAAATTGACTTTAATCTAATTGTCTTGTATAAATATATAGGAAACGTTGAGGATCGGAGAAGCGGAGATGGGCCAACGCCTTGACAGCCGCATTGTGAGCTACATGCAGCGGCACACTGTGGTGGCGGGAGATATTAACTGGGAAGACCTCGCCAGGAGAATCGGCGGTGGCAACCCAGAGCTCGTGCAGGATGCGTTTCGCAGAATGACCGAGAGGGGCGATGTACTCCCTGTGCAACTCGAAACCGAAAGGGTGTGGAACCTCAAGGCTTGCAGCTGCGCCTTGCTTCGTACGGAGTTGACGGCACTGGAAGACGAGTTGAAACGCCGAACAGATCGCACGGCAGAGCTGAATGGCCAGATCGGAGACTTGCACGAGGCCTGCAGTCAGTTTAGCCAAAAGATTGCTGCGTTGGAGCAGGAGATCGCCGAATATCGCAAGAAGCGTCGAAGGATCCCCTTCTTCTCTACGTTGCGTGACGGCTGGCGAGTACTGTTTTCTGGCTCCCTCCAATCCAACGCCTGAGCGGGCGGATCGCTCAAAATCCTTACTGTACCGTCTGCGGCCACCTCAGACGGTCTGAGGTGGCCGCTTTCGGGCGGTCTTTATGCTATATTTTACCTATGATCCAAGTGCTAGAAGTATCTTCTGAGGCGCAGATGCGCATACTCGGCAGGCAACTTGCCCGCCTACTTAAAGGTGGTGAATGTCTGGAGCTTATCGGTGACGTGGGCGCCGGTAAGACCACGCTAGTCAAGGGAATTGCAAATGGTCTCGGGATTGATGAGGCGGTGCAGAGCCCTAGCTTTACGATTAGCCGGGTCTATACCGCGGACTCTTTGAGTTTGCATCACTATGATTTTTACCGCCTGCCTGATGCTGGGATTCTTGAGTACGAGTTTGCAGAATCTGTCAGCGACCCCACGGTTATAACAATTGTTGAGTGGGCGGATATTGTGCATGATATTCTGCCCAAGGCTCGCATACGCATTACAATTGTGCCGTTTGCTGAAACCTCGCGCCGGGTTACAATAGAAGGAGATATCAGCCGCATAGAGCTAGCTTCAGAGGGGACATAGTCATGATTGTAGGTCTAAAAACGGATTCGCCAACATGTGAACTAACGTTTGTATATGAGAACGGCGAGCGCTATGCCCACGCCTGGAAGGCTGATCGCGAATTGGCTAAGGGCTTGCTCAGCTACATCGAGCAGCAGCTTGAAACCCAGGCTAAGGATTGGGACGACATCAAAGGCCTCGTCGTATTTAAAGGCCCAGGTAGCTTTACGGGCTTGCGTATAGGTATAACCGTTATGAATGCCATAGCTTACGCCAGTGATCTCCCTATTGTGGGTGGCGACGGCAAGGACTGGCTCGAACATGGAGTGGAGCGTTTGCAGAAGGGCGACAATGACAAAATCGTACTTCCAGAATACGGTGCCGAGCCTCATATAACAAAACCGCGTAAATAGTGGTTTATTTTATTGCATTCGTAAGCCTTTTCCGCATACAATGGTAAATAACGCTACAATAAGTAAAGTGTTGTAGTTTACGCAACTAATTTTTTATGTTCATAGTTATACTGCCGGAATAAAAGGCGGCGGCTGACCTCAAGCCGTGTGCTTATGCATACTCACTTTTGTCTAGATACTCCTGGCTTGCCCCATGCCAATGCCTTCCGACTCGGCCGACCAAAAAGAAAGGAACTGTTATGTTTGAAATTGTTATTGCCGCTATTGTTGGTGGGGCGTTAGGGGCTGGCGGGCTGGCGTTTGTAGGCCAGCGAAAGGGAATTAGTGCGGCTCATAAAGCCGATAGTCTAATTGCTGACGCCAAAACAAAAGCGAGTGATATTGTGCTCAAGGCGAAAGATGAAGCGTTAAAAATCAGAGACGAAGTCGCCAAAGAAGAGTCCGAGCGCCGCAAGGAACTGAAAAAGGCCGAGGATCGTACAGCCGAGCGTGAGGCGAACCTTGATCGCAAGCTCGAAGACCTCGATGTACGTACCGAGAAGCTCCGCAAGCAAGAAGATGAAGTTGAAGATCTCAAGAACGAGATTCGTGACATCCGCACTCGCCAGCAAGAAAAACTAGAAAAAATCGCCGGATTGAACAAAAAAGACGCTGCCGAGAAGCTCATGCAAATGACCGAGCGAGACATTAAAGACGACTTGCTTGGCTTAGTGAATAAGCTGCAGTCCGAGGCTCAGCACGATGCCGAAGAGCAGGCCCAGACTATCCTGGTAAGCGCCATGGAGCGCATGGCTAGCGAAGTAACCGCCGAACGCACTGTGACTGCCCTCAAGCTGGACGACGACGAAATGAAAGGCCGTATTATTGGTAAAGAAGGCCGTAACATTCAGGCTTTGCAGCGCGCTACAGGCGTTGACATTCTGGTTGATGACACGCCAGGCATGGTGGTGCTTTCAAGCTTTGACCCAGTTCGCCGCCAGGTTGCCCGCTTAACCCTTGAAATGCTAATGAAAGATGGCCGTATTCACCCGGCACGCATTGAAGAGGTAGTCGAGAAGGCCCACAAGCAAATCGATAAAGACATCGACCGGGCCGGTGAAGATGCCGCACGTGAAGTTGGCGTCGTTGGCATTCCTAAGGAACTATTGCGCCTACTTGGTGAGTTAAAGTTCCGCACTAGCTACGGCCAAAATGTATTGAAGCATAGCACCGAAATGGCGCACATCGCTGGTGTGATTGCCGAAGAGATTGGCGCGAATGTGCGCGTAACCAAAACCGCCACTTTGCTACATGATATCGGCAAGGCGGTCACTCACCGCATGGAAGGCAAGCACCACCATATTGGTGCCGAGTTGGCTCGCAAGTACGGTATGAGCGAAGCGATTGCACATGCGATCGAAGCTCATCACGACGACATCGAGGCAACAACACCCGAGGCTTTGGTGGTACGTGTCTGCGACGCCCTGTCTGCCGCCCGCCCAGGTGCCCGCAATAATAGCGCCGAAAACTTTGTAGAGCGCATGCGTGACCTTGAAAATGTTGCCAATGGCTTCCCTGGTATTGAGAAGTCGTATGCCATTAGTGCAGGCCGCGAGATCCGCGTGATTGTGAAATCTGAATCAGTTGATGACCTTATGGCAATCAAGCTTGCCCGCGACATTGCCACCAAAATCGAGAGCACTATGCAATACCCGGGCACAATTAAGGTCAATGTGATTCGCGAAACTCGAGCAATTGAATTCGCTAAATAACATATGCAAAAGGAATATTCTCGCGAAGAAAAAATCGCCTGGCTTGCTGCTCAGCCACGCAAGCCACTCAGCGGCAAAGTGCTTGTCTTTAATGAGCAGGGCGAGACCTTACTTGTTCGCCCCAACTACAAGCCCGGCTGGGATATTGTTGGCGGGATGCTCAATGAGGCCGAGTCGCCCCTGCAAGGTGCAATTCGCGAGATTAAAGAAGAGATTGGGCATGAGCTTCCGGCGGAACGTTTTGGGTTTCTAGGGGTACGCTACGGTATCTCGCAAGAAAGCAAAGGGGACTTTGTACACTTTATTTTCAAGCTCAGTCTCACCCAGGGCGAGATCGCAGAGATCGTTCTTGAAGAGACTGAGATACTCGAGGCACAGTGGGTAGCACCGGCCGAGGCTAAAGAGCTACTCGAAGGCAATCTGCGGCAAATACTCAGTCGTATGCTCGATGGTGAGGCTGGTATATACAGCGAAAACGACCAACTTGTTTTAGGTGGTAGCAATGCAGCCTGAAATTGAAGTAAAATTTTTGAATGTTAATCACGATGCGATTCGGGAGCGGTTACGCGAACTCGGAGCCGAACTCGAGCAGCCAATGCGCTTAATGCGCCGTGCTTTGTTTGATCACGACGATGGCCGGCTCAATGAGCTGAGCACCTCACAACTGCGGGTTCGCGACGAAGGTCACCGGGCTACAATTACGTTTAAAACGCGGGTCGCCCCAGGTGCTGAAGGGGTAAAAGAGATCGAAACAACGGTTGGCGATTACAATACCGCAGTGGCTCTCCTTGAGGCAGCTGGCCTGCATGTACGGTCACGCCAAGAATCCAAGCGTGAAACCTGGCATTACGGTGACAGCGAAGTAGTGCTCGACGAATGGCCATGGCTTAAGCCATACATTGAGATCGAAGGCCCAAGTGAACCGCGTATCCGCGAAATTGCCGAGCAATTAGGGTTCAATTGGGACGACGCGGTATTTGGTTCTGTTACAGAGGCCTACAGGGCTGAATATGACTTTAATAAGGATCAGGCAATCGGCAAAAACACCGTTATAGCCTTTGACATGCCAGTGCCGGAGTGGATGGAGAAAATAAAGAAATGATGAATCCAATTGACTTTCGGAAAACCAGCCACATTATCTTTTTTGCGGCTTTTTTGCCTGCCTTAAGCTTTGGTGCTGGTTGGCTGTGTGCGGAACTTATCCCCAACGCGCCGTTTTGGGTAGAGACCCTATCGCCGCTTGCTGCCTACGCGCTGCTGTATAGCGCGTTTGACCGCTTTGCGTGGCACTGGCCCATCTGGCGCAAGCTCGGTATTGTCACTATGCCCGATGTTCGCGGGCGCTGGCTTGGCGAGCAGATTTCATCGCACCGGGATAAAAATGGCAAGAACCGTAAGGCGCGAGTAATTATGGAGATCGAACAGACATTCTCGAGCATTCATACTATGACCTACTACAGAAACTGGAATTCGCAGCAGACCGCTACGACATTTATGAAAGTAGGTAATGACTGTGCTTTGGTAACCTTTTTTGAGAGCGAGCCGAAGGTCCACTACGATGGTGATGCCGAAGCCCATAAGGGCTATATGCGTTTAATCCAACTCCCGGATACCACCCTTGAAGGCAGTTACATCAACGCTGCTGGCCGCAGTGGCGAGCTCACATTTCGCCGCACGCGGTATACGCTGCATAGGACGTTTAACTCTGTGGGCGGTAACGCTAGCTCGAAAGGCAAGTCTTCTAAATGAACTTCACCCGTGTAAGAATAGCCACCACTGCACCAATTAACGAAGCAGATAAAATCCGTGAGGCTTTTGGTAAGGCTGGGGCGGGAAAAGTTGGGGAGTACACTTTTTGCAGCTTTTCGTTCCGTGGCCAGGGCCGTTTCAAGCCTTCTAAAAACGCCGATCCGCACGTAGGCGAGCCAGGCAAGCCTGAAGTCGTAGATGAAGAACAGATTGAAGTAGTATGTGATAGGGCAAATGCCAAGCAAGTGATTGCCGCCCTACGTGCAGCACACCCGTACGAGGAGCCGGTGATAGATATTGTGCCGTTACTCAACGAGGGGGATTTATAGGCATGAAAACCGTTCTACTCGTCCCCGGTTTTAGGGAAAATATTACGTCTCGGGATTACGCATCACTCATTAAAGTAATTGAAAGAGCTGGCCATAAGGTGCGTTTTGTGTCTATCCACTGGCAGCGAACAACTATCGACAACTGGCTGCATGATCTTGAGGCGGAATATTCAAAACACAAACCCGAAGAGACCATTTTGGCGGGCTTTTCGTTTGGTGCTATGACTGCGTTTGTGGCCGCAGCAAAGCACAATCCGGCCGAGCTTTGGCTATTTTCGTTATCGCCATATTTCCATGAGGATATCCATAGCAGCCACATGCGCCAAAGCTGGTTAAAACACATCGGGCATCGCCGCGTGTCTGCCTTTGACAAGCTCAATTTTAAGGAACTGGCTGGAGCTATTCGGTGTAAAACCCATATTTTTGTCGGGCGGGTCGAAATCGAGAAATGGCCAGACATGAAGCGCAGAGCACTAGATGCTGAGGCGCTAATACACAGTGGCAAACTTACAGTTATAGATGGCGTTGGGCACGATGTTGCCGATGCATGCTATGTTGCGGCTATTGAGCAAGAAGTGTAAATCATTGATCTGCTGCAGGGAATAGTAACCGGCTAGTCCGACGCTGCCCCAAAGATAAATAAGCTCGGACGATCTTTATTGTAAATAACATATGAGAAGAACCAAAAGATATCGACGACTGGTAAGCCGTCTTCGATGGTGGTGGCACAAACTTCTGAATCTTCGGTGATGTATCTGTCTATCTCTTTTAACAAATCCTCCTGAGCTTTCCTTACCGTGGCTTTCGGAATATCGCGTAACGTGTTGGTATTATGGGATTTTTCATCCCAGGCAAAGCATTTTCTGATCTCTGCAAACATCTCGTCCTTTGTGCAGGGAAAATATTCTTCCTCGAAGGGTTCGGTATCTTCAAACACAGACTTAATAGTTGCAAGCAGATCTTCAAAAGTCTCGATTTCAGTAACCTCTCCAACGTATAGGGTTGGAATGTAGTTCCAATCTACCATCATTTCTGCAACATCGTATGCTTGGTCTGTTATATTTTTCGGCATAAGCTCTATGATACAGGATATTGCCTGTACCACTCCCCAAAGTCTTTAAATATCGCAGGTTGCCATACGTTCTCAACAAAGTGTTTCATTTCCTCCTTGCTCATTTCGGAAAAGGGCTTATCGTAATCCTTAGGGATCTGAATAAGGCCGAAGTCATCAGCTTGGCTGTCAGATGGAACGAAGTTGGTAATTTGGCCGTGGATATAACCAGTAAAACATTCTTCCGTGTCTCCATCTTTGTAGCAGAGCGTATTGGGCCACTCGTACGCCCTATCCGTCTTATCTTCAAGAAGTTTCACGATACCCTTTGCGCCAAGGTACTTTTCGGTAAATTTTACCATTGTTTTAGGAAAATCATTCAGCGCCTTTATGTGGAACGCGCCATCAATTACAATTACCGGCTGCTGTAATTTAGCATAAGCAAAATTCGCTTTTTCTTTGGCAATCTCAGCAACATCTTCGTTGCGCGATTCGGGCAGCTCCATTGCGGCTTGCTTAAGTTTAATGCCAAACTGCTCCAGATAAGCTTGGCCTTGCTGGAACTTCCACGAGTTTGAGGTCGCGAAATAGAGCGTTTTCATTGGAATATATAATCCTGAAAGACCTTCTGCGTAGCTGGCCATACCTTACCGTTCTCGATCTCGGATTGGGTGAAATAACGTGCATCTCGGAGCTCAGGGTCTATACTCACATCACCCTCAACTGTACATTCATACCAATATGTTTCCTGGTCGGCCACATCACCTGGAGTTATGGCAATAGGTCGAACAATAGTTGCTGTAAGATTCAATTCTTCTGCAATCTCACGAACCAATGCAACCTCCACATCCTCGCCCTCTTCTACATGACCACCCGGCGGGTAGTAGTAACCGGTGTATTCACCAAAGTCTTTTGCTGAACTGACTAGTAGATATTCTGTTTCATCTGAATCTGACTGGCGCGATACTACACCGACTGCAACTTTCTTCATGGGGCCATTATAGCCCAAGGTTGCGGAATGGTATAATAGTGCCATGTCAGACTTAAGCTACAACGATGTGCAACGAGCAGTACAAGACGGAGTGCGTAACGTACAAAGCGATGTACAGCGCCTAGTAAACGACATGTCAAATGTTTCGCAGCAGGCACAACTTATTGACGATATCTCCCGCGATGTGCAAGAACTGCACCGTTTTATGATGCAACTACAACCTAAAATCGATACCATTGAGCGCAGTGTCACCGATGCCAACGACGACCAGCGTATTATGAGCATGCAAAACGATATTCAGGAACTCAAAAACCGCTTTAGCTCTATAGAACGCTTTGCGCAGCAAATGAGCAACTACATGCAGGCTCGCCATGATGAAGAAAAAGAAGACCGCCTCTACCGCAACGTCTAGTTGCTTGCCTTAAACCCTATAATTCGCTATAATCCTACCAGTTCACACATATTTCGGGGTGTGGCGCAGCTGGTAGCGCGCGCGGTTTGGGACCGTGAGGTCGAAGGTTCGAGTCCTTTCACCCCGACCATAGAAAAACGACAGAGCTTTTAATGTTCTGTCGTTTTTCTATGGTCAAGGGTAGGCTAAAATCTTGCTAATCATCATTAATTTCAGCAAGTTAATATCTCATTCTTTTGGCGATATCCTGACACGGGGGAGTCTTGTAAACGAGGCCTCCTTTGCAAAAGGGGATTTTCAGCTATATTAAATTGGATATGAACTCCGAAACGCTTAACTTAGTTACTGCCTTGGCTTCATCGATTGCACTAATACTAGTAATTATTGGTTGGATTGTTGCAGATCATTGCCATCATCGTCTGCAAAATGAAAGATGCCTTTATTGATCTTGCTATCAAATGCTGTAAAGCCTAGCTCATTCAGTTTTCTTGCAACGCTCGTCTTACCTGCCCCTCCGGTAGTATTCTCTCTAGCCACTACGATCCCTCTGGCAGTCGGATAGCAAACACCAGCACATTATGATCAGATAGTCCCTCGTGTACCTCAAGGCTATCGAATGTAAACTGTTTTGGAATAAGTACATAATCCAGCGTTATGTTTTCAGAAGGAAATGATACATACTTCTTGAAATCTATAGATGAAGTATAGTTTTCGGTGTAACTTTCTTTCTCATTTTCAAGTTGAGGAATATTAAAGTCGCCTGCAATAATTCGCTCCTCTTTGCGAGATGCAAAAATAGCGATTAGTTCACGTAACTGCTCAACAGAATATTTG
>DASUUR010000077.1:0-6834 GCA_036373975.1 Saccharimonadales bacterium (SeqCode)
TGCTCCTGCATGCCGCCATTCATGCGTAGCTCTTTTTTGTCGCGCAGAATACCGTGCAAACTTGCGAACATCTGCTCGGCGGCAAGTTCTTTCTTGTCGTTTGTGCGCGGAATTTCTAGGGTAAGCAACACATGCTCGGTATTCTCGAGCTGTTCAGCCTTCTTGTAGTTACGCCAAGTGACAAACGCCAAGAGAGCGACAATAGGCACCCATATGTACCACTGGGTAAAGAAGCCGATCAACCAAGACAAAATAGAGCCCAACATTGCTATCTCCTATTGTCGCGCAAACAGTGCGCGAGTGCAAATAAAATCCAGTTTATTTATCTTCTGCAAGCACGTAGGTTGCTTTAGCGACGCGCTTAAATTGTGGCTTGCTCTGCAAGTTCAATAGAATGGTCGTTTCTTTTACCTGGCGGTGCTTGAGGACGCGCTTAACGATCTCGTCGCGGTGTAGCGGGCCCTTTTCTTTCTTTAGGATGTCTGTGATGATATCCGATACAGTACCTTGACTAAAGCCCCATTCCTCGAGCGCGTAGATACCGCGGCCAATTAATACGAATCGTTTATCTTTGATTAATTCGTTGTGAATTGCCTGGGTGGTAACGTTTTTGCGCTTAAATTCAGAGTCTTTAATGGCGGCTGCGATTTGCGAGAAATGCATTGGCTTGCCGTTTTCGGCCAAAATAACGTAGATTTTGTCGCGAATGTTCTTTGGGTTGACGGTTGGCCACTTTACGAGGCCCCAACTGTCTTTAAGGCTGGCAAGGTGTTTGCTAACACTGGCTAGAGCGCGAACGTGATCAGGGTGTTCGTGAGCAAGCTTAGTGTGCAGGTCTTCAACGGTGATTGGCTCGCCGTGCTTTTTAATGGTCTGAACAATTTCATCAACATGGCCACGTACTTGCTTTTCGTCGTGGTGTTCCTTAATGGCAACGCTGTGATGATAGTTGTCGTTCTCATCTATGACGGTGAGGTGCGGTGATAGCTCTGCGATAAATGCTACATGTGCACGATCGCGTTCGTTAGCGTCGCTCTTGAGCTTTGTGCTGAGATCTTGAATGCGCGCTACACGACCCATCTCATGCAGGTGGCGAACAAATTGACGCTCAAGACTTGCAAGTTGCAATGTCCCCTCTTCGGCGGCAATCTTTAAACGAATAAGAATAGCTTTCTCAAGCTGGCGGACGCGCTCGCGGGTAATGCCAAGAAGTTCGCCGATTTGCTCAAGGGTTTCCTTGCGGTCGTTTAGGCCGAAGCGACGCGAAATAATTTCACGCTCACGTTCACGCTCGATGCCATTAAGCACAGCCAAAGCGGTCCCGCGAATGTCTAGGGTCAGTTCGTTTTCAGCTGCATCTTGCATAATGGTATATCCTTCCAAGGGCTTACAGTAGTTTTTTGTATAGTTATGTTATGACTATAAAACAAAATTTTTATAATGTCAAACTCTATTTATAGTTACTTAATTATAGCATGAAATAGACGCTTATGGTAAAGTCTGTTTTTGCACTTTCTTTACTTTTTATTTGTGGTCTAGGGATATCCAGCTGTGGATAAATGTTATTAAGCTATTTTTTCGTCGTAGTACGACGGCGAAACCCCTTTTTTTCTGGAGCTTTTGCCAATAACTCAACTGCCTGCTCTTGAGTAATATCCTTGGGTTCGGTGCCTTTAGGAATCTTGGCATTCTTTTTACCGTCTGTAATGTACGGGCCGTAGCGGCCGTTAAGCACTTGTATGCCGCCTTCGAATTCATTTATAAAACGCTCAGCTTTCTTCTTGGCGTCTTCGTCAATTAACTCAAGGGCTGTTGTAATATCAATCGTAAAGGGATCGTGGCCTTTAATAGACAAATTGGTAGTGCCAACTTTAAGATACGGGCCAAATCGGCCTGTGTTGGCTAGGACCTCTTCGCCTTTGGCGGTTTTGCCGACTACTCGAGGCAGCGTAAACAGTTGGAGGGCCTGATCGATGGTGATGGTTTCTACAGAAAGGCCGTCAGGAATGCTAGCAAACTTCGGTTTTTCTTCGTCCTCAGCGCTGCCAATCTGAACCATAGGGCCAAAACGGCCATAGCGAGCGGTTATTGGCTTGTTGGTTTTAGGGTCAACACCGATTTCTCGACTCTGGGTAGCCTCGGCGCGTGAGATGTCGGCCGATTCATCAACTGTCTTGCGGAAAGGACCGTAGAATTCGCGTAGCATTGCCTGCCACTCTTTCTTACCGGCTGCTATGTGGTCAAATTTAGCCTCGACATCTTTTGTGAAGTCGTAATCAATAATATGCGGGAAATACTTTACCAAAAAGTCAGTCACAACATTCCCAGTGTCGGTTGGGAGTAGCTTGCCCCTATCGGCGCCAACGCGAGTCGGCTCAAGGCTCTCGTGGACGGTTTTGTTCTCGAGTATGAGCTTAACAAGTTCCTTTTCTTCGCCCTCTACATCACCCTTAATGACATAATTGCGGTCTTGAATGGTGCTAATAGTTGGCGCATAAGTGCTCGGTCGGCCGATACCCATTTCTTCAAGCTTGCGTACGAGGCTGGCCTCTGTGTAGCGAGCTGGCGGACGCGACAGGGTTTCGAGGGCTTGAGCTTGTACAAGTTCAAGCGGATCACGAGCTTTTACGGGTGGCAATAGAGGGGCGTCCTTTTTGCCCGTGTCGGCATAGACCTTCAAAAATCCGTCAAATAACACTACCTCGCCTTTGGCCTCAAGCATTTCGTTGCTCTGGCTTGCTGCAATCGTGATTGTTGTTTTCTCGAGCTGGGCCGCTGCCATTTGGCTGGCAATAGTGCGCCGCCAGATCAGCTGGTAGAGTTTTTGTTGTTGGGGGTCATCGCCCGCGCTCTGTTTGCTGGCGTTAGTTGGGCGGATAGCTTCGTGCGCTTCTTGGGCACCTGCGGCCTTTGTAGCGAAATTGCGGGAATGATAGTACTTGTTGCCATATTCTGACGTGATAAATGATGCCATGTCAGCAAGAGCGATCTTGCTTAGATTCACCGAGTCAGTACGCATATAAGTAATATGACCAGCTTCGTAGAGGCGCTGTGCGAGCATCATAGTTTGTTTGGGGCTGTAACCAAGCTTGCGGCTAGCTTCTTGTTGTAAGGTGCTGGTCGTGAAAGGTGCCGACGGGCTACGCGTTCCTGGCGTTTGCTTAACATCGGCTACCGTAAAAGCACTTACGGCAAAGGCATCAAGTACTTTGCGGGCTTCGTCTTTACTCTTGAAGCGTGTTGGCGCTTCGGCGGCTAATTCAGTGCCGTCTTGCAAGGTAAATACCGCAGTTAATTTAAAAGTGGCAACAGCATTGTGGGCAATAATCTCTCGCTCACGTTCAACAATTAATCTCACGGCCACACTTTGTACGCGGCCTGCGCTTAGCCCAGGGCGAACCTTTTTCCATAGAACAGGGCTGAGCTCATACCCAACAATACGGTCAAGAATGCGCCGTGCTTGTTGAGCATTGACTAATTCAATATCGATGGTGCGTGGCTTTTCAATAGCTGCAGTAATAGCTGGCTTGGTGATTTCGTGGAAAACAATACGTTTGGTGTTTTTAGGATCAAGCCCCAATACCTCGCTCAGGTGCCAGGCAATGGCCTCACCCTCGCGGTCTTCATCGGATGCGAGCCAGACATGTTCGGCGGCTTTAGCGAGCTTCTTAAGCTCGCTAACTGTTTTGCGCTTATCGGCGCTTATTTCGTAGTGTGGCGTAAAGTTATTGGCAATATCAACACTCATGCCCTTTTTAGGGAGATCACGAATATGGCCAAAACTACTTTTAACTTGAAAGTCTTTACCGAGGAACTTCTCGATAGTCTTTGCCTTTGCTGGACTCTCTACGATAACTAAATTTCTACTGCTCATGCTTTGTCCAGTATAGTCTACACATCGTTGCACTGTAATACAAGTGTGAGATTTTGAGTACAGGACGTTGCATTATTATGCTTTTATGATATTATCTACCAGGCATGAAGTCACTTCTCTGAAATGAGGGCTGTAAAAGTGGATTCCGGCGAAAACGGTCTGTACATCGCCTACGACGCCAAGAGCGTGACGGCGGCGGCGGCTGACCCCAAGGCCAAGAAGAAGATCGTCGGCTACGGCCTGGACGCCGAGGAGGTGGGATTCCTCTACTTCCCGAACGGCAAGTCGATGACGCTCTACGCCGACCTGGGGGCGGCTACCGACAAGCTCCCGAAGGTCGCCTTCGAGCCGACCGATGTGGATCTGCCCGACAGGGCAGAAAACGTGGTGCGGGAGGAGCTGAACGTGGTTCTGTACATGGCCACCCACAGCGCCCGCCGGCCTGACGCCGAGAAGGCCGTGAGGAAGATGCGGCTCGAGGAATCGGTGCGCGCCATCAGCGAAGGACACGACAGCCTGAACGCAGCGCTCGTGGCGCAGGCCTGGCCGCGTGTCAGGCCGCTCCTCCAGGCAGCGTTCAGGGGCCTCGACGCTTGGGATCGGGCGCGGGCTGCTCAGACGTCCGACAAGCTGGCGACTGAGGCCGGTCTCGAGTTCGAGCCCCTCGCCAAGCGTAAATTCGGCTTCGGGAAGAAGCGCTAACGGGTGCAGTGCCACTCCCGCCCAGTCATTCAAGGCTGGGCGGGAGTGGCACATTTTTTATGTTAGGCTACTACTTGCGCAGTTAGCCTAATTGTTGTATATATTAGACCACCACGTAACTTCCTCACAGACAATGAAAGAACGGTGCATAATGGGTGCTGGCTTGCGACTAACGCCGGAACGAACGGCAAAGCTGGTTGGGCTCCTGGAGTTTTGGCTCGCTGTGCAAGTTGAGCTGGAATTCGGAAAGCCCTGCGCCCCTACCAAGGGCGCGCTGTACTTCGAGTTCAAGGCAGATTCTGCCGAGAAGCGTGCAGTAGGCGTTTCCGAACTTCTCGAGTTCATGGTGGGTAGAGAGTTTCAGGATCTGGCCGAAGAGGAGCTCACAGGTGCGCTCTCGGAGCTGCTGGGCAAAAGCGAGTCGACCTCTGGGATTCACCTTCACCTGGATTCGGAGCGGGACCACCTACTCCTGTGTCTGTAGGTGCTTGCGTTGGCGTCCTCTCCGTGCTAGTTGCGGAGAGGACGTTTTTACTTGACAAATCATAAAAATAGGAGTAAACCAGTATGCAGGTGTGTTGATGAATGGCACATCACGCCACTCTCTGCTCGAAAAGGGGCTCGAAATGACCATCGCAAGCGAACCGCTTCTGGGCTCGGTTTCGGACGTCATCGCGGCAGTTCGTGATGAGTTCGTGACCGCTCTGCATGAGCTGGGCTTCACTTGCTCCGTGATCCCTGACAACAGCATCCCGGAGTGCAGCGGTCGACCGTGCGTCCGCCTCGACGGCGCGCACATGGCGACGGCACGGACGCAACTGGAGGACCTGCTCACCGCGCGGCAACTCTGCGGCAGCATGACTGAGCGTCAGGCGGCGGCAGCCAAGCTGGTGCGCATCCTGCAGCAGCTGCAGTGTCCGCACCCGCATGTGATCGTTCACCTCCACGGCTCTAGCAAGAGCCTCAGCGTTCAGTTCTTTCGCTGTACGAACTGAACGCTGATCAGATCTCCCCGGCGCTGGTGGGCGGCGCCGGGGAGATCCCCAGTTTACTTGAGCATCCATTGATGCGCTCCTAGGGCGCGAATGCTTCCTTTGATCTCAAGTAATGTTAAGGTCTGGCTGAATTCAGAAATCGCCAGGCCGCTTTTTTTATGTAATTCATCCCCTTGTCGTATACCGGCGCGCAGGAGGGCAAGAATCTTTTCTTCTTCGGCGGTGTCTCCTAGCTTTTGCTGAATAGGCTGAATTTTGGTTGGCTGTGGAGCGATAACTTCAAGGATATCTTCAACACACGTTGCTGGGTGCGCACCTTGTTTAATAAGCTTATTGCACCCTTGGCTCATAGGACTAGTTATATTTCCGGGCACCACAAATACCTCTTTTCCCTGTTCTAGAGCGTGGGTTGCGGTGTTAAGGGTGCCGCTACGTGCTGCAGCCTCGATAATAACAATTGCTTGTGACAGGCCACTAATTATGCGATTTCTTGCTAAAAATTGGCTCGGGTACGGTGGCGTACTGGCAGGATACTCACTGATTATGGCACCGCCTTGGGCGACTATCCGCCGACCAAGCTGTGTATGAGAACGGGGGTAGATTCTGTCGAGACCATTGGCTAGCACGGCAATTGTGCGTCCATTTGCCTCAAGTGCGGCACGGTGGGCGATAGCGTCTATGCCAAGAGCGAGCCCGCTAATTATGGCTATACCCCGCGACGCCAGCGTATAGGCAAAGGCATGTGCAATTTCTACACCATATGTGGTCGGTTTTCTAGTTCCAACAATCGCGACAGTTGGTATAATATGTGTAGGTAATACACCTGTAAAATATAACTTTCTAGGTGCCTTAGCAATGGTATCTATACCCTTTAAGAATTTGCTCTCTTGAGTTGTTGTGCTATTGATTTCCATAGTATTTATGACAAAAAGTATTGACATTAATGCCTAAGCGTGCTAATATAACTTACGGTTGATTACAACAGTAGTCAAAAGCACCTTATACCCCCATTAACAATTTATTGTTGGATTGCATGCAACGTCGCTCGGAAAGTTTTCTTCCCCTCCACTTCCCGGGCATTATACAACACGTTGCGTGTAAACCAATCCCTTTAACCAGCGGACCTCTTGTTGATTCTGAGCTGTCACGCTAATGCCTTTTCGGGTGGGTTAAAGGGCCAAATAGCGCCAGGTATGCCCACCCTACCTGGCGCTTTTTGGTTACTGTCGATTTTTATCTTTTATTTTAATTTCCAGGTGGTTG
>DASUUR010000078.1:0-12841 GCA_036373975.1 Saccharimonadales bacterium (SeqCode)
CATCCTCCGCAATAATGCCGAAGCCAGCGTTGAGGAGTTCGAGGAGATAGCAGAGGACATCGAAGCCGCCTACGGCCTCGTCGGCGTGCAGCTCGAGAAGGAACTTACCTCACTACAGCACGCCCAAGCAAGTATACGTCGGCACGCCGCACCAGGAGCTCAAGCAATGAGAGAGCGGGCGGGAGACCTCAAGGGACGTGTATCTGAGCTCACATTCCTGGCACTAGCAATGCGCGGCTTTACTTACAAAGAAAGCGATGCGTTCGTATCACAGTTTGGCGTAATGGGCACCCTAGAAATGGATCACGACCCAAACCCATTGCAGCGATCTGATCTTAAATTTACTCGAATCTATACCGACCAAGAGGAAACCCGCCTTGCAACTATTAAGGCCCAAGTAAAAACTGCGGGCGCTCGCCGGGAATATGACCGAGACATTGCCATTCTTGTGCTGTACGATGCCACAGAACAAGCAATCGACTTCACAACAGGATCACCCCTCTTACCCCAGGCTATTGTTAATGAGCTAAATGGCACCAATACCGAGCAGGATGATGCACTCATTCGGGAGGCAACTGATTATATGGCGCGAGAACTCAGCCGAGCCGAGGTTGCCTCTGCCGTCGAAGGGTTACGAAAAGTTATTCAACAAAAAATGCCCGAACAAGTCGGAGCATAATTCAATTACATCTTGGTACCGCGGGCCGGACTTGAACCGGCACGAACTAATGTTCACCAGATTTTGAGTCTAGCGTGTCTACCAATTCCACCACCGCGGCATAAACGGTTTGGTGTTCGCTACCATTGGATTGTACAATAAAAGACAGAATTAATCTATATGCGCCCACAAGAACCAAACACACCACAGAAAAATCCGGCTCCACAGCCTTTTCACCGTACTATTCAGCCGTTGCAGAGCACGGCCCGCCCAGCACCGCCGCAAGACCGCGAGGCAGCTGCTGAAATTATGCGCTCGCAAATAGACAAGCTATACGATAACGACCCACCACACAAGCAAGCAATTAACGAGATCCAAGCGCAGCAACAGGTCGCTCAACCATCAGATGACACCCAAACCGTGTACGGCCGAACCCATGGCTCGCCAAACAGTGCCTCAGGGCCTGCCGCCCACCAACTTGAGCAGTACCATACCGCTTGGCAAAACTACTACCGGCAGTATTACGAGCGATACTACGTACAGCAGGTGCACGCAACACGTTCACAGCTTGCAGCGCGCGCCGAAGCAGCAGCCACAGTACCGGCCGCATCGACTCCGGCCAGCGATTCAGAGAGCGTCACCCCCGAACAAGCTATTAGCGAACTGCGCAACGACCTACTCGAAAAAGTTCGTGTCCAGGCCAGTAAGGTACGACGCAGCAGGCATTTTATGCCCGTGCTCAGCGCTCTTATCGTTGGGCTGGTTTTTTCGGTACTACAGTATAACCGCGTACTGGTTGCTCAGGTGTATGCCTATGTGAGTCCGGGGAGTATTAACCCTCAAAACATCGTGCTTGATCCCACCACAGAGCTAAAAGTAAGCAACGATCCGCGAATTGTCATTCCCAAAATTAATGTCGATGCTCCTGTTGTGTATGGGCTAAAGTCAATTGCCGAAGCACCAGTGCAAAAAGCGCTTGAAGATGGGATAGTGCATTATCCAATCCCCGGCGCCAACAGTGTCCCCGGCCAAGCTGGTAATACGGCGCTACTTGGTCATTCAAGTAACGACGTGTTCGACAATGGAAGCTATAAGTTTATCTTCGTGCAGCTTGACCAGCTAAATAAAGGTGACACTTTCTATCTGCATTACAAAGGAACGCGTTATACCTACAGCGTTACTAAAAAGGAAATTATCGAGCCTACAGAGATCAACAAGCTCACCGTCAAAACAAGTAAGCCAATTGCAACTTTAATCACCTGTACTCCGCCAGGCACCGCCTTGAAGCGCCTTATTGTCGTGGGTGAGCAAATCAGCCCAGACCCTGGTAAAGCTACGACAGCACCGGTACAGTCGTCAGATAAAGAGCCCGAGAAGCTACCGGCAAACGCGCCGACCTTCCTTGAGCGCCTGTTTGGAGGGCAGTAGCTACTCAAGGATGAGTTTGCTGCTTTGTAGCGTTAGTCGCTTAGTTTCAGCGTTACGGCCCACGCTGAATAGCCGCTTACCATTCTCGCTTAGCGTCACATCATAGCCATCCTGCACCTTGGCAATAATTTGCTCATTAGCACCATCGAACTCAGCAATGCGTAGCGTATCACCAGCATCAGACCAAATGTAGTAATCGTCGAGCCATCGCAGCGGCGTTGTGGTCGAAATATTCTCACCAAAGGTTGCCTGCGCTGCGACATCGCGTTCAAGATCATAGGTGGCATACGAGGTACCGTTTTGCACAAATACGAACCGCCCGTTGCTCGAAAACTTTAGCTGCTGTACACCCTTTGCGAATGAGAACTCGGCAAATAATCGACCGGCAACCTCGCTTGGTTGACTTGGATCTTTAATTATGTCGATTTTTTTACCAAAGGCAATTGCCAAATAGTCGTCGTTGAAGTAATTGCTGACCGCAACCTGGACAGCCGGCCCTGCAGCAGGGTAGCGGCGCACAATCGTTTCTTCTTTGCCATCTTTATATACTCCAGCAAGCTGTTCTTTGTCTCGCAAAGCAACATACGCAATGGTGTCATCCCTGTAGAGCATAAAGCGCTGTACATCACCAACAAGCGGTTTCGAGATAGTACCAGCGCCCAAATCGATTTTACGAATATCACCATTACTCAACACAAACAGCTGGTTACCGCTTGTGCCCGCAAAATACGCGTCGTCAATGGCAATACGATACTGTCGGCTTATGTTGACTGTTGCCGCCGGATCAGTACGGTCCACGCGCAAGTACTCAACTGTCTTGCCAACAGTGTATTTAACGAGAATAAAACGGCTCCCAAAATCCCACTGCGCCAACGAAAAAGCTCCCATTGGTCGTTTAGCGACGGCATATGATTCGGCAGGCAGCATAAAGTCGGTAAGTTTAGGCTGGGTTTCATCACGGATATCAATAAGTGTAAGATTTGGTTTTTTGGCATCTGGCTGTGCCGTAATCCATCGACGATCAGGGGAGGCCAGCATCCCACTAAGACTCGGGAACTCTGTTACCGGCTCGGTTACGATCGACTGCGGAATAAGTCGGGCGTAATTAAGCCACAGCAAATCACCGGCTTTCACCGATACGGTCTTTACCCAATCTCGATAGTTCTGCCGCTGAAAAGTTACCGTATGCTGCCCGGCGCTTACTGTGCTTTTTTCGGGCGTAGTGAAACCCATGTTTTTGTCATCTACTTTAACATTTGCATCGGAGGGGAAGCTGCGGAACTGCAGTAGCGACTGCTGCTCAACGCGACCGCTCCCTTGGTTAAACCTGTATCCAAGCACAAGTAGAATACAAATTACAGATATAATACCTACCGCTACGGTCATTACTCCGTACGTAAAAAAACGGATCGCAATCTCGCGGCGTCGTGAAGTGTGTTGATGCATGGGCTAATTATACCAAGCCTAGGGCTAAAAGTAGTAAAAACGACTTGCGGTTTTATGTCATTACACATACGATAGTAGTAGTCAATTAGCATAAGCAACAACTTAAACAGAGAAGAGACATGGCGGGGAAGAAAACAATCATAATCAACGGCAGGCTGTATGATGCAACCACTGGGCTGCCGGTGCAAGGTGAGGCGCCTCAATCGGTGTTTAAAAACAAAACTACCATCCCTGTATCCGATAGTATTACCGCTCGTCCCATGCAGGATATCGCGCGCGTACCTCGTTCTGCAACCCCAGCCACGCAGATACACAGCAAGCTCGAGCGTTCCCACACTCTACGCCGAGCGGCCTTGCAAAAGCCGGCCAGCAATCACACGACGCACCACACCCGCAGTCGTGCCCATATGACGCGCAGCGAGCATATTAGTAAATTTGCGCCGTCCGCCCAACCCTCACCGCAGCACCCTAGCACCGAGCCACAACCAACCGCACCGCATCAGCCCGTGCTTAAACGAACCTACAAAAATGCCACCCATGCCGCACCGCCGCACACTCCCATTAGCTCACGGGCCATTAAAGAGCACCTTATTCACAAAGAGTTATCTAAAAAGCCTGCTAAGCCTGCTGAGGAGCCTGAGCGCTTCTTCGCTAAGCACCCACGCACGCTATCTATTGTAAGTGCCGGACTGGCCGTTATGCTACTTGGCGGCTACTTAACCTATATTAACGTTCCGAATCTATCGGTTCGTGTGGCGGCTTCTCAGGCTGGCATTAATGCCTCTCTTCCCGAGTACCGGCCCGATGGCTACAGCTTTGACGGGCCACCCCAATACGCACAGGGGCAGGTAACACTAAAATTTGCTTCAACAACCGGTCCGCAAGGCTACACAATCACTCAAAAGGCCAGCGACTGGGATTCTCAAGCGGTTCTCGATAACTATGTCAACAAAGAATCTGCTGGCGCCTATAACATTCACAGCGTTCAAGGGCTGACTATCTACACCTTTGGCAACAAGGCAGCCTGGGTGAGCGGTGGACTACTCAATGAGATCGATTACGGCACGGCGCCCTTATCTTACAGCCAGATTGAGCAAATCGCCTCAAGCATGTAGCCAAGCTCTCGCCTTGCCAGTCCATATCTGTTAGAGTAGAGCATTATGACAGTTCGTACTCGTTTTGCACCAAGCCCAACCGGATTTTTACATGTCGGTGGTATCCGCACCGCACTTTTTGCATGGCTCGTTGCCCGCCAGGCTAATGGGCAATTTGTACTGCGGCTCGAAGACACTGATCAAAAACGCGAAGTCGAAGGCTCTGCAGAACATCTGCGTGAGAGCCTGCTTGCTTTGGGGCTTGCGTACGACGAAGGCCCAGACATTGGCGGGCCATACGCGCCGTATCGCCAGAGCGACCGGCTAGAAAGCTACCGTATGTGGGCACAAAAGCTCATAGATGGCGGTCGAGCGTACGCCGATCCATACACCCCCGAGGAGCTACAAGCGTTTCGCGACGAGGCCAAAGCCAAGAAGCGTCCATTCTTGTACCGTAATCATCGCCCCAAGAACCCACCGGCATGGGATGGTACGCAGGCACTTCGATTTAAGTCCGAGCCTAAAGACTACACTTGGCACGATGAAGTCATGGGGGAACTGTCAACCGGCCCAGAGGTAATTGACGACATTATCATCATTAAAGCCGACGGCTTCCCAACCTATAACTTTGCACACATAGTTGATGATGCCGAGATGAAAATCACACACATCATTCGCGGCCAAGAATTCATCGCTAGCCAGCCTAACTACTTAAATATCTACGAGGCGCTGGGTCTTACGCCCCCAGTGTTTGCGACTATGCCACACATCCTGGCCCCCAGCGGTGGCAAAAAGCTTAGTAAGCGCGACGGCGCCAAAGATGTGCTTGACTACCTTGCTGATGGCATTTTAGTCGAAGCCCTGGTTAACTTTATTGCTTCACTTGGCTGGAATGATGGCACCGAACAAGAGGTGTTCTCGGTCGATGAACTGATCGACAAGTTTAGCCTAAGCCGTGTCCAGCGAAGCGGTGCTCGGTTCGACGAACAACGGCTCGTGTGGCTAAATGGCCAATGGCTGCGCCGCCTGTCGCTCGATGACTTGTACGCCCGAAGCGCAAACTTCTGGCCAGCCGAGGCTGCGGCTGCAAGCGACGACTACAAAAAGCAGATCCTTTCGCTAGTGCAAGACCGCATTAAAACTTTGGCCGACCTACGAGATATGACGAGTTATTTCTTTACCGAGCCGACCCCTAACGAATCGCTTATCAGCGGGAATAAACAGCTTAAAAAGCTCACTCCACAAGAACGTACCGATCTACTACAGGCAGTACACGGCTCACTCGAACAAAGTGATTTTAGCCCAGAGTCGCTACAGACCACCCTGAACACCCTGCTTGAAACAACTGGTCAAAAACCAGCCATCCTATTTGGCCTTATTCGGGTTGTCATCACATGGGCCCCGTTTAGTCCAGGCCTCGCTGAAACCATGGCCCTACTTGGCAAAGATCGCACCTTGGCGCGCATTCAAGCCGCCCTGTAGCTCGCAATTCGCTTGTGCTTTTTGTATAATGCCAAGTGATGGATCAGCAAAAACCAACACTTCGGCAAAGAGTCGCTGTTTTAGTCCACAAGTTCTTTCGTAGCAAAAGGGGAGCTTACTATTTTCTGATAGCATTCTGTCTGCTAGTGCTCAGTGGTGTAGGGCTGCTTGCGTTCGTGAATCAACCCGTCGATTATACGGCCTCAGGATTTTCTGCCCACCCAAAAAAGGAGCCTGAAAAATTTTACTCGCCGCTCACTGGGCTAGAGGTTAAAAACGAAGCCGCTACAAAACAAGCAGTGACTGCCATCATTCTAGAAAATAGCCCGGACGCACGGCCGCAGTCTGGACTTAAAAACTCCGGGGTGGTGTTTGAAGCAATTGCCGAAGGGGGTATTACCCGCTTTTTAGCGTTATATCAGCAAGAAAAACCGCAGCTTATTGGACCCGTCCGCAGCCTCCGGCCATATTATCTTTCTTGGGCTGCAGGCTTCAACCCGAGTATCGCCCATGTCGGGGGTAGCTTTTTCGCGCTCAAAGAGGTGCGCAATGGTAAGTTCAGAGATATTGATCAGTTCTTCAATGGTGACGCCTACTGGCGAGCAAGTGATCGTTACGCCCCACATAACGTTTACACGAGCTTTAAGCGACTCGATGCCTTAAATGCCGCAAAAAAATACAAAACATCAAACTTTACTGGCTTTTTGCGCCGAGAGATTCCAAAGAAGGGGCAACCCGCACCAGTGATACCAGGCAAAAAAGCCACCAAAATCCAAATCGAAGTCTCGAGCCCAACCTACAATCCTAGCTACAGCTACGATGCCAAGACCCAAACCTATCCGCGATCGCTAGGTGGCGTACCGCACACCGATCGCGAGAAGGGCCGAATCGCGCCCAAGGTGGTTATTGCTATAAAGATTGTCACTACTCTTGGCTTTGAAGACGGCTATAGGGAACAAATGAAGACCATTGGCAGCGGCGAAGCCTATGTCTTCCAGGGCGGTAAGGTTATTAAAGGGCTATGGCGAAAAAAGAGCAAGCAAACCCAAATGCAATTCATTGAAAAATCAGGCAAGCCAATTCCACTTGAGCGCGGGCAAACCTGGATCACCGCTATTCCTACAAACCGGAGCGTTACGTGGCAGTAAAACTCAATGAATTTTACGGTCGGTTCCGGCTTAAAACGCTAGCCATTGCGTTTGGGCTGCAGCTTATCGTGGGGGGGCTACTTATTGCATGGTCAATCCTGGCTGCACAATTTGGTATTACACCGACAGATTATCTGTTGAACTTTGTTGGTCCGTTTATTCTGCTCGAACTGATGGCGATTGTTATTACGACTGTAGTAGCCACGGAGCCGACACGATTGTTTACCGATGCCCTCAGCCACGCAACCAACCAGGCCGGTAATACGGCGCCTCTCGAATTTAACGAGACAAAGTATAGCAAGAACGGCCTGAAGGACATTATTAGCAGCATATACAAGCTTGCCGCCAAACAACCCCTGCACCTCAAAAAGTCTGCAAATTACGGCCAATTGTACCAGCGCGTTTTTGAGCAATCACCGTTCGGCATTATAGTGCTTGATGGTAACCGCCAAATCATACAGGCAAATAGCCATGCGCCACTTCGTGAAAATGCGAGCGATATCCGCGGGTTGGCACTTATTTTTGACCAGAGCGATCCCCTTATAAGTTGGATCGAAACTTGCGAAGAGCGCGAAATCAACGCCGAGCGTATGTGGACACGTGTCGCCGAGCGTACCGAGGGGGGAGAGCGTCGGCTGTTTGACGTTCTGGCAAGCTATCACAAGGATGCGCCCGATGGGGCTGAGACGGTGATCGCCACAATTGATCGCACCCGCGAGTACGCACCTGATGAAGAGCATATGGAGTTCATTGCACTTGCTGCCCATGAGCTCCGGGGGCCGATCACGGTAATCCGGGGCTATTTAGATGTGTTTGCCGATGAGCTCGCTGGCAAGCTCGACGGCGATCAGCAAGCGCTTATGGACCGCTTGAGTGTTTCTGCTAACCGGCTCAGTGGCTATATTAATAATATTCTAGGGGCGGCCCGCTATGACCATCAGCACCTCAAACTGCACTTATACGAACACCGTGCCGAAGACTTATACCAGGCCGTCAGTCAGGATTTAGCACTCCGGGCACACACCCAGAATCGCATACTCAGCATTAACCTCCCGAGCGATTTGCCAACGATTGCAGCCGATAAAAACAGTATTGGTGAGGTAATTGTTAACCTGGTAGATAACGCCATTAAATACAGCAACGAAGGTGGGCAGGTGATATTGGGCGCAAAAGTGGTTGGGGATTTTGTAGAATTTAGCGTACAGGATTTCGGCATCGGCATTCCCAGCCCAGTTATCCAAAAGCTATTTACCAAATTCTATCGCTCGCACCGCTCGCGCGAAACAGCCGCCGGCTCAGGGCTGGGCCTGTACATTGCTAAAGCCATAGTTGAATCACACGGAGGCAACATAAGCGTACGCAGCACCGAGGGCCACGGTTCGACCTTTAGCTTTACCTTGCCGGTATATAAAACAGTTGCAGAGAAGTTACGCGCCAGCAATAATAGTAATGAAAGTATTATAGAAAGTTCTAACAATGGCTGGATTCGCAACCACGCCATGTACCGAGGATAGTATGCCAGCAATTCACACAGTATTATGTATCGAAGACGACCGCTTTATCGGTGAAATGTATGTCCGCAGTCTCAAAAAAGCAGGCTATGAAGTAGATTGGGTTGTTGGCGGCAATGACGCCTTGGCCGCAGCTCAAAGCAAACATTACGATCTTATCTTACTCGACATCATGCTGCCCGAACGCCGTGGCGGGGAAGTCCTTGAAGCGCTACGCGGCACAGATGGCGACAAAATCCCACAGTCCCGCGTAATTGTATTAACTAATTTTGACCAAGATGATGAATCGCGCCTAGCCATGCAAGCCAAGGCAGATGCCTACTTAATAAAAGCAGATATTACTCCACGCAAATTACTTGAGATTATAGCTGCACTGCCGAACAAGGAGTAGGAACATATCGCCGCAAGATTTCTACGGCGATATGGTGAAAGCCTACGAGCTAGACTCCCGCGCCGAGCAAGCCGTAGCTCGTCTCAACAAAACCCGGGAAATTGTGTGGCACGATCAAGACGAACGTGGTGCCAGCGAATCCACCAACCCTTGTACGCGGCCCTGCATAGAACAATTCGAAGGCCGTACCAAGAACCCTGTAGCTGAATCGTGGCGCGAGTGCCTGTTGCAATGGCGGCACCCGTATCCGGATACAGGGAATGGCCATTTCAGCTTTCTGCAACAATCGACTCATGCCGTTCGGGAAGTCGCGAAGTCGGATCTCGACAATCCCCTCGGGCAGATCCCATGCGCCCAGCTCACGGAGCTCCATGCCAAATTCCTCGCTTCTTATGATTTGTGAGACTCATTTACGGTACCACACAGCCAGTGGACAAACAATATCAAAAAGTATATACTATACTTTAGGTTTATCCGCCAAGGCAAGGGCACTCTCATGGCAACCGATCCCAGGAGTCTACCGACCGACCAACTCGTTACCAACGTGGCCGTCGCCACTGCAAAGTACATGGCTATGCCACGACACCGTCGTGACGACGATGTCATGGAAAGCCTGCAAAAGGTCAGCGCAGAGATCGACCTCTGGCTGGCGTCAAAGAAGCAAGGCTTCGTTCTGTTGGGGCAAGGCAAGGCTCCGATGGACGACCGAGAGATGCGCAGGCTCTGCCTGGAGTTTCTCCTCAAAGGTGAAGTCACCGACGATGATCTGGAACAACGGCCCTAACTCCGGAAAGGCGCAACATGAGCACGGATTACAGCAAGATGACCACCAAGGCACTTGTAGATCAGGCCAGAGCGATCGTGCCACAGTTGATCGCGGCGCGCCCCGGGGACATTCTGAACTTCGGCACGGACGTGAGTCACATGACGCTCTGGGCGCAAGGACAGTCGGAGTTGCCCGAGGACCAGATCCGCGAGGTCGCCACCGGCCTGCTGCGCGCCCGCGACGAGATCGAGGCCGCCAAAAAGGAAGCCGAGGGTGGCAAGTGAACCACTGGGCCATGCGACGAGACGCAACAGTCTCGTCGCATGGCCCACTTTTCGTTTGTAAGTACCTAGACCAACAACTCCAAATATGCTATTATTTCATCTGTTAATGGCCTTATCGTCTAGCGGTTAGGACGCCAGGTTCTCATCCTGGTAACCCGGGTTCGATTCCCGGTAGGGTCACCATTGCAATTATTACATCACTTACAGATACAAAAGCTCCTGGAATATTTCCAGGAGCTTTTTAGTTTGCTTTTATTACCTCTGTTATCCTGAGTTCGATTCCCCGTAGGCGAGAAATGCCTCTAATTTCTTGAGGCCGATGCGCCGCAAAGAATACCTTATCTGCTCTTCTTTATCCATCTCGCCCCAGGTCTTGTCTTGGCCGTCAGGAATGAATACTCCGTCAGTCCCATAGCCGTTGTCTCCTCGAACTACTGGAGTGATTGTCCCTTTCATGGTGCCATCAAAGATATGCAGGCCTTCTTCATCACGGTAGCCAAAGCAAGTTTGGGCATAAGCTACTCGTGTTTCACAATTATCAAGCAGCTTACAAATACCTTCTACTTTTAGTTCTTGCAGGAACCATTTTATTAGCGGGCCCGGTAATTTGCCTAGCGCCTCAAAGCGAAGTGAGAAATCCTCTACTAGAACGGGGCGATGTAGCTGGCGATAAGCCTCCTCGGCCTTAATACGTACAACTTCATGCGGGTCAAGTGACTGAATTTCGGGTAGATCAAGTTTGTGGTGTTTGACGGGATGTCCAAGATGCCAGGATATTTCTTCGGCCTTTTTAGCATGGCTGGTAATAAAAGTAATTTCTCGCATAATCTTTATATTTCCGGTTGGAATTTATTTCTGCTCCAGTGCCACAGTACCGGATGTACTTGCGAGGGGTTGATCCCGCTATCTTTCAAGAGCTCTTTCCAGATGAACTCAACTTGTAGAGAGGTTGTCCCAATGGGCGCTATTCCGAGCTTGGCACTGCTTTGCAATACATGAGTATCCGGGATGATGGAAATGGCCTGTGCATTTTTGAAATCGATGTCTGTATAGAGCGATAAAATGAACGGCCAATAATTTGAAAGCTTCGGCCCGCTGAGATATGGAAAGCGCTTTCGGTGGGTTTTCTGTAGAAGCTCGATTAACTTCCCGGCATCGCCATCCGCCTCTTTGATGACCTCACGCGGGTCATTCTGGTAGTAATCATGAAGGGTTTTGGCAATGGTTATCCAAATAAGAACATGTTTATTCGGCTGTAAGGCTAATTTATGCTTCACTAAGTCGGCGCGAACCTGCTCCATGGGTGTTTCAGCTAACTTCTCCGGAAAGAATACATATCTGGTAGTTTCATCTTCCCATGTTGCGAGTGCCGCTGCCCAGAGTGCTGGTGAGTTACGCTGAAAATTAATACAAACTGGCAATGTGAAATAAAGGTAGTTTTCGCGGCTTCCTAAGGGTAATCCAGGGTTGACCTCGTGTTTTTCTAGTGCAGGAATGAGACCTTGCTCGTACATGGCAAGAAGCTGCTTCACTTTTTCGAGTTGCATATATCTAGTTTACAGTTTAATCGCAAATTGTGGCGCAAAACTTAACATCTATTATCAACATGTTAAGCAAGATCGATTACACTTAACATTGAAGACGTAGCTCATGCCGTGTCTTCTTTTGCTATAGTGAGAGAATGAAACGTGAGCTGAAACTTAGGATTGACTCCATTGCAGAAGTTGAGATGCAAATTATTGCTTTAGGCGGCAAGCTTATAAAAGAAGATGCCCAGGAATACATTTACTTTAATCAGCCCGAAGGTCATGTATTAAAACTCACCAAGAAACGCGAAGGAGTATTCAAGACAATTCTTAAAGCGCAAGATGGTAAATTCGATATAATTTCCAGCGATCCGGTAGATGATGAGCAAAAAGTTGCAAATGAATTGACCGCAACTTATGGAATAAGACGAAAGCTTATAAATCACCGTAAAGTGTATGTAAATGATAACGAAGAGCAGAGTCTTAATGATATTGAAGGTGTAGGACGGTTTCTCATTATCAAGAGTGACAATCCCAGTCTGGATTCGGCAATAAAACTTGGCATCGATAATCCTGAGATTATCACCACGTCCTTTGATAATCTTTAGCGCTTCTATGATTCGATCTCAAGCTCTTTAAGTTGTTCGTTCAATCGTTCCAAGCTAGCCTGCAAAGTGTTCCAGTTTTGGCTCCGCAGGGTCACCATGACATTATTCAACTCGTAACAGAGGTAAAAAGTTCCAGAAAATATTCCTGGAACTTTTTATTTTAACTATCTACCCCTGTTGTCTGGGTGTTCGATTCCCCGCGGGCTATCATTTGGAGAACTTCGACAGCGTTCTCCCTATTTTTGATACCTTGCCCCACCGGAAAGTAGCACGGAATAATGTCTCCAATTTCTGTTTGCACACCCCGGATAACCCCTGTATTTAGCGTTGCTTCATTCATTGCTCCAAACTTTTCCTGAGGTTTTACTCCGAGTTGTCGGAGCAGACCATCAAACGTAAGCTGCCCGAAAGCAATAATTCGCTTTGGCTGCACCATTCCCAACTCTTCTATGAGAAGTGGGGCGTAGAGTTTTATCTTCTCGCGTTCTGGTAATTTGGC
>DASUUR010000079.1:0-11409 GCA_036373975.1 Saccharimonadales bacterium (SeqCode)
TGCTAAGTCTTGGAATATTCGGGCTGGCGAATGGTTTGCCGTCGGATAAAAAAGCCGGCATGCTACGCCGCCTACGGGCAACGCCACTGAGCGCAGGTGAGCTGATCTTGGGCACCATGGTTAACTACATCGTTGTTGGCATGATCTCAATTGCGCTTATGATGATTGTCGGTATCACGCTTTTCGACTTCAATATGCGGGGTGATTACCTAAGCTTTATAATATTTGTTTTGCTGGGTATGTCGGTAATGCTTGGGTTTGGGTTGGCCATAGGTGGTTGGGCAAAGAACGAGAACCAAGCGGCGCCACTGTCTAACTTAATTGCCTTCCCTATGATGTTCTTGAGCGGTTCATTTTTCCCACGTTTTCTTATGCCGGATTGGCTCCAGGGGCTCACTAGCTTTTTACCGCTGACACCAATAATTGACGGAATTCGCTATATCACTACCGAAGGCAAGACACTGTTTGCCCTCGGGCCAGAGCTGTTGATTATGGGCGTGTGGGCGATTGTCATCTACGTGATCGCTATTCGCGTTTTCCGCTGGGAATAGGCATGCCAGCACCAGAAAACGAACAGCTTGTCTTCGACCTGTTTCCCCCGGAAACTCCCAAGTCGGTCGAAAAGCAAAAAGCACTAGAATCTAGTGCTGAAGTGGTACAGATTGATTACTTACGTACTCAACTTGGGATTCACGCCACAGCAGAGAGTCTAGCCGACAGGCCTTATTACGAGCTTGGCGGTGGAATTGCAGAGGCCGAAGCCGCACAAGAGACGGATGGGCTAATGCCCTTTGCAAAATTTATTGAGTCGTACACACCGCAGAAGAAAGAGGTTGCCGCGCTCTTTGAGCAATATCGTTTCCACGAACTTGGCCCAGGGACTATGGGTGCTATGTCGGCAACTGAAAGAGGTAAGTTGGCGGCGCATGTCGTACAGCAAGCTTATGCTACCTACCGTCGTGGACAGATAATGGCGACCGAGGGTGCCTTTGGGGGAAGTATCGCCGATCAGTATGGATTTACTAGTGAGGCTGAGACTACAGCCTATGGCGAGGAGCTCATGAATCTTGCATCGACAGTGTTTAAGCAGCCGACATTTACATACCTTGAGAGCACCGCACAGCGCTATCTCGATACTTTAGTGAAACCCCGGCCAGACGGCCAACGGCCGAAGGCAACGGCAAAAACCCGTGAAGAATTTGTAGCTGCCGACCGTAAAAAGATGGGTAAACCGCAGGTTACGGCAGACTATCGCGGCGCTGTAAAGCGGCTTCATCTTACATACGGCGAGGCTGAACGAACTGCCTCATAACAGCAGCATTGCAAGAGCAAAATAGACGGCCACACTTACGAGGTCTTGAAGAGCGGTAGCTAAAGGCCCGCTTGCGATTGCCGGGTCCTTGCCAAATTTCTTGAAAAGGATAGGGATGGAAGTGGCCATGACTGCCGCAACGGTACTCGCGATCGCCAGCGATAACGCCACGACAAGTCCGATCTGTGGGGACTGCGAAATAAGCGTTGCCCCCAGCCCGCCGATAATGCCAAGCCCAACGCCAAGGATGGCACCCACCAACAGTTCTTTCAATAAATAATTGATGTAGTTCACCTTAAGGGTAGCCAGTGCACGAACGGCAATTGCCTCGGACTGGGTGCCGACTGAATCAGCGATATAGGCAACAACCGGTATAAAATAGGCAAGCGCCACGGTTTCTTTTAGCTCGGTTTCGAACCAGCTAGAGATGAGCCCTAACCCAAGCCCAGCAATAAGCCCGAAAAATAGCCACGGTGCACGCGAGCCAACAACTAGGCTTGTTCGTTCTACGGCAAGCTTAACAATGCTTGAGCCGCGCCCCCTTACCCCCGCAGTTAAAAGGGCATCTTCGATATGCTCATTGTGCATAATCTGAATTATTTCTCGGGCGGTGATTGCACCGTAAAATGTATTGTCTTTGTCTACAACGGGTATGGCGGTAACATCTTGCTTTACAGCAAGAAACACGGCTTTTTCTTGATCGTCATCTGGCTCAAGGGTGACCGTTAGTTTCTTCATGACGCTTTGGGCTGTAACCGAATGGTCAGGTTGTTCAAGCTGCGCCAAGTTAATCGCACCGAGCAGCTTCTTGGAATCATCAAGCACATATATATGGTGCACGCTGTCCCAGGCGTCACTGGCTACGGCGTGAATAATATCACTTAGGGTGTCAGTCTTGCGACAAGTCGGTACGTTTGTTGTTAGGAGCTTTTTTATTGTTTCGTCGGAGTCAACGGTCATAGCTTAAGTATACCCGACTTATTCCCGTACGTGGAAGTAGTCGTGTTCTTGAAGCTCTGGTTCACGGCTCATGAGGGCCGCGGCATCGTGACGCTGCGACTTATGGCAGAAAGCTGCTTCAAATTTCTGCTGCACAAAATCGCGCACGTTTTCGGTGTGGGTAAGGTAGCTTTTAGGGCGGCCCTTATCCATAAATACATACGATGTAGAGAGTCGGGGGCACTGCGTCTCGGAAAAACAGTAGTAAAGCAGTTTACCCATGCGCACATGCGCCGGTGGAGTACTTTTAAGAGTGTAGAACACATAGCTCGTAATATTACTCATAGCAATGTGGTCCAGGTGGCCAGTAAGGCCATTCGGGTCGAAGGTCATTAGCGAGATCTCAACAGCCCGGTGTTTAGCGGCCTCTTTGGTTATGATTGCGGTGATCTTGTGGGCAATCTCGTGGTACAAATCGTTACAGAGTTTGCCGTCTTCGTAATGCAGGTTGTGCATTGTGGTTGCCCCAATAACCTTGCCGGCTTTTCGCCATTCAGCGCAGCGAGTTTCCCCCAGGTCAGGCACATGATCAGGGTTCATGCCGGCCTGGCCCTCGGTGGCACAGATAAGATGCACCTCAATATCTTGGCTTGCCAGCTTGCAAAGCGTAGCCGCAGGGCCAAACGCTTCGTCGTCAGGGTGGGCAAAAATGCCAAAAAGCATATGTTTCATTAGTACTGAGTATAAGATAAATAATTAAAACAACAAAGGTGGGTAGCCGTTCGGAGCACTCGCCTGAGCGCTCCGAACGACTGGAAATGGCTACGACCAGACGATGATCTTGTCGACCTGGGATTGGTCGAGCTTCACAGCCGTGATCTCGCCCGTGATCTTGATGGTTGCGGTGCCGGCGCTGCACGTGGGTGTGAACGTCTTGTTCAGCGCGTGATCGGTGCAGCCTTTGCGGCGACTGACGAGTGGGGCAAGCGCCGCTTTGCAGCTCTTGGAAAGCGCGTCTGCCTTTGCGTAGAGCTTCTGGCGGTCTGCTCGAACGACATCGTCGCTGGTCTCGACTTCCACGCAGACATAGCCGCCCGGGAAGGTGACGTTGAAGTTCACTGGATCTCCTGGCGTTGTCGAACCACTTAAAACGCCCGCTCGGTTGAGCGGACGGTGTTCATCATAGCCATAAATTGTTGTTTTGTCAAGCTCCTCGGGTCGCGTGACCCGAGGAGCATGCGCTGCGAACACGTTGCTTGAAGGATCTCGCTACTCGAGGCTGAGCGTACCGATCAGCTCCTGCAGAACGTCATTCTGGGTGTCGATCGGCGTGCTACTCGGAACTTCACCTCGCACGGTCATGGTCATCTTGACCTCGTCGCTGGGCATTTCCTTCTTGAGAAACACCTGGCGGGTACCAGCCGGGGAGGCGGGAGTCGCCTCGTCCATCTTCCTTGCTGCTTGCGCCGCACTGTCCTGCAGCATGTCCCTCAAGGGGTCTACGCCGCCGCTGGCAATAGCCGGTTCACATTCCAGGGTGACCTGGAGATTCACGCGCCGGTAGTTGCCATACACAGTGATAGTCACTTTTACTCCTAAGGAAGACGTATGGTGAGATAGGCCGTTGAGTCTGATTTTGAAAGCTCAATCTTCTGAACTGCGCCGATAATTGCTTGCAGGTGATCATTGACGAGGTCAACCGGCGCTCGCTTAGGAACCGTACCGCTAACTTCGATCGTCGCCTTGAGATCGTCGAATCGTAGCTCTCGTTTGAGGTTCACAGATCGCTTGCCGGGCCAGTACGGATCGATGGTTGCTGCACCAAGGACCCTCACAGCCTCAAGGCAATGGATCGAGAGAAATGCCTCCAGGCCACTTACCTGTTCTTCGTTCATCCGAACAGGTAAGTTAAACTTCACAGCAAGGTCGGCTTTGAAAAACTTGCCCCTGCCGGTGAGAATCACAGCCTCTCCTTTGCTTGTGCGAACAAGAACAGATCATAACAGGGTGTAACGGGGCTGTCAATCTATAAGCATTTCAAAGAATCCGAGGCGCCCTTTTACTGTGGATAATTACTCTTACTTTTCTCACTTATTAAAAAAGTCTGGGTATTCCTTTTTGATCGTTTCACCGTATTGCAACGCCTTTTTTATGCCGCCTTGTTTCAGGAGCGCCCAATAGCGTAGCTTTATCATGAAACCGTACCCTTGCCTTTTTGCGGGCATCCTGGTGTCAAAAGAGTCAATTAAATACAGACAAAACCGCGCGTATTCGCTAGAGGAGCTTGAACTCCTCAGGCTTAACATGTCAATCTTATGCCACAAAAAGTTACCGATTTCATAAAAGGCATTAGATATATCAACGTACTCATCCTTGACTAAGATGCCATCTGTGAAAAATAGGCTATGGATGCTCTTCATCTCCTCGCTAATAGCCTGTGCAAGTTTGACATTGCCTTTGTACTTGAGCTCTATAATGTGCTCAAGGTCGGTAGTAAACTTGGACCCCAGGTCCCTCCCGGGAAATTTAGGAGTAAACCACAATCTCAGCTCATACATGATGTTTCTATAATCACTAAGTGTCTGCTTGTCACGTGGATCTATCTGATCAATTTTATACCACATAAAGTAACCAAGTTCGAACAATAACTTATCCAGTATCAGTTTTTCTCGGCTTCTCTTAGGCATCAAAGATCTCCGTCATAGGCCTCCTCGACGAAGAAGCCGGGGTGTTCACGCTTAATAATTTCGCCATACTGTAGGGCTTCACGCATGCCGCCTTGTTTAAGGAGTGCCCAATGGTGCAATTCAATCATAAAGCTATAACCGCACTTCTTAGTGGGTAATCCTTCGTCGAAGGTGTCAATTAGTTGTAGACAAATCTTTGCACACTCCAATGATAATTGGTCATCTTTGAGACTAATAGCATTAATTTTATGCCATAAGTAGTTGCCAAGCTCAAAGTATGGGTTTGATACGTCTACATACTCGCTCTTAATATCGTAATTCTCCTCGAAGAAAAAAGTATAATCTTCACTCATGTCTTCGCTATTGACACGTGCGAGTTCGTCCCTATCGTCGTATTTTAGGGCGAGGGTCCGATTGAGATCAACAATAAACCTGCTTCCTAGGTGCTTCGTCGGAAATTTAGACGAAAACCAATTCCAGAGCCCGGTATTAATTCTCCCGTAGCCTCCTATGGCTAGCTTGTTAGCCGAATCGACCTGGTCAGTTTTATACCATAGGAAATACCCAAACTCCAGCAGTAGCCTGTCTAGCATCTTTTTTCTTTTACTTGTCTTGGGCATTATACCTTCTCGTTACTCTGCTATTATAAACTAATTTTACACTGGTGGGTCACTGACCCACCAGCGCTTACCTCTCTCAGCCCGTGAACTTATCGCGGTTTGTTCCCTCGCCATTGCCGAAGAAGTGATCGTGACCCTTTACGCCGTGTTCGCCCCAGAACTCTTTGGGGTCTTCGACATGGCCGTCAGCTATGAAGAGCTCATTTTCATTTGAACCCTTGCCAAACGACACAGTCACTTCTTGTCCATCGGTGGTTGTTGCATGGACGGGTGCGGTTGAGGTTCGCGAGTCGTAGACTGGATCGCCGGATCCGAAGTTGCATCGACGGCAACCCAGGCAATTGATGTCGCAGCTACCCCTGCCTCCGTGACGACGTCCCATCAGAATCACCAATCCTTAAAGAGGAGTTACGCTAGACCGGGAGGCCTAGCGTGCCAAGACAGTACTACTAGTTCCCTCAAAATGTAAAGGATGAAATTTATTTAACTAGTAAAAGAGGCGTAGATGTGCCATAAATAGAGCGATCGAATGGTATTCCGTTCGGGACATGTGTAGCGCTGTGCTTCATCGGAACTCAGTTAGGAGCCTCTCGTGAGGATTCACCCGGCCGAAAGTACGCCGATCGCCGATATCGTCATGCATCATTTCCGGCCTCATCTCAGCGAACAAGCCGACTGTCGTCTCATTGGTGCCACGACGCGTTTTGGCTTGATATCGATCAGGCCGGCATTGGCGCAGATGCTCGACAAGGTTCTTGCCGGCGCGCGCAAAGATCTGCAGGATCGTGGAGCAACAGAGATCAAGATGCAGTTCTCCGCTTACCCTATGGGTTTTGTCCTGCAGATCGAGGACAATGGTCGAGCGCCTCAGCAGGTGCCTTCCATGTTGGAGGCTGCGCGCCAAGTTGGCTCGGACCTCGAGTGGTTGAGCGATGACGGCTGGAATACAGTCAAACTGACCTGTGGTTTCCGGCCCTAGTCGGAAGCCACAGCACCGCCTCGTTGAAATAGTGAGAACGCCTCGCTGTTTCAGCGGGGCGTTCTCACTATTTGAATAGATAATTTCTGGTGGGGGCGATTGAGGCACTTTCAAACCGCTTCACCCCTGTTCAGAGGCTTCTTGATCTTGCCAAGACCTGGTTCGATACGCCGAACGGCGCAGGCCCCGCACCGCCACCCAAGTCCTTCAAGACTCTGCGCAAGCTAAAGCCCCACGAACTCGATGAGCTCGTCGAGCAGTACCAAGCCGGCTCCAGTGTCTACCAACTAGCCAAGCACTACGGCATCCACCGCATCACCATTGGCAAGCACCTCCGCTCCCGTGGCATCGACACCACAGCACCAGCGCTCACTGGCGAGCAGGTGAGGGAAGCAGCCCAGCTCTATGCCACGGCTGGAGCTGCAAGAAGATCGCTAAACACTTTGATATTGGAGCTGAAACTGCGCGTGGACGGTTGCATCATGCAGGGGTAGCAATGAGACAACCTCATGAACGCTGATACATTATCTGCGATGGCGCGGAAGTTTTCGAGTAAACCTATGGTGCTTTAATAGAGAGTCTGCATGCTCTCTACGCTTGGGGTCTGGATGGAAGAGAGCAACTAGAATAATTGCGCCATACGTTATTGCGAGCGTGAGTGCTACGATTATTGCTCCTCCCCCAATTGTCTCTAACATCCTTTGCCCTCTACCTAGCTAGATCTAGCGTCATCATTTAACCTAACGTCGAATACGATCCTCAGGGCTGGAAACTCCGCGCGAAGGGTGTCGACATCGGCCTTAACAGATTCAAAAGTTGGCTTTCGACTAGCCTGCACTGCGCCAGGTTTGCCTACTGTTATTGCATTTCTACCAAGCGCGGCACGTCCCTTAGTGGTCAAGACTAGACCCTCTAATGACCTAGTGCCATTGCGTACAGTAAATCTCTTCTCGAACAGGAGGTGAGGATTCAGAGCTGACAATTTATTGTACAGCCAGTTCCTGTTGGCCTCCTGATCTCTATCCGCACGGCCGGCGTTGCTAAAGATGTCCTTGATACTTATAAAGTCTGAGGTGCTATCTCCATACAGACGCTTCAAACTCTCAACGGCAGCTGATTCTGATATTTTATTTCCCATATTGCTATTATATGACAGCCTCAGCCGTTAGACAATAGGTTTGGGCAATGATTGTATAGATTAGTATGAGGACGATTAAGGTCTATAGGTGTAAGCAATCAGGATGAGAGGTAGTGGTGCGGCTATTTCATCTTCTTTTTCTTCTCCTCCGCCAACTGCAACCGCGCAATAGCAATACAAGCTCTCGCCAGTAGTTTCACATCAATCTCCGGATTCACCATCGCGTACCTTGACCGGCCCTTTTGGCTTCGGAGCTGTCCGGTACGCACCCTTATTGTCGGCCGTCTCGCGTTCCAGCCTTTCCTCGACCTCAAGCCTCCGAGCCTTGTAGTAGGTTCCGCCGAAAATGCTCCGCAGCCCGTCCAGCCCTCTGCGGTAAACTTGGCCGCTCCCTTCGAGATCCTCTTACGATGCTCGATCAGCCCAGCCTCAGTCAGTGACTTGTACGGCACAAAGTACGGATGCAAATCCCACTGTTCGTCAGGACTAGGCGTCCCGTACGTAAATGGGTCCGTATGCCACATCAAAGAAAGATCATGATTAATATCTAGGTACCGATGGTTCGTAAGACGAGGCATAGATCCTAATAGTTTTACCTCGCGGTTTTTAAAATCATGTTCAGTTAGGATTAGTGCGGGTATTTCTCGATTAGGCAGTTCAACGAGTTGTATGCCTCGCGCACGTGCATAAGAAGGGTGCCTTCGTCAAGATTGGCAACTGCAGTTAAATCGGGATATTGGGCACGAATTGCATGTTCACCGGTTAGGCGGAAGCCGAAGTCGTAGGCTACTACGTATTTGAGAAGCAGCAGCTCCTGGGCAATTTGAATCAGATCATCTAACTCGTTCTCTATATTAGAGCGGCCCAGCCTTTTTTGTAGCCTAATAACCAGTTGCGATCCTTGATCCATGGCAATCGCAAGTACTGCTTGGCTCTCAAAGTAGTTCTCTAGTACGCCTACATCAGTATTATCGGATATCCACTCCTCTATAGCCTCTAGCGATTGCCCAGTGCGCCTAATTCTGTCGAACTTGGCTTGCTTCGTAGCGCCGGTTAAGTCATTGATTAAGTCGATCAGAGTCATGCTCTCAGTATATATTCATTTTTCACACGTACAATACGAGATCTGTAGACTTCAACACAACAGCATCAGTACATCCAACAGAGGTCGAAATCGACCATATAAAGTGTACCAATAGCTCTGTCAAGGTAGAAGATTGGAATCGAATCACCTCTGGCAGGGGTATTTTCCATAAAAACTACAGCATTAAATATGTACCGATGCACCAAAAGAGGCCAGCTTTTTGGAGTGCTGACCTCTGTAAAAAGTATAGTAGAACATGAAATAATTTCACATGGTGGAGATTGGGTTAGCTTACTTGAAACCCGTCCACTTGAAGATATCCTAGCAGACATCACTACTGGCTGGAATGATGCACAGCAAGTTATGGGTGGAGTTAAGGCTGGTGTAACCACGGAAGTTAGCTATGTTCTCTAGGGTGTAATTGCTGTAAGACGAAAGCGTTTGAAACAGTGTGACATCAAGTACAATAAGTACAGATGTTTATCAAGACACTCACAATCAAAAACCTAAGATGTTTTGCCGATGAAACTATTGGCGAGTTTAATGTACCCGACGGCACAACACCCGGAAGCGGTCTCAATATTCTTATCGGTGAGAATGGAAGCGGCAAGACAACCGTACTTGAGGCTATAAATTTCCTGACGCAAAGTACCTACTCAACAAATAACACCATGGATATTAGTGACTTTAAAGATATGGAACAGGCGCTATCCGTGTCATACAAAAGTAGTGCTAACTTCAAGTGCAAAATGCCGCCCGTTTACAGGGACTGTTCGTATGAAGCTGATGGTATTACGTTTACTGCGAAGCCTCGTAACGGCAAATCGCCCGGTAAGCTATTGTCCACTCCCTTTCAGGTTTCCTCGGTCTTCAACAACACGACTACCAATTACTTGAACGCAGGTGGGCAGGACAGCGGCAAGCCTATTATTGATTTTGTTCGCTCCTTCTCCGCAGAAAATATTGATGGGGACGAGTTAAACATTTTTTACTTTGATAAGAACCGCACGCGCCAACTTACGCAAGGTAACTACAAAACAACCTTTGAGCGTATATGTGATGATTTGAACTGGCGCTTCATTAAAAATGTTAACAATGACGCGGCTAAAAAACAGGCACTCATCGATAGTCTTACGGGAGACTATTTCCAGCAAGCTAAGGACGCCGCACAGTCAAACGCAGGGCAGAAGGTGGCTGACGACCTTGCTGCTTTCTTGGACAATGAAAAATACAAAAACCTCAAGCTGGACATAATTAATTACTTACAACCGTTTGGGACCGGCATGCTCGCCCTACGAGACGATGCTTCGCTACTACAAATCCTGTCAAAAGATCTTGGCTCTGGCGTTGAGATGATTATTGCTCTGCTGATGCTCCGTAATATTGGTAATGCCTCAAAAGGCAAGATCATTTACCTGATTGACGAGCCAGAGGCTCATCTACACCCTAAAGCGCAGAAAGAGTTATTACGCTTACTGCTTGAAGAAAGTAAAGACAAGCAGATATTCCTATCCACTCACTCGCCTTACATATTCAAAGATGCTATTACGGATGGTCCGGGACTTTTTCTTTTCAAACGTGACGGGCGTGATGAGGTCGTTATAACGGATGCTCGCGATAGTAGCTTTGGGCATTTTCCTTGGAGCCCATCTTGGGGTGAGGTCAACTTTAGCGCTTATGATCTACCTACTGTTGAGCTGCATAATGAGCTGTATGGCTTTATTCAGGAGCAGACCAGTAATTTTAGAGAGGCAGCCCTAGAAAACTACTTCACTTCAAAAGGTCTCATACAAAGCAAAAGCTGGATAAGGGTAAGTGGTGGCGTGCCGCAACCCGCATACAATACAACTCTGTACACCTACATTCGTAATAAAATCCACCACCCTGAAAACACACAAAATGCAGAATATACAGACACGGAGCTTCGTCAATCAATTACTGAAATGTTAGCTTTAATTGACGCTGGTCTTTAGTATATATGGCTAAGAAAAAAGTCTATGGAAAATGCAGGATTTGCGGCGAAGAAAAGAAGCTTTCACAGGAGCATTACATACCGCGCGCGGCAGGTGGTGGCGAGAAAACCAAGCTTTACGGTGGTAATGAGTTGTTCAAGACGCTCCATAAAGACGAAGACGGTAACGACTACAAGCCACGCGGCAGAATAAGTCAAAGCGGACTTTCGGAGTATAGCTTATGTAAAGAATGTAACGAGTTGTCGGGCGCTTTCTACGACAAAGAGTTTGCAGAATTCTATAACGGCATTCACTATATGTTATCCACGTCCATCAAAATTCCCGAAGGACAAACCATGGGTGATTACCTTGAAGGCAAGGTTGTTACCATGGTGCTAGAAGACATCAAGCCCCTGAACATCGCCAAACGTATGCTAGTCTCCTTCTGTACCGTTGAACATCCCGGATTAACCGATAGGCATCCAGAAATAAGAAAAGCCATACTGGATAAAGACTACCGGCCAAGCACCGATGGCTTTGCGTTATATGCTAGTCTGCATCTTGGTAACAGCGCCTACTATGGCACGATAGGTGTCTTGAAGAATATTGACGGGAACATGTTTACGCAATCATATGCAGGCATAGAAAGTGAACTGATTGCGTTTTACTATTCTGGTGATAAAGAAACAAAAGCTATA
>DASUUR010000080.1:0-34805 GCA_036373975.1 Saccharimonadales bacterium (SeqCode)
GAGAATCACCACAAAGGTTGCAACGAGTGGCGCACCAGACGTATAGATGCCGTCGCGCAATTTTACGGCGTGACCAGCCAGCAGCTGGCGCAATAGCCACACAACAGTCAACCATGCCAATACTGCCAAAAGGCCAGCATATATCTGCTGAGCTTCAGACGGAGCGGTGTTTAAATCGCCCATAATAGTCGACCCAAAAATAACTAATGCCCTGGTAAGCCCACCTAGATCCCCACCATAAATATCATTGCCTACCTCTTGCAAATAGCCGCTAAGCTCGTTGTATGTCTCTTGCGAAACCATTCCCACCGCTAGAACACTCATAATTGCGTAGACTGCAATCACTCCACCGAATAGTCTCTTGTGCCGCCAAACAATCTGCCACACTTCTGCACTAAATGCCCAATATCCGGCAATCGGAAAATCCCGAACGTAATCCCGCCGCCTCGAAAGCCGGAAACTACGATGTGGACGACGATCTAGAAAATCCTTAATACGGCGCTTCGCCGTCGCAAAGGCACCTAGAGTTTTCTTCTGCGTTTTTGTTTTTGTTTGAGCCATAGCTACTACATCTTATCGGTCATATTACGTAATCGAGCAATGCGGTCCTCAATCGGCGGGTGCGTACTAAACAATCTACCCAAAAAGTTAGCCTTTAGCGGGTTGGCGAAGAACAAGTGTGCAGTTGAGCCATTTTGACGCTGGAGCGTTGCGCCTTGCTGCTGGATCTTCTCAAGAGCGCGAGCCAAGCCCTCAGGATATCGAGTAGTCATAGCCCCTGTAGAGTCCGCCAGGTATTCACGCTGGCGCGACACCGCAAGCTGCACAAGTGTTGCAACAATTGGGGCAAGGATAATGGCGACAATCCCAAAGATCATAACCTGTGGTGGTACGTTATCACGGTCATCGCCGCCAAACCACATCATGTGCAAGAAGAAGTCGCACAGCATACCAATCGCGCTTACTAGACCAAACGTTATCATTGACACGCGGATATCATAGTTTCGCACATGGCCCAACTCATGCGCCATCACGGCTTCAAGCTCGGTATCGTCAAGCGCTTCAAGGATACCGCTTGTTGCCGCCACCACCGCATGCTTAGGATCTCGCCCGGTTGCAAAGGCATTCAATGCTGGGTCATCAATAATGAACACTCGTGGCATTGGCATACCGGTTGCAATACTGAGGTTCTCAACTGTACGCCATAGCCGCGGATTATCGCTTTTAGTTATCTCTTTACCACCACTTACTGCAATGGCAATTTTTGCAGCCGCAAAATACTGAATGAGCGCATATATAGCCGCAATTGCTACCACAATTAGCGTGATAGAGCTGTTGCCATAAATGACACTCGCTAACCAGCCAAGTCCACCAATAATTACGAGAAAAGCGGCCATAATAATGACCGTATTTCTCTTGTTTGCTGCAATAGCTGAATACATAGGTGTAAAATTATCCTCCCAGGCCTAGAATGAAACTTCAACAGGCTTTTCGGCAGAAGCCATGTCTTCTACCTCAAAGAATTCGCGATTCTTAAAGCCCAACCAACCGGCAAAAAGGTTGTTTGGGAACAATTGAATCTTAGTGTTTAGGTCACGCACACCCCCGTTGTAGAAACGACGAGAAGCCTGAATTTTATCTTCAGTATCAACAAGTTCTTGCTGTAATTGCTGGAAATTCTCGCTAGCACGAAGTTGCGGGTAGTTCTCTGAAACGGCAAACAAACTCTTGAGCGCACCTTCAAACTGATTCTCTGCAGCTGCCGTTTCTTTAACGCCCTGTGCGTTCAATGCGTTTGCACGGGCCTCGGTTACGGCCTCGAACACACCTTTTTCGTGCGCAGCGTATCCTTTGACAGTATTGATCAGGTTAGGGATGAGATCCAGCCGGCGCTTAAGCTGAACAGTTATATCGCTCCAAGCCTCTTCAACACGCACATTCAACTTAACAAGACTGTTGTATGTTGCCCACAGGAAGATAATTAGGATTAGTACAATTACACCGACAATAATTAGTGGAGTCATATTCGCCCTCTCTCTTAAGAGATTTTTATATTGATACCATAACTATACCATGTAACCTCTGGTAATAGCAATTCCGGCATAATAAAAATCGCCCCAAAAGGCGACCTTTATAAATTCTGGTAGGCGAGGCGGGACTTGAACCCGCAAGGTTGTTAAGACCAACGGATTTTAAGTCCGTCGCGTATACCAATTCCGCCACTCGCCCGCGGAAAAATATCTGGAGGCACCGACCGGAATTGAACCGGTGTACGCGGTTTTGCAGACCGCTGCGTCACCACTCCGCCACGGCGCCCTAAACAGATATGAGGGAATTATAACAACTTCATATATGAATTACCAGGCTGGGCATGTTCGGTACAATTTCATAAAGTAGAATAATACGCAAATATCAGTTATAATATGGCCATCCCGAACGAAGGGAAGTGCCGTTGTGCTCATGCACAAGACAGTTAACAGTATAACGAGAGTGCGGCGTGCGCTATCACCGCTCTGGGCACTTTGGTGGAGTGTCCAGTTCTGGAGTACGCAAAAACTGAATACGTTTTTCCTGCTGGTCATCATCGCTTTCTGGGTACGCCAGGGCGATGCTGTGCTCAATGGGCGGTCCCCGCTCATCGGCTGGATGATTTCGGCGGAGATAGCAATTATTGTGGCCACTTGGCTCACTTTGGAGGCTTTCGCCGAATTGACCGGCAAGGAAAAGGAAGAGATGGGCGCCAGCCTGCTGCAGTATTTCACGATCATCGTCGGCAACACGACAATCGTGATCATGCAGTTTGTCAACGGCATCACGCTGAAGCCGTGGGATTACATCATCTTCCAGATCGACCTTTGCGGGTTGTGGATTCTGACTATTCTCATGGCGCTCTTTGGGTTTGGCCCCAGGAGTCCGTGGGCGCGGTGCGGCTATCTCATCTCGCTGAAGGCCTCACCCCAGGTGGTACAAGCCATCTGGGTGCTCAAAGGTAAGGGTGCGCTTGATATTCTGGGCGCTATCCTGCTGGTGACGCAAGCAATTGGCCGGTTTCGGGGACCGATCGTTGTCTACCTGCGATCGCGAAGGCTAGCGAACGTCAAGATCAAGGCCCTCACACTGGGCACCGGAACCGATCTGGCCAGTACGCTTTTGCTGGCCGGAGCCGTTGTCGGAGGTGGAAAGTAATTATGGTGCACCCCCTGCACACCGCGCAGCTCATCAAGCTGCTAAGGGATAGCGGGATCAAAGCCAAGCCGGCCACCAAGGTGCTCCAGCATGACCGCGAGTGGCGAATTGCCGTGGTGGGCGCCAGGTACACCGACGCCCAAAACACAGGCCACTTTCTGCCCTACTTTGCGGCAGTATCGCAGCTATTGCCGGCCGAGTGGATCGCGGGGCTTGATCGGGTAGATAGGCGGATTCGAAACGGCGACTCGCTTGGACAAACGCTGGTCGACGAAGCTTTTGGCTGGGCGCAAAACCGCTTGCATCTCGGTCACATGGGCGTGCAAGAGATTCCCAGCTGGGTGCACTCAGAAATTCCAAACGCCGACAACAGTCAACCGTGGCGGACGGAGATGTATGACATCTTTGCGCGGAATGACCAAGGAGAGTTCGGAAGGTACGCACGAGTGCTGGAGCTCTGCCCTGCAAACCTAGAGCTCCCCTACCGTGATGCGCTGGGCTCGCTGCAAGTGTGGCGTGCTTTTCTGCGCTACAAGCACGCCGTCTCGTTGCTGTTCACCGACAGTACAGCTACGGCGTTCGACGATTGGGTGAGCCAGCTCGCGCGTACGGTGCACCAACCCAGCGTGCAGCGGTCACTCAAAATCCTGCGCCACAAAGCTACGGAGTGGCGGAGTTGAGCCCGTGGCAATGCGTGAATGCGCATTGCCACGGGCTTTTTTAAAAATATGCAGTTATTTAATAAAGATTTAAGTCTGGCAATCTATACTCTAAAGCAAACATAAAACGAACACCTAGTGTACGTTATGTGTTTGACCAGAGGCAAGTTGGTGTGCTTGCCATGCGTCCAGCTGCGGCAGCCTCTGGTCCCAAGTTAACTCTCTGCCATGATGCAAGGAATTATACGTTGAGCAAAAAACGCGAGGGATTTACTTTCGGCTTGAGCGCTCTTGTTGTTATTGGACTTATCTTTAGTATTATTAATCACCAGCAAGCCGATCCAGCACAGCCGCCAAAAGACGTAGTTAGCAGCAAGCGCACCATAACCCTTTACAACATCGCCCCGGGCAATCCCATACGCCAAGGGGGAACTATTCGTGGTTTATATAAACCCGCCAAAGATGAAGTGCTATCATATAAATGCATCACCAGTAGCGGTGCGCTCATTGCAAGAGGCAACATTATTGCAAAACCTTCAGGACATTTTGAAAGCGAGCTAGATTTTACGCGACCGCCGAAACAAGCTGAAACAGTACAACTCGAGGTATTCTCGCAGGATCACCGTGGTAAGCAGGTCGATTCCCTGTCAATTGATGCTCGCTATCAATAGCTGCACCCCTGTTATTTAATAATTAATTAAGATTTTTGTTTTATACTAATTTGTTAGAGACGTACTATGAAGTTACTTATTATTGAAGACAATCAGCGGCTAGCGGAGAGAATTAAGCAATTGCTTGGTAAAAACTTCGTAGTAGACGCAGTCCAAAACGGCACAGACGGCATTTCTAAAGCAACAAGCATAGACTACAGCGTTATTATCTTAGATCTTAATCTTCCAGATATGTCAGGTGATGAAGTGTGCCGAAGCCTACGTGACGCCCAGTTTGATACACCAATCCTCATCCTTACCGGTGTTAAAGAAAAAGCCTCACTTGTTTCTTTACTTAATTGTGGTGCCGATGACTATCTGACCAAGCCTTTTGACCGCGGGGAGCTACAAGCGCGTGTGCACGCGCTGGCCCGCCGACAAAAGCGCCACATTAACAAAAACATTCTGACGCACAAAGACCTGGTAGTCGATGTCGATCGTCGTCACGTTGAGCGATCAGGCATTCCAATCGTGCTGCGCCGTAAGGAATTCGACATCCTTGAATATTTGCTACATAATAAAGGACGGGCCGTTACGCGGACAATGATCCTCAACCACGCGTGGGAAACCTCAAAAGACAGCTGGAGTAGTACGGTTGATGTTCATATCAAATATCTCCGTGATAAAATTGACCGGCCATTTAAAACGCCTATAATTAAAACTGCCTATGGTATAGGTTATATGGTCGATAACGCCTAACAAAAACCGATAGAAAGGCTCTAGACATGGAAAATACTCTATCTGCAATATTAAATGATGAAAGTGCGCGCAGCAGCGAGGCCGTACAGAATCAACTCGCCGAAGAGGCGAGCGTGGGCGCTCCTTGGTACGATCACGAAGCCAATTAACCAATTCAAGTTAGATATAATATATGCACAATAAGCTCTTCCAACGCTTATTTTTATTACACCCTACCGCCGCGGCCCGCCCTGAGCGAGAAGTTGTTTTCATTCTGTTACTGACCGGTACATTTCTTGTCACATCAGCACTTTTTGTATTGCTTCTAACCAGCTTTGCCCTAGCCAACAATACATATGTATTCAGTCGCATACTGCTTTGCCTTGGCGCCTTTGCAATTATAGGCGGTATTTATTGGCTATGGAGGTTACGAAGATATCAATACGCCGCTCAACTACTGGTGCTTTTTTACGGCGTACAGGCATTCATAATTATCACAACCTGGGGCATAAATACCCCGTTTGGCATTCTACTCATCGGTTTTACAATCGTACTAGCTGGCATCTTGCAAGGGCCGCGGCATAGCCTATACGCCGCCGCCTGGGCAACGATCGTATTAATGATACTCCAGCTAATTATCTCTGCCGGAATATACCACCCGCAGCTTTCACCAACAATTACACCCTCACACTTTGGTGACGTCATAGGATACAGCATACTTTTTGGCATTATGGCACTTGTATCGTGGCTTTTCGGCAAACGAATGGAGGCATCCCTAGAAAAAGCTCGAAATGCCGAAGCTGAGCTGCTTAAAGAAAAGGAGCTGCTTGAGGTTCGGGTTGCCGAAAGGACGCTGGAGCTTGAGGCTCTACAATTCCAGGAGATGCAACAGCTTTACCGATTTGCCGAGATGGGGCAACTAAGCGCCGCTCTGTTGCACGACCTGGCAAATCATCTCACGGTGCTAACACTCGACATAGAAGACTTGCAGCATAGCGAACAACGCTCACAGGCAGTTACACGGGCAATGAATAGTGTCCGCTACCTCGATCGTATGGTCGAAAAGGTACGTGATCAGTTACAAGGCGACAACCAAGAACGACGTTTTAGCGTAACAAATCGTATCAAAGAGACTGTTACCCTATTGCAACAGCAATCACGCAGCTCAAACGTAGCAATAGAGCTACACGCCGAACCACGGCAGGGCTTTTCATTCACCGGTGACCCAACACGCTTTAGCCAAGCAGTGGCCATACTTGCCGCAAATGCAGTCGATGCCTACGAAAACGATAAGAATAAGAATAACAAAGTCGTAATCGATGCAATACAGTCCGATAAGTACATTACTGTATCCGTAAAAGACTGGGGGATTGGCATTAGTAATGAAGTACGAGGCAAACTGTTCCAGCCATTCTATAGCACGAAAAAGACAGGTATGGGTATCGGCCTATTTATTGCTCAGCAAATTATTGAGAAACATTTTAAAGGTAAATTGAGCCTTGGCGACTCCCGGGAATACACAGAATTTATTATCACCATACCCCGGAAAAGTGATGAACACGAATGAAAAACAGGCACTGCACTACGCTAAACAGCTCTTACATAAAAAGAATAGCCGCATAGCGCAGCAGCTCCGAACTATTTTAAGCTCCACGCCTCAGGATTTTGATATCTTTGTAATGCTTTTTTCGTATTATGCATTGCTAAGGTATAATGAAACGCTTTTAACAGGCAAGGATATCGCCATCATATTAAAGCGGCTCGTTGCCGCTGAACAAAAGGTTGGCGGACCCTACCTCGATGCAACTGCAACGCCTGATCTTGGCCTCAATATTATTGCGGGGCTTATCCTGCAAGAGTTTACCACTCTCCCTAAAGGTCTTGCACACTATCTTAAAAAAGCTCAAAGCGCAGACCTTAAAAGTGCCTATCTAAGCAATCAGCAGCTACATACGCTGTTTGGCAAAATCGTTACTGCTTCGCCTCGCGACTCGCCCACCCGACAACAAAGAAGCCAGTGCTACCAAGACATGATTAAGCCCATATACACACTGGTAGCCAATGCCCCGAGCGGACTTCGCCCCCACCTACGGGTGGCCATGTCGTCGGTTGTACGAGCCGACAAGAACGAAGAAATTCTGCTTATGCCTGTGCTTTTCTGTAACTCGCTACACGCTTCTTTACAGCAAAAAGTCCCCTCTTCATCCTTACGTATTCTTTGCGAAGCAAACTTCCTCTGCTGGCTAGCCTATACCACCTACGATGCCCTGCTGGATCATGATAGATCACAAACAAGTTTACCCGTGGCCAACTGGGCGCTCCGCTCGTCGATCGCTGCGTACAGTGGGGCTGCAGCAAGCTATGTATCGGTGAGCCGAATATTCGACACAGTGGATAGCACCAATATCTGGGAGCTGAACCATGCAAGCTGTCGAGTAACCGATGGTCGCATAACAATTGGAGTGTTGCCACAGTACACAACAAGGCAAAAGTTAGCCGAGAAGTCTCTCGCCCATGCGCTTGGACCGCTTCTAATAGCTGAAAGTATTGGAGCGACCCAGGAGCAACTGCGCTATCTTGAGATAGCGTTTAGGCACTACCTAATTGCCAGGCAGCTGAGCGATGACTTGCACGACTGGCGCGACGATTTTACAAAAGGCCAGATGACCTCAGTCGTCGTGGATTTACTGCAAGGTATTGCTGTCAGCGCGGGCACCTACGACGTACCTGTATTAGGCGAACAATTGAAGCAGTATTTTTGGGAGGTAGGCGCTCTTCAGCAATCAAAACTCGTGTTGTCGCACTGTAGATCCGCACGTCGTTACTTTAAAAAAAGTGACGTTATGGACATGTCAGGCGAGCTCTTTACGCTAATCGACTCACTTGAAGGAATAGCCAAAGGAGCAATCGCAACCACACAAAGGCAAAAGGAATTTTTGACTGAATATGCCCCGCTTAAACATGCCGCTTAAATGCGTTGCCAAGCTTCATAAGCAGAATACCGAGCACAAGAAAGACTATTAAAATCCCCGCGCAGTAAAGTGCAACATTTCCATAGCCCCCAACGCTGGCCGGATTCAAGAAGGGGTACGGATACCAACCAATATATGCACCACGCAGCAAAGAATATATCAAATAAGCTGCCGGGAACAGTAGCCAACTTAGAATATTGCTAAATGACAGTTGATTCTTTTGCGGCTGGTACAACCAGTCGATCACCACGACAACTGGCATAATATAGTGCAATAAAATGTTGATCCATGGAATTTGTAAGCTCACTTCTATTCCCGAAAGCAAGCTGACATACACCACGCCGGTCACAGCCATATAGAGCACAGAGGCACCACGAATTATATCGTCAGTCTTGGTTGGAGGTCGCCGTTTTATGAGATAGCCCGTGCTAATAATGAAGATTGTCGCGGCAAGTATATTGCTGAGATTTGTAAAATAACTGAGGTAATTAATTGGGTCAAAAACCCCAGCCTGCTGCAAGCTCACCGCCTGAATAATAGCGGCGGCGAGCACCAGGAATCCGAACAGCAAGCGTACCGCAATGAGAAGCCGCCTTTTATCCATAAAACGCTCGGCGGTTTATAGTTTCTCTAGCTTAGTTGTGGCATCCACCCCAAAGCTGGTTGGGAACTCGTAGTGGTGCTTGCGAACAAGCGGGGCAAACCCTTCTTTGCCATTGTTAACCGTTGAAAATTCGCTATAAATCGGTAGTTTAGTCTTTTCGTCAATAATGTAAAACCCTTTTAGTGCGCCGGAGGGAGACCGCTGAATGTATACTGTATCGAACTGATCTTCGACAATATCGGTATTAACACCGTTGCCACCTACCTTACCCGTTGTACCGTCGCGGAAAGAGAAGTAAAACGCATTAGACTCATATCCTTTTGTGCTCTCGGTTAGCCCAACACTTACGCTAATCTTGCGGCCTTTCTTGCCGTGGAACTCTGCCTCGCCTTCATCTTTAAGCGTTACATACGCGTTTTGCTTCATGTCGGCGATCATATCATCAAGCTGCTGTTTCGAGGCACCAACGGGAATGATACCGTCAGTTATTTTCGCACGCTGGTTACGCTTCCGGTCACAGTTGGTATAAAAGCGAGCATATTCGCCGGCTGGCTCAGTATCGTTTACAGCGGCGAGCGCTTGGTCGAATGTATCGATATCTAAGCTGCTGGTTTTTGTGCGGAACTCCTCGCCCTTAATACACTTTCCTGCTCCGGCCGAAAGCCTCGACTGGTATATCGAGACATTTGTAAACGCCTTGGTTTTATAGTCATATTCGGTGAGGGCGAGGCTCTCTAAATACGGTTTTTTGCCTAAATCTGCCTCTGATTCATATGATGCTTCGTATGCATGGAGGCGAACCATGTTCTTCTGCCCGGTGGTGGCAAGCATATCATAGAACAGGGTGGCGGTCGGAGAGCTAAAGGAGCTCATAACCCACATGACCAGTGGAATTATAATCAGTGGCAAAACAAGCACGCAGACTAATATAATGAACCACGGTTGTTTATATATAGGCTTTTTGGTTGGCTGCGGCTGGATTGGCACCGGATTTGGCGCTGGTGTTGGTGTTGGTGTTGGTGTTGGCGCTTGTGGAGTAACAGGCGCTTGAGATGATGGTTCGTTATTCATATTCCCCTTTTGCTTATACTACTTTTATTGTAAGGTGTTTGCCCTGCTGAGACAACTTATGAAATAATAAACATATAATAGATCAAGGAACTATATGCGCATCACCCAACCCCGGATCCCAAGTGGATTCCCCGAATACTTGCCATCTAAACAGATTGAGTTTAACCGACTGCTCGGAATCGTTCGCGAGATCTATGAGTTACATGGGTTTTCGCCTGTTGATACAGTGGGCGTAGAAATAGCCGACGTGCTACTCGCTAAGAGTGGTGGTGATACTGCCAAAGAAGTCTATCGGTTTACCAAGGGAACAACTGAGCTAGCGCTGCCCTTTGATCAGACCGTCCCGTTGGCACGTTACGTTGCCCAACACCAGAATGAGTTGGTATTTCCGTTTAGAGCCTATCAGATTAGCCGCGTGCACCGCGGCGAACGTTCGCAGGCCGGGCGTTTCCGTGAGTTCTACCAGTGTGATATTGATGTAATTGGCTCGCATAGCCCAATTATTGACGCCGAGTTCCCGATTGTTATAAATAAAATATTTGAGCGTTTTAATTTTGGGGAATTCACAATTCGCATTAACGATCGCCGAATCCTTAATGGTTTTTTTGCAAGCCTTGGCCAAACCGAAAAAGCCACCGATATTATGCGGGCAGTCGACAAAGTTGAAAAACTAGGTCCTGAACAATTCAGGGCCGAACTCACCGCACTTGGGCTTAGCTCTTCGATTATCGACCAACTACTCGAATTCATTGCTATCAAGGGGAGCAACGACACGATACTGGAGCAACTCAAACCATTTGCTCAGAATTCCACCACTTTACAAGAGGGTCTGGCCAGCTTACAAACCCTTGTTGATGCGCTGCGTGCCGCGGGTATGCCCGAGCATCGATTCCAGATTGATCTCAAAATCGCCAGGGGCCTAGATTATTACACGGGCACGGTGTATGAAACAATTCTTAACGACTATCCAGGCATTGGCAGCGTGTGCTCGGGCGGGCGCTATGACAACCTCACGGGGCACTACTCAACTACCGAACTACCTGGTGTCGGAATCTCTATTGGCCTGACCCGCCTGTTCTACCAGCTCATCGAAGCCAAGGTTATTATGCCCACTAAGCAAAGCCTTGCCGAGGTTGTAGTTGTACCGCTCAGCGATGCGGAGATGAATATGTCACTCACAATCGCAGGGCAACTCCGCGATGCCGGCATTCCAGTAATTGTATATACGGAGCCAGGCAAGATAAAAAAGAAGCTTCAATATGTTAATCGCATGGGAGCTCATTATGCTCTTATAATTGGCGAGCAAGAGCAAAAGAATAACCAAATACAAGTTAAAGATATGTTCTCCGGCAAGTCGGTGCTTATTGAGATGTCAGAGATTTCACAATTTCTCGGTAGCCAGCTCTAGAATAGAGGGCGCCAGGTAACAATGCTGCCTGGCGCCCTTGTCTCACCCTGATATACGCGGGGTAGAGCTACCGTGGTACCAGTGGCGCCTCAGTAGATACAGGACGATGTCGTTCTGAAGCTTAGTCCGCCTTTCGTACTCAACATCGTCAAGAGCCTGATCTACCTCTGCTTGCGTCAATCGCCCACCACGACGCAGCCTGTCCCCAAATCGAGCCTGCAGCAGCCGTCCCACTCGCACAACGAAGTACGCCTCGTGATCACCCGAGTCGAAAAATTCCGAAGGAGAAGGGTTGGTGGCATAACTATTCCAAAATTCGCGAATAGCGGGCTCAAAGTGAGGCGCAGTGGCCAGCAAAGCCTGTACGGCTTGCCTCGTATTAGTCACGACTTCTCCTGAAAATAGGCATTTTCCAAAGACATTTTTTAGTTTACAGTTATCACCTTAAATGTACACTAAAAAGAATTTGTATATTTACCATATTAAATTATAATTTCAATGTCAGTCTCTACTAGCAGCGGGAGTTCGCATGAAGCACACGACGGTGTTCGACTTCGCTAGCCTGGGGCTTTGTATGGCTACAGTGGCCAAAGAAAGCTCTACCGCATGGGAGGGGCTGGGCAAGGAACACGCTTCGTTGCAGGGTCGACTGATTCGGCTATACACCAAGCTCCGGCCCTATCTTCACTCGATTGAGGGAACGAACCACTTACTCGACAGCAAGCTCGGCAACCTGAGGAATTTTGCCAGCAAGCATGGCCTCAAGGAAACCTTCCATGATCTAGCGGGTGATCATGGCCTCGCTATGGCCACTTCGGTTAAGATCACCATGGGAGCCGAGGCCTTGTTTGACAGCTGGTCGGCACCGCAGGCTGGTGGCCGCTCGGTGCGGTACAAGACGATCCGGCTTATCTCGACCGCCGAAATTGATGTCTTTCGGGTCGGGAACAACCGCCTCTTCAAGATCCCGACGCCAGATGGTCTCAACATGTGGCTTATCGCAACCCCACCACCGAAGGACGCCCTGAGTCTAACGGAGCTGGCACTTGATGTCACACCGGCATCAATCCGGATAGACAGGCGTTTCAAAGATCTGGTGATGCCCGTCCTGAACATCGATCAGACGGCGTCGCTGGGTTGGCTGCAGGGTATGGCCACGACCAGCGCCAGTCACAAGATCAACCAGGCGAAGCAACGCGTCAAGGTAGAGGTTGGGGCGGCGCCTTTCGAAAACTCCCCCCTCTGGACACCCGAGGACAACGATCCGTCCAAGCACGTAGTGCTTGACAAGGGCTTGGCCGGTTGGTTCACCGACGGCCACAACCCGGTGCCGCTCGCCACCTTCTACGCCGGACAGGACAGCTGGGTGCGCGTGTAGCGCTTCCTAGGCCGCTGGACGACTCATACTCGCCCAGCGGCCTTTTTCGCCTCTAGCCATCTGATACAATTTCTTTATGGATACAGACAAAGGGATTTTGTGGCTACGCCTCGATGAACCGTCGCGTGCACGCCTCTTGCAAGCATGTCCGCCCCGACACGCCACAACCTACTGCCACCATGTTACATTACGCCATGGTGTTACCGCCCAGGAGTACGAGGCATTATTTGGTCGACAGTGCACGGTTGAAGTCTATGAAGCTTGCTGGGATGGTTCCGTTCAAGCAGTTCGAGTCAACACGCATGGCCTACCCGATCAATACGGCGTTCCGCATGTCACTATTTCGGCCGCCGACGGTATTGCGCCTTTTACTTCCGTCGCCATGCTCAAGGATCCAGCCCATCACCACCAGAAGCTTAGTCTTGAGCTGTCGGGAGTGATCGAATTCGTTGCTTTCTAGCACAAATAAAGCCAATAAAAAACAGGCCACCCCCGCCGCAATCAGCGGGGGTGGCCTTTCTAACGTCCCGGACGGTTAGCTCTCAACGCTCAATGGCTGCCACCGCCCAGCCGGAGTCAACCGCATTTCGTACTGATTGACGGCCGGCCTTCGGATCGTCACCATGTCATCCTTGCGACGAGCAAAGGTGGCCATGCCCGCCTGAACAGTCCAACCCTGAGGCCCATGGCGGACGTGCACACGCAGTACGTGGCGCGTCGAGCCAATTGGTATGTCTGCGACACTCGTGCAGTGGAGTCGACTATGCCAAGAGTTATAACTCTTGGCACCCGAGGTGATCTTGAGCACCTCAATCGCGTCTGGCGCTGGTTCACCAGTAAGCCACCGGTGCTCGCTAAAGCCGACAAAAGTGATGTCGCAACCCCTTTCGACTCGCCGCACACGAATTGCTTCCTTGCCGCCTCTGCGCGCCACCCGGACATCGCGGTTGATGTAGGCCACCCTGTCCTTCACAGAGACATCCTGGCACGCGATGTACCCGAACTCACCAAGCTTCAGGCGACCGACGGTTATTGCATCGCCGGGTTCGGCAAAGTTACCCAGTTGACGCGACATGTATAACTCCTTGATCTGTCGTAGCGGCAGTTCTTAGTCCACAATAACCGTCAACGGACACCAACCACTATCCAACTCGATGCTGTACTTATCGCCAGACCGTCGCCTGAGAGCGACCCTTCCAGCCTTAGGAAGCTTGAAGACCACCACCTCAGCCCTGACCTCAGGGCGCTCAGGCGATCCCTCGACTTGGGCCCGCGCAACGTAGCGCAGCTCATTTGCCATGGTTGCAACAGTCGTCTCCGCCAGTAGCCGGGACCACCGAACATGGTTGGCGCCGCCCACAGAGATCCTGACCACCTTTACGGCATCAGCGGATGGCTCCTTGCGCGCCCAATGGTGCTCGGTGAAACCAACAAACCTGATGCGGTAGCCCGCGGCGACACGCTCAACGCGAATCGTCTCGCCTGGCGCCCTACGGGTGACGATCACATCGGGATCAAGGAACACCTCCTCGCCCCTTACGGCAAGCTCCGAGGGATCGATATACCCGAACTCACCCACCTTCAGTTGGCCAACAGTTGTCGTGAGGGCCGAACCGCCAAACTCTCCACGGGGAGCATTGCCACCCATGAGAACACCTCCATCGTTGTCTTGGACGGAGTAAATTATACAATAAAAACCCCTGGGGAGCTAGTCGTTATTCTCGCGACTGTATGTAATCTGTATACATGTGCGGGTAGCGTATCTTTGCAAAGGCGAGCAAGTTGTGAAAGCGATCAACAGTATGTGGATGACTCGAAAGCAACCGCGCAACCATAGCAAAGAACCCCATTTGTCTTTTCTGTGCCTGTAAGCCTTTCAAGCTAACGTGCTTTGATAGTTTATTCCCCACCATAAATCGCTGAAAGGCATGTAGTGCTTGCCCTAGATCACCACACACCGCCAAACCAATCTGATCGCCAGAGTATTGCGTTGCTCGCTCGTAGGGCAAAATAAATATATTGAAAATTTTAATCTTTTCAATGCTATCGACAATCATGCGCAAGAAGAATAGGCGATGATGCTTTGCCTTCAAAGCGCCAATAAACCGCGCTATAACCCATTTGATCTGCAACGATGCCTCGCGGTCAAGTGTACCCTCGACCAGTTCGGAATTTAAAATAATAAATTTCGTATCAAAAAACTTCGCCAAAAACGCATTCACCGTACCCTCGGAGACGATATAAATATCCACCGGCTCCTTGTAGTCGAGAGCGTACACCACCTCTTTAAGAATGTGGTAGATTTCCGGAAAGTTATGAACCGATACTTTAACTGCGTTAGCCGTAAGACTGGCTTTCGCAATTTGCAGGGTTACCCAAACTATTCCAATAAGCGTCAGCAAGAAGCCGGCAATAGCCCAGTAGGTTGTGAATATTATAAGCAGAGCAATGCCAACGACCGGCACAACTACCAGTAGTGCAAGATCAAACCGTGAATCTTCGGTGGTATGCATAAGAGCTTTTAACTCTGCTGCTGTAATTTTTTTAGGGTGTGGTTGCCGCATTCTGCCCGCTTTCTTAATTACAAGTTAGAAGACTATAATACAACAATTTGCATACTTAAGTATATTATTATATCATCGATTTGCTCCGTTCCATCGAGAAGGGTCAGACATGAAGAACTATTTCGTACACGGTGTCGGCGTCACGGCGATGAGGGCGGCCTACAAGCTGGCCCAGGTTGATGTGCAGGCATTGCCCGCATCGCCAGACGACTTCATCGCAGCCGGTCGCACCGATGGTCTGCTGGACTTCAACGGAGTCGATGGTTCGTGGGAAGCGGATCTTGACCTGACGGAGGACGTTGCTCAACAGATTCGCGAGCTCCCGGGCGTCGACGAAGTCTCGATCATAGGTTAAGTGCCACGCTCACTGTCGCCTGCTATGTCAAGTTATGACATAGCAAGCGACTTTTTCACTTCCCCTAGTTACTGAGTAACAAAACAGCACCACCAAATAGCGGTGCTGTTTTGTTGGCTACCTCCAGCCAAAAGCTTGACTCAGAATCCACAGCGTTATCGCAATGGAAATACAGAATAAGCCTAGGCCAATTGGACTGCCCCAGCTAAACCACGAACCATACCGACGCCAGTGCTTGAGACTGTTCTCGTAATAGTTATAGTTCTCTAGGTCTTGGGCAGCTTTGTCTTGCTGTGCCATAGTATCCCTTTTGTTACGTTGATGAGAGGTTCATTCTCAAGTGGTCTTGTGTGTCCGGTCATGATATTCGTCGAATGATGACGCATGCCTGCTATAGGACGACCATGTTGCTGTTATTAAACCACAAAGAAAAACACCCCGTCAACCTTAGTCGACGGGGTGTTCATGGGGCGAGCGGTCATCTACCAAACAAGCCAGACTGTTCCGGCTCTGTAAGCACAGCCCCAAGGAACAGCCGGGTGCTGCCGTAGCCACAGACACCTTCGCCAAACACCGACACACCAGCCTCTCGCCAGGCAGGAGCATTGACGACGTAGGCAGCCAACCGAGCACGATCGGCGATAGTAGCCCCGTCAGAGTTCTGCTTGCCCAGCTCATCAAGATAGGCAACAACGGCAGCATGGAATGCGCTGTAAACCACAGCTGCATCGGGGTTCAGTGTTCGGACAAGCATCTCAGGCGCGCCCTCCCTGCTCCGCCACATCGGATTGAGCACAACGGCCGTACGACCCTCAAACTCCTTTAGGAGTTTGATCAACGCATGGAGGTTCTTGGCGCGGGCCTCTAATTGCGCGATGGCCTTGCGGTGCCGCGCAATCTTTCCCTGCAGCTTATTTATGTCGCGGGGTCTGCAGTCGAACTCCCACCGCAAACCGGCGTGGTGAATCTCGGCCATGTAGGTACGCAGAGCACCACGGGCCTGTACCTGGTCGCGGTAACTAAATACCGCCTGATTCTGCATTCGGACATCATGAATGATCTCTTCCCTAGAACGCACTTGAGTTCCCCTCGCTCTGTAGCGGACTACTAAAACTATACGATGAAATATAGCTTTTAGCTAGTTCCCCAACTCCTTTTGAGACCAGGCGAAGCTGGCTGCGATTAGCTTTTCCAACACAGCAAGATCAACATCATCGAGCTTATTAATATATAAGCAGCCAACACTTGTTTTGTGCTTGCCCAGATTCTTAAGTAGCTCAGAGAACTTTCGCGGGTACACGTACAGGGTTAGGTTTTGCTTACGTGGCGAAAAGGCGGCTAGCGGCCAGTCGCCTTCTTGCGTGCTGCGATCAGACTTGTAATGATACATGCCAAAGCCGATCATGCTCGGCCCCCACATCTTCGGCTCTAACCCCGTTACCCGCTTATACATTTCTAATAACACAAAAGCGTCTTTGCGGCGACGCTCATTCTCAACACTGTTTATAAAATCTTCAACACTTGCATCCGTAACTTTAGTTTTGATTTCTGCCATATGTCTATAGTACCAATACTGAAAGCACCCCGCCAGCCAAAGACTGGCGGGGTGTCCGCAACGATCGGTGAGTACAGCGCCTCAGCTACTTACGCGAAATCGGCCAGCACTGTCTTGAGGAACCAGCGGGTCTCAAGACTGCTAAAGCCGTTTCCGGGAGCCGCAACGCCAGCCTGCCGCCACTGCTCCGGATGAATCACCGCAGCCGCCTGGCATGCCAGCTCAACCGCCTTTGGCAAGTCGGGATTCTTCTTGCTCAGTTCGTTCAAGTAGGCTGTGACCGCCTCGTGGAAAGCACGGTACGTCGCAATCTCCTGGGACGTGATGATCCGCGTGAGCGTCTCATTCTTGGCATCACCCACCGTTGGGTTGGGCTGTAGTGCAGCCCGGCCTTCAAGCGTCTTGAGAAGCTGGATGAACTGCAAGAACCGCCCCAATTGCCCTCGCAACTCCTTGAGATTCCCCAGGTGTTTCTGGGGGCAGGCCTGCAGCTTGTCGGCATTGAACGGGAAGTAATCAAACTCGTAGCGCAGCCCCACACCAATGACCTCTCGCATGTAGATCGCCAGGGCTTGGCGAGCAGCGGCTCGATCGCGGTCCTTGAATCGCCGTCGGTTGTGCTGATCGACCCTACGACGAATCTCATCCAAAGTACCCACTTGTACTCCAATCAGGTTGTAACGGATACCGAAACTATAGCATGAATTCAAACTACCGCCTACCGGCGCTTCTAAAAGTTGCTTTTCTGCGCGTGAAGAAGGTTATTTTGTCATGTATTTTCATCGAGCCGTTGCACGATCGCGAGTCGCCGCACTATGCCCCCAACGTCATCTGGGAGCTGGTCGAATGTATCAACCAGCCCTTTTTGCCGTCGCTCTAGAATGTCTCTGATGTCCGCTTTTGGATGGGCCGAGCGGAGAATATCCATGGCATCTTCACCCTCTTGCAGGCACAATTCAACCGCCAGTGAAGCGAGCATGCCGTGGGTAGCACGCGAGCGTGTTTCGTTTGGCGGGAGACGCTCAACGTCATCGCCATGCAAAAATCTCCGCTCTGCCGGTACGGTAACAGTCGCACCTGCACGCGTAACCCGTATTGGATTAGCCGGCGTAAAGATACCCGTCGACTGGAGGTGCCGTAGCCAAGCAACCTCACCAATACCTGCAATCGCTTCATCATAAAAGAAATTCGCCCCCACAGATTCACTCATGGCAATGCTATGCGTTAAACCGTGAGCAAGCAGGGCATTCAGATAGACTTCTTGGGTACGGGGAAGGTTCTCTTGCGGCGGCACTATCACGAGGAGCTGATCGGTTTTAGCATGGTACCCCTCGTAAACCGGTGAACCATCCGCGTTTTGTAATGGCGGGAGGTCTGGTTTCTGGGCCCACATTTCTGGCGTAACACTACGGGCAATAGCAGCGCGAGCAAGCGGCAAGGGCCACGCCTGCCGTTGTTCAAAAAATCCGTGCACTTCGCGGAGCAGACCGTCAAATTCTGGGTTGTGCCATTCTTTTATCTCGGACATAGTTACTTACAATATACGGATCCGCCAAACAATGCAACATTGATGCAACGCAACACACCCCGAATTGGGCAGCTATTGCCATAAACGCGTATACTAGGAATAGGTGTAATTAATTTGCGAAAGGAGCGCCTATGCCCTACTCAAGCATTAATGACTTACCTGACAACGTGCGGAACCCTCTCCCCACACATGCCCAAGAAATATTTAAAGAAGCGTTTAATAACGCGTACGAAGAATACAAGAACCCCGAAGACAGAAAGAAAGATGGCGACCGTGAAAACACAGCCCGAAGAGTTGCCTGGAGTGCAGTGAAACAAAAATATGAAAAGGGTGACGATGGCAAATGGCACCCAAAGGAGGATAACTAATGAATACCACGCCGCAATATATTATGCAGGATCCGCGTACGCAGTATGATCAATTAGATATCCCCGCTAACCAGACTCAGCCCGAGCCTGGCGAGGATAGAAAGCTCATCCCACAAGCCGATCACGGCGAAAAAAGCTATGTCGGCTCCGGTAGACTGGCCGGCAGAAAAGCGCTTATAACCGGTGGCGACTCAGGTATCGGCCGAGCCGTAGCAATTGCCTACGCCCGTGAGGGTGCTGATGTCGCTATTCTCTATCTGCCAGAAGAAAAGAAAGACGCCGAAACAACGCTTTCCTTAATCGAAGAAGCCGGACAAAAAGCCATCCCGATTGAAGGCGATATCAAAAACGAGGATTTTTGTGTCAAAACTATCGAGAAAGTCGTGGCCGAATTAGGAGGTCTCGACATCCTGGTTAACAATGCCGGCAAGCAAGTTTTCGTTGAAAATATCGAAGACCTCACCACTCAACAATTTGAGCACACCTTCCAAACAAACGTATTCGCCATATTTTGGCTAACCAAGGCAGCAGTTGCACACATGCCGGCGGGGTCAACCGTTATAAATACCACCTCTATTCAGTCCTACCAACCCTCTGCGGGTCTTCTCGACTATGCGGCCACCAAAGGTGCAGTCACCACCCTCACGAAGGGCTTGTCCCAAATGCTTATCGAGCGCGGCATACGCGTCAACGGGGTGGCACCGGGCCCAATTTGGACACCTCTTCAGCCGAGTCACGGCCAACCAAGTGAAAAACTCGCAAATTTTGGCAAAGATACGCCAGTGGGCCGGCCAGGTCAACCCGCTGAACTCGCCCCCACCTATGTGTTCCTTGCATCACAAGAATCAAGCTACATCACAGGTGAAATAATAGGCGTCACCGGCGGCAAGCTCCTCTCGTAGTCTTGAGCCTATTAGCACTCTTGACATTAGAGTGCCAGGTTTCTACAATCAAATTAGAAGCTAGTTATGCTTCTCACAGAGTTATTAATATAATGAAAGGAGAGCTAATGAGCAACCTAACCAAATGGGATCCGTTTGCGGAGTTAAGCGCGCTCCAAAAACAATTCTTTGGCGACGATTGGATGACATCGTTTAAGGGAGTCAGCATCCCCACTACCGATGTCTACACAAAAGACAATCAACTTAAGGTTGAAGCACACTTGCCCAACTTTGAACAAGACGACGTGAATATTCATATCGAAAATAACGCCTTAGTTATCAGCGCTGAGCGACACGAAAAAGAAGAAGACAAAGACAAAAAATATGTGGTTCGCGAAAGCTCGAGCAGCTTCTACCGCCGCATTGCACTGCCCGAAAGGGCCGACGCCGATAAGATTGAGGCGCGGCTTGACGACGGCGTGCTGAAGGTCAGCATTCCGCTCACGCCATTACCAGAGCCAAAAAAGATTGCGATCACCGGCTCTAACAAGAAGAAATAGGCCAAGTAGGCATAACAAAAAGGACCCCCACACGAGGTCCTTTTTGTTATGGATGGCCAGCGCTACTTTCTAGTTCTGCGAGTAGCTTATTAGCACGTCTAACGACTGCGTTAGATTTGTGGTTTTGCTGAATCTTGAGCAATGCGGTCATTTCGGCTGCAGAAAAGAAGCCGTCTCTTGTAAATTGAACCAGAGTATCCATTGCATTCGCAGCGACAATCCAGTCAACACGCTTGTTGGACAATAGCTGCCGGAGCCACTCTACCGCAATCTGCTTTTGGGCGTTCGTTAGGGCAACTTGACTGTAAATTTGCGCTAAGTGCCACTGAATAGACGGTTGGGTGCTAGCGGTCAGTTCACTCTGAAACTTGTCAATGTATGGCAAAAGCCAATCTGGGTGCTTACGACAAACTTTTTCAAGTGCATCGGCAGCCCGCATACGCACCCACGCATCTTGATCAAATAGGCACTTATACAGCTCGTCGAGCCGGGACCTATCATGCAATACAAGCTCAATCACCTCATCCACTCTACCGAGTGAATTTGCATGGCCACCGGCCCGCAGCATTTCTGTAAATTTCTCGATCATTCCCCGCTAAATCTCCGCAATAACTCGAGCCGGCGCAGCATGTAGCTCAAGCCTAATCGGCAGAGCACTTAAACGAAACCGCTTGCCCGCAACCGCTCCTAAATTAATAAGATTCTCAATTAGCAGGACATCATTATCAAGTAGTGCTTTGTGTATTGGGTAGGGCTCATCGTGGTCAAAGCTGATCATATCGGCACCCACTAAGTTCACCTTCTTGCTTACAAGATACTCGGCTAACTGGAGCGAAATCTTTGGATAATCAGTTGCATAGGCCGGGTCTTTGTAGTTGTCCCCTGAGCCCGTATAAAAAAGTACGGCGTCGCCTTGGCTTACTTCAACCCCGGCAAGAAGATCTACAGCAAGTTCTGCCCTACCCCTAGCGTCAACACAGACCGCCTGGCAAACAAACCGCTCAACCGGATAGTCAGAAAGCAAGGCACCCTTCTCGAGCATATGGTCTGGGGCGTCAATATGCGTGCCGAGATGGTTATTAATATGGATAATGTGATCGACAAATCCAACCGTTTCAAGCGTCCCCGCCTGCTCGAACACAGGCCTAGCATCGCCGGGAAAGACTACTGTTTCTTCATTAACTGGCATCGATAGGTCAACGATCATACAACGCTCCTTTTAGACGGATTCTATTACGTTTACTATAGCAGGGATATTGAAACCGGGCGTCAATTACTAGCTCAACTTTTTGATCCTTCCGACGCGCTGAATTAACTCGCCGTACGTAGTAAGATCCACTTCAGTCTGTAAGCTATATTCATCTAGCTCCTTGCCCAAAGAGATATTTTCTTGCGCTTTGTATTTGCGGATTTCATCTACGGCCGTCAGTACCTGCGAGAAGTCCTGCACGCTCAAAGAACCATTGGCTACTTCTTGTGGCCAGTTACTAATGTGGATGCTTTTTGCAGTTTCTTTATCACGATATAAATCTTGATATATCTGTTCGGTAATAAAGGGCATAATTGGGGCGTACATTTTAAGCACGTTCAAGAAAACCAGGCGTAGCGTCTGAATGGCAGCGGCTTTCGACTGTGCATCTTCGCTAAACAGACGATACTTTATGAACTCAATGTAGTAATCGGTGAATCTAGACCAAAAGAAGCTATCCAATATATCGCGCGCCCGACTATAAGCGTAGCCCTCAAAGGCCGCCGTAACTCCCTTGATAGTAGCGTTGAGCTCCTGCAGAATCCAGGTGTCAGCGTGTTCAAGTTTAACTTGATCTGTCATTTCCAAGTGCATACTGACAAGACGAGCTACGTTATATTGCTTGACGGCAGTTTTATGCCCCATACCAATTTCTGTCTCACTAAAACGCAAATTTTGCCCAAGCCGCGCACCTGTGGCCCAGTAGCGAATCGCATCGGCGCCATATTTTTCTATAAGTTTTTGTGATGGCAGGTAATTGCCAAGTCGCTTAGATAACTTCCGCCCGTCCCCAGCAAGGCCATGCCCTGAGATCATGACATTACGAAAAGGGAGGTGGCCGTTTTTGTAGTAGCCACGCACAATACTGTAAAAATCCCATGTTCGGATAATCTCAAAAGCATTGGGGCGAAGAGTGGCAGGATAAAGCTTTGTTTGCATTGCACTATTTTTAACTAGCCCTGCAATAATTTGCGGCGTCAGCGAAGAGGTTGCCCATGTGTCCAAGACGTCGCTCTCGGGAATAACATCTTCGGGCCTGTAGCCTTTTGGCGTGTACTGCGTAGGGTCAACCGGTAGTTCGTCTGGTTCCGGCAGCACAGGTTCGCCGGTTATTTTGTCGTACCACACCGGAATCGGCACTCCGTAGTAGCGCTGGCGAGAAACACACCAGTCCCAATTGAGTCCATTCACCCAGTTATCGTAATCCTTGCGGCGGCTTTCAGGGTGCCATGTCACCTGGCGCCCCAACTCAAGCCATGTATCTTTCTGTTCAGCGATCGAAATAAACCATTGCTTGCTAGTTACATATTCTATGGGCGTGTCGCAGCGCTCATGAACGTTTACAATTTGCTCTATCTTCTCGATCTTTTTAACTACACCGAGCTCGCTAAGATCAGCAATAACGTGTCCTTTTGCTGCTTGTGCTGTCTGTCCTTCGTACTTGCCGGCACCCTCATTCATCCGGCCATCGGCACCTAAAATATGCATCTTTTCCCCTTCGGCAATAGGATGCCTTGTTTCCCAGTCCAAGAACTGAGCATCACCGCTACTACAGTAGTACACGACTCCAGTGCCAAAATTTGGGTCAATTTTTTCATCAGCCGTAAGAACCAGCTTCTTATTGGTGAGTGGCATTGTAATGACCTTGCCAATATATTGCTTGTAGCGCTCGTCGTCTGGGTGAACTGAAATACCCACACACGAAGGATATAGTTCAGGCCGTGTAGTTGCGAATACAAGCGTGCCCCCGCCTTCAACCCCTACTTCGATGTGAACAAAATCTGTTTCACGCTTCATATCCTCTAGATCTGCTTGCGCTAGAGTTGTTTGACAGTGCGTACACCACATTACGGGCTTTTCGGCGCGGTAGAGGTGGCCTTTTCTATAAAGGTCAATGAACGAAGCTTGGGCAACCTTCTGAGAGTGTGGGTCGATAGTGCTATAGGTGTAATTCCAATCGACCGAGATACCAAGATCTTGCCATAAGTGGCGATAGGTCTCCGCTCCTTTTTTGGTCTCTTCAAGGCAAAGCTTTACAAATTCAGGGCGATCAATTTTGCTCTTATCTACTTTATATTTCTTCTCTATAAATCGCTCGGTCGGGAGCCCGTTATCGTCAAAACCCATCGGGTAATAGACGTTGAAGCCCTGCATGCGCTTGTAGCGTACAATAAATTCCGCCTGCGCATAAGACATAATATGTCCCGCATGCAGGTGATCGGCCGAAACATACGGAGGGGGTGTGTCGACGACGTACAAGGGCGCCTGACTGTGCTCATCAAAACCAAAGACGTTCTCGGTTGCCCAAAAAGCCTTCCACCTTTCTTGTATCTCCTGTGCGTCGTATTTCACCAGATCGCTCCTTATATTATGTGAATTAAAAATCCCCCGGCTTGCACAACCAAAAGATCATGCAAGCCGAGGGACGAAATAACTTCGTGGTACCACCCTGGCTTTCGCGATATGTTGCCATATTCGCGCTCAGGAACCGTCCATCAACGGTCGCAGCTATGATAACGGAGCTCTGCCGTCAGGTTCTACTTTCTGATAAACAGATTTCTTCCTGCCGCTCGCTGGTGACACCCCTTAACGGGCCAGGTCGATGCGTTTAACCATATTATATAGCTTTATTGCCATCCAGTAAAGCGATCCCCTTGGCGACCTATTGATCTTTGAGGGAGCGTGTGAGAATATCGCGCGCAGAAGATGATGAACATATCGAAGCGGGCTCAGGATCTGTGGGTGGCAAGCATCACAAGGCAAAAGCATAGTTACGCAGGACTCAAGCTGGTTAGCCGAAGAACACGTGCGGTGTAGCTATTAACTTAGTGTCACTAGCAAAAAGATTACAGCAAGTGCAAGAGCTACCGGTGTCATCAAGGCACGCTCCTTCTTACTATGTGAGATCGCGTTCATAAAGATGCCCAACACAAAATAGCATGTAAATACCCACATGGCTACAGCGAGAAAAGATGTGTGAGGAATAATGCTCACCAAGCCCGCCTTACTGGCTAAGAAAATACCAAACACAACGTATAATACTATTGAAAATACACTAGCAATGCGAAGCCGCTGGGGGAGCACCTCGTATTGCCCTCCCCACGCATAGCTACCAAGTGGTCTCCCGGTAATTAGCAGTGCCTGGAAGATAGAAAGCGCGATAAGAATTGCTATACCTAAAAATGTGATGGCGATCATAAGATTATTGTAGCAAGCCCGCAGCCCAAACCCATGCTTTACATTCAACTCTGGCCTTAAAATACAATGCCCCGCCGCGCTTGGCGGAGAGGCATTGCACGCACTCAATCTACCAAGCGCTGGCGGGGGTAATTACTAGGCGACCTTGATGGTCAGGCGGACAAACGCGTTACTCGAGGATTTCCCGTCGCGGGAAAGTTCACCACCAGACGTGATCTCACCACCAAGGTGAACCGCCTGTCGCGTCAGCCCATCCAGCAAAGTGCTCACACGTGCCTCGGCAGGGAACGCCAGGGCATGCTCGGCCACGACCTCAAGGGTAAGCGTGCTTGGGGTCGTGCGTTCGCACCTCACCTTGACCTTCGTACCCCTTCGCTGCACGAACGAGTAGAGCGCGCAGCCAAAGAAACGATAGATCAGGGTGCCGAGACTCACCGGGACTGCCATCGACCCCACACTGGGGCGTTCGACGATGTCGAGGTCTTCTTCGTACCCCTTGATCTGGTCGTGATGAGCGGGGCCACGGCTTCGAGTTCTTCAGTTGCATGAACCATGTCTAGCTCCAGTATGCTTGACGGCGTGATTTCCTTATTTAAGTAATATCATGTTTATGCCTGTTGCGCAACCGCTGCCACATAACTTTTAGCGGCTTTCAGAAAACAAAGATCGCGCTTTTGCATAAACTTCTCGTCGAGGCTACCAGGCTGATCTCGCCCTACAAGAGCTATTGCATGATCAATGCTCTTAGCTTTTATTGCGAACATGCCCTTCTCTAGCTCATCATCTTCGAGCGTTGCCTCTCCTTGCTCGCCCAGCTGCTTTGCTAAGTAGCAGTAGGATGTTTGTTTGAGGCCATCGTCTTTGTAGCCCCTAAACTCCACAACCTGCCCAAGCTCGGCAATAATTTCTGCTTTGCAGCCCACTTCTTCCATCAGTTCACGCTCAAGAGCCTGCTTGACCTCTTCGCCTTCATCAATGCCACCCCCTGGTAGCTTATGGTAGTTGTGCTTACTGACATTGATCAGATATACTTGGCCGTCCGAGTCTAGTAGTACCGCCCGGGCAGCCCTACGTTCACGAAAGTACGCGCTATCTAGCTGGGGCGCCTGTGGGTCAAAGTCTTGGTTGCTAATAGTAAGGAGTTGATTCATTTTTTAATAATAACAAAAAGATCTCCCGAACCTGGGAGATCTTTTTGGTGTAGCGCGGAGATTACACAACTGCGCGAGTGTACTAGCCCTCGATCGCTACCGCAAACCCGCCATACGCCATTCGCTTCATATCGTTAGGCATTTCAAAATCAGTGTGGTCCTTATACGCCTCATCCATTTCTTCCATAACCTTTTTGTTAACTTCATCGCGGTGCTCTTTTGATTCAAAAACAATGAACGAAAACCAGACGTTTTCCTCTTCATTTGCGCCAGCCATCTCTTTAAAGTCTCGTGATTTCTGGTCGCCCATTTCCTGCTGCTTGAGTTCATCGCCCTTACATTCAAAGTATTGGAGCGCGCCGTGTTTCATCCAGGAATCTCGCCCCATTCTAGCCATTTCTTCGTATTCGGCTTCTTTGCCTTTTGGTACTACAAGAACAAACCCATCAATGTATTTAGCCATTTTGTGCTCCTTTTTCATTACGCTTATCTTTAATTAATTCTAACACCTAAGTAGACCTTAACGGTATTGAAAGCCAATCCTTAACAATTTTTTCCAGCGCCATCAGGTTGGAGTTAATGTCTTCGATAGTAGTGAATGTAATCATTCCTCTAATGTCGGAGCTCCATTCAATCAACCCGCTTTCATCTTGCATTATGGGAGCGGCTTTCTTGTCTTCTTTACGGGTAGCACCCATATGAAGCACAAGCTTAACGACTGCTTGTTTGTTCATAAGGTTGAATGTGATTCTGTCCTCATCACCCAGGACATAGCTTGGTGCGTTCCATTTAATATGTTCTTTTAGTTGCGGTGCGGTTTTTAAAATTAAACCTCTCAGCGTATCAACCTGTAGGCGTTTATCGCTATCTAGGGCATTCAAAAATTCTTCAACTGTTTTATATTTTTGCATAGCCTATAAAATATATCGCTCTTCTTTGTTGACCTTCAGCTTAGAAAGCACTGGGTTTTTTACATTTTCAGCAACCAGTTCTACAGAAACATCCGGGATAATACGCTGTAGATAATCTTTAGTAAGCTTTGCCTCCTCTTCGTTAAGCACGGCAAACCGCACGCAGTTTTCTATATCGCTTGCATTCTCACATAGCACATTAAAGCCGTGCTCTAGCCCAAGTTTGCGAATACGGCCACGGAGCATGACACCGTGGATTTCAGTTGTTTCGGTAGTGATTTGGTAAATATTCCAGTTTAATATGCCTTCAGTCATACATTAGATTATACATGTGTTTGAAATACAGAGTGACTCCTGTTACAATTGACGAGCTTTGCGAAAACAGAGATAGAGGTGGACTTAACAACCCGGAGGTGTATGACACATGCTCCACACGCTTGCTCAGCAGGGAAACGAGCGGCTGGTCGCTTTCGAGCGTCGTCACTCACTTGTGAACATCACATCTGTTGTGGATGCACTTCCCAACGGTCTCGTCGACGGTGCGATCAAGCACTATCAGGATGTGATCCGCGGGAATCCGTGGTACTTCCCCACCTTGTGCGATGTCGACATTCCGTCGTTCCTCGAGCGATGGGGTGAGGTGCATGCGGCATACTTCACGGTGGCAGACGACGTCTTTGCTCTGCTGGCGAAGGGTGAACCACTGAGCACCCTGGCCACTTCCTCCCTGCTCACACGGGTCATCCAGTCGGAGACCATGCGTGGATGGGTTGGAAAGCGGTCACCTTCTGGCCTCGACGCTCTACTGGAAGCACGAGTTGAGCGGCTCGAGAACTGGCTAGCGCCACTCGGAGAGGATGTCGTCGAAGACGTTCTGTCATACGGTGGCGTCTACGTCGGCAGTCCTAGCCGCATCACTGCTGAACACGAGATCGTCGAGTTGTTCAACGCCTATCACCACAAGGTCGGTCAGGCACTGACTATCGACATGCTCGATGCTCTGGACGATGCAGCGCAGTTGCTCCTTCGGGGCTACTGCCGTTACTCGCTCGCTACCTTCAACGCGAAATACCGCACACTGTGTGGAGGAGCGCCGAGGAGTCCGCGAGTTGGGATGTCGGCCGATCAAGCGTCCAGCCTGGTCTCAAGTCGACTCAGGGGGTTGACAGCCGAAGACCGCACCCTAGTGCGGACGCTTCTGAACGAGGTAAAGGTACTCAATCACCTGAACCTCAACCTGGAAGTCAAGTACAGCTTTAAGGGATGGGCGGGCCTGATGCACGTTCTGGTTTTTGCTGCATGCAGCGAAGCCACCGGCATCAAGACCGACGTCTACGCCATGCGGAACGCACTCATCAAGACAGGGGAATGACATGACCGACAACAAGGTGCTCACTGGCGAAACCTGGCGCGTGGGTTGCCACGCCGCCGAACCCGTCACTGGTCGGGTCGCGATCGTGCGATCTCAGGCCGACCTGGAGAAGGTGCAGCAGGGTGACATCCTTGTCGCCCTGCAGACCGACGTCAACTACACGCCGCAGATGCTGGACGCCGCCGCGGTCATCACCGTGGAGGGCGGCCGGTTCTCGCACGCGGCAACCTTCTCGCGCGAGAACGCTATCCCCTGCCTCATCGGTGTGGTCGGCATTCTCGACGAACTGCACGACGACGACACCATCGTCGTCGACACGCAGGCCAAGACCATCACGGTCGTACCGACCCCCGAATTGGAGGCATAATCCGTCATGACCACACCCATCTTGGGGATGGGGGAGCTCGCAGCACACTCGCCTGAGCTGGGCAACAAGGTCAAGAACCTTGCGGCCTTGGCGCAGGCGGGTGTTCGAGTCCCTCGTGGCTTCGGCCTTCCCTACAGCGTGTACTCGGACTACATCGCCGGACTGCTGCCCGAGCTGGAAAAGGCTCGTGAAGGGGCCGGCGACTATTCCGACATGACGAAGCGACTCCACGAGATCGTGGTGTCGGCACCCTTCAGCGGTATGTCCGACGTGCTGGCTGCTCTTGAGGAGCACGTGGCTGGCGCTTCGTACTTTGCAGTACGCTCTTCTGGAGCACCGGTCATTGGTGGCCAGGAGGCCGCTGAGGATTCGGCCGGACTGTCGCTCGCTGGACAGTACGAATCGTTCCTGCTGGTTCCTGCACACAATGTGCCCCAGGCAATCCTGTGGTGCTACGCCTCGCTCTTCAGTGAGCGCTGCCTCAGGCAGTTCAAGGTGCAAGAGGACGGGCGCTACCTGAAGAGCCGCATGAGTGTGCTCGTACAGGAAATGTGTCTGGCCGACCTCAGTGCCGTCGTCATGACTCGCGACCCCGTCGAGGGTGGTGATGTCTTTGGCGTCGAGGTCACCTATGGCGCTTGCGAGGCACTCGTGTCCGGAGAGGTTCAGGGTGACCTGCACCTGCTCAGTCGGACGTCTGGTGCCGTGCTCAGCGCAGAGATGGGGACCAAGACGACACAGATCGGGTACAAGCCACTCGACAACCTGGAAGTGAACAACAAGTTCAAGGTTGCCCTTCCCCCGGAGCAGCGCATGCGCTATGCTGCTTCTGGAAGCCTGATTGCCGAGATCTACGATCTCAGCATGGGTATCGAGCGGCATTTCGGTGCCCCTCAGGACATCGAGTTGGTCGTTGCTGGTGGCGAAATCATCGTCACGCAAGCGCGGCCGATCACCGCAAGCAAGTAACCAGAACAGGAGAACATATTCATGAAGCGAGCGCTTCTCGTTATCGACTTCATCAACGAGATCGTCGATCCCAAGGGCAAGTTGGCGGCCAAGGGCTACGCCAGCTTCATCGCCAGGCACCGCACTTTCGACCACCTGAACACCGCCATCGGCGCGTTCCGGAAGGCAGGAGATCCCGTGATCTTCGTGCGGCTTGCTTTCGATCCTTCCTACAGCAATCAGCCGAAGGGTTCGCCGGTCTTCGGCAAAGCCCACGAGTTCGGAATTCTGGCTGACGGAACCTGGTCGACCGAGATCCACGACGCCGTCGATTACAAGATGAATCGCGACCTGACGCTCGTGAAAACCCGCGTGAGTGCGTTCCACGACACCGACCTCGCGAAGATGCTGCGTCGTAGCGGCATCACCGACGTCTACATCGCGGGTGTGGCGACCGACCTGGCCGCCGAGGCCACGGCGCGTTCGGCGCACGACAATGACTTCACCGTCTACGTCGTGACCGATGCCAGCGCGGCAGCGAACCAGGCCGACCACGAGAAGTCGCTCCACTTGCTGCCCAAGGTGGCGCAGCTCGTGACTGCTGCTGAGCTGTAGGCTCACAGCACATCTCCAATTCGTAATGCAGTAAGTCTTCCCCGCCCGCGCGTCATGCCGGGCGGGGAAGCAGCAAAAACTTAATCACTGGCAATATTTTTACAAATGTTTTGTACTTGTAAGAGAATTGACGCGGATTAAACACCCCTTCCGACTACTGCCTTAAGGTCTTCTTAGCAATCAGACTTACCGCTACCAGGGACTGCTGAGAATACTATTACGGCAGGCGTGCGAGATTGACCTATGTGAATATTTGGATTGTGGTGCTTAAAGACTTCTTCGTATACGGCTTCTGTACTCATTCAGCAATCCTTGCAAAAATTTCACCTATAATATCATCGACGGAAAGCTTTGCATCAATCGTAATCGCGCCTTTCTCGATTATCCTATCCTGAACCACGTCTAATTCGCTTAGTAGTTTATCTTGGGTTGTTCTGTCCTTAGCGAATAGATTATCGCGGGATTCACTATTGAGCCGTTCGAGCAAAGTTGGTCTGTCAACTTTCAATAGAAAGACTTTGTCTGCTCTATCCCAGTATTGAGATAGATTTGCCCTTCCACACAAAAATATTCGCGTTGCATCTTGGTGCTTTTGAAGCAAAGCTTCGAGCTCTGTTTCATTTAATGACCATTGATATACCGATCGCCACTCCTCATCATGCAGTTTCACCGATAACGCTCTATTCCCCTTAGCGTCTACAAACTGATAAAGGTTGGGGTTGATCTTACTATCAAATGCAACTTCCCCACGTTCAAGAAGTTGACGAGCAATGGTTGTCTTGCCAGATCCTGATATGCCTGTGATAATAAATAATTTTGATTGAGCCATTAGCTGTTTTCTTGCATCTCTCGCATCACTTATTTAATATATCTGGCTTAGTCCCAACAATCCATTGAGCATCCATAATACTTTCCTCTATATCACCGCGCCGCAAGAAGGACACCCACGGTTCGGTGCCTTCGCCACCGAACCTTTGCACTATTTCGCGGTCGGTTTGCAATAGCTTTAAAAGCGCCTCTATAACTTCTTTCGGGGAATACATTCCGTAGCTCTTAGTAAGGCGCAGTAAGCGCACGGCAAAGTCTGGGCGCTCAGTAAAGCCTGCATCTTTCCAACCCTTCTCGCTACGGAGTGGCACAAAATAGTAGGCCATCTGCGCTAGGTCGTCAATTCGTTCACCAGGCTGAATAAAATCCCAGTCAATGAGTGCGGCTAGGGTATCGTTTTGCCAAATCGTGTTCCAAGGGCCCAAATCACCGTGGCGGATAATCTGGCCCGGCGCAAGGCGAGCTTTACCGATTCGCCACTCAACGCTTCCGCCCGGGCTAAAACCTTCTACCGTATCGTGATACTCGCGCAGCAAACACCCCGCCTGCTCTATGCCATCACCTTGCGTCAGTATACTCGGCCATGGCCGCACAGCAGCATCGCCAGGAATGAAGCTCAATATTTCGCGACCCTGTTCATCAAAGCCCTCAACCGTGGGGCAACGAGTAAAACCATTTTTATGAAGATGCTCCAATAACGCATGAACCGTAGGCGTCCATGATCCAGTTTGCCTGCGTACAGTATCACCAACTTTTACCGGCGAGCTAACAAAGCCGTATTGCAGGACTTCTTCTTGTGGATTAGTCATGCAATTTCCCGTTGTTAAAGCCAGCCGAATATGCCTTCCAGGCATCAGCGTAATACCCTGGCAGTAGAGCGGTAACTTCGCTTGGGGCTATAAACTTGTATTCCTCAATCTCTTCATCTTCCACGCTGTAATCTACATTCTGCGGGAGCACCTTTGTGCACTCAAATAGTAGGAACAAGTAATCCTCTTTCGTTTTGAACACGCTATCAATAAGGCGTAGGTCGGCCGTTTCAAGCTTAATGCCAGTCTCCTCCTCGGTCTCGCGGATAGCCGCTACCTTGGGGTCTTCAAATTCTTCAACACCACCACCTGGCAGTTGCCATGTGTCTTTGTAATCCGGCTTAATTAAAAGAATATTCCCTTTATCTGATTTCAGAATAACCTTAACAGCAACCTTCTTTTTAGGCAGACTCGCCTGCCATTGTTTGTCTTGCTCTTCGGTGTAGCGTTTGGTCATGGGTTTATCATAGCAAAATTGGAGTATATTGTGATTCTAGAGAATCAATCGCACCACGAAAATACAGATGTTAATTGCTCACTATATTGCTACTGGGATTGCAAGCCAACCCTTAATTATCTTTCTCAATGGAGTCATATTAGCGTTAATGCTTTCAATAGAGGTAAGGGTAATCATTCCTCTAATATCAGAGCTCCACTCTATCAGTCCACTATCGTCTTGCATTACTGGCGCGCCCTTTTTATCTTCTTTACTCGTAGCGCCCATATGCAATACGAGCTTTACTACTCCTTGCTTATTCATTAGGTTAAACGTGATCCGATCCTCACCATCTAGGACGTAACTTGGCGCGTTCTTAATATGCTCATTCAGCTTTGGCTCGGTTTAAGAATAGGGCCGCATCCACTTGCAAACGTCTACCTTCATCCAGATCATTCAAGAATTCTTCAATTGTTTTATATTCCCGCATAGCCTTACCGCGTACAGCAAAGAGGTTAAAAATAAGAGGCATTAGGCGGCATGAATGATCTCAGCCCCAGGATTCACTTACCTAAGGAGCATACGATAATCGGATGAGGTACAAAACTGTCAGCGGTATAACTACCCACCAAATAATCACAAGAAGAACCGCTCCAATATACTTCACAACAAAGTTGGTTTTTAAAGCAAAATACTGGCGCCACAAAAAATATGCCACTACTGTGCTGGCCGTAATAATAGCGCCTATGGCAATCGGCCAGTATGTGGTAACAAATGGCAATACGCGCACTATTCCGTACCCAATTAGCATGCTGTAGATAATTACGGCGTATGGATTATGTATCTTTTCTCTAAAGAAATAGCCTATTACCGCACCCGTGATTATTAATGTCCCGCACTGTACAAACACGGTTATGCCACGCGGATGTGGTGCTAGCAAATAAATTAATGCGGCAGTAAGACCAGCAATGATACCTATACTGGCGTTTTGCTTAAGTGAAGTTCTCATGACGATTAGTGTAGCATGAGGTCGCCAGCCAGGATTGATTGGCGGCTGTTTTAGCGACGCTATTGCTCTTTGAGGGAACATGTGAGAATATCGCGCGCAGAATATGACAAAAACCATCCTGTCATATTTGCTCCAAGCTAGCCAAGTCACTCACATCAAAGGAGAGCAATGATGCACACCAAGATGGCAGCTAAGCGTCTTGCCGTGTTGATTACTGCGTTGATTGCGTTACTCGGAAGTGCGACCATCGTAACAACCACGCCGGCTTCAGCAGCTCGTGCGACATGCCGAACACTTCACCTCGACAATGGAGGCTACTGGTGGTCGGTTGTGCTACCATCAATGACACTGCCAATCTGCTACAACGGCTCACGTGTGTGGCAAAGTGGTAATGCCACCCCTCGAGTAAACACGCGTGGCTATGTGCTCGATGGAATTGATTGGGCCGGCACATACAACGGTGGTGGAGGTTGGCTCGGTGCCGGCATAAACTACAGGCTCACACTCAGCGGCGGATGGGCAAGCTGGACCTGCGCAGCTCGTTGGACGATCGATGCGCGAGGCAATGTGACAAGCTTTACTCGCTGCTAGGCGAATATGTCGACGCGAGGGCGGCGATCCTGGATCGCCGCCCACAAACTAACTATAATGAGGGCAATATGCATATATCCAAGCGAACAATAAGAGCGATATTATTTAATGTCTTGCTGCCTGGCTCTGGCTATTTATATATTAAGACCAAAACACGGTATCCTTTAGCGATATTTTTGATCATCGGCAGTATGCATGGAATACTACGTACAATTGATAAGCTTGCCGATGGCCAGCTCCATTACATGTATCAAATAAATCTGTCGCCATTCTTCCCCGGGCTCGATTTCTCGCTACTCGGCTTTATACTTGCAGCAGCAGTTGGTGTAGATACATATTTCTTAGCCCAGAAACCACAAAAAACGGCCTAAAAAGGTTCTTGCACTCACCACGAAAAAAGCCCAGAAAACCTGGGCTCTTTTCGTGGTGCTGGATTGCAGACGTATTTCTAACTGTGAATTCAGACAATCTTGACATTAACAGGCTAAAAAATCTAGTGAATATGTTTAATCTATCGGGTGAGCTGTTTACTTAAATCTGGCAAAAGCTCTACAAATTGCATAGCTATACCACAGTTGCAGATCATGATAGCGGTCTCTAAGCAAATGGCCAGTAAATAGCCCGTTAGGCTGTTGGTGTTCTATGAACCATTTCTTTGCCCGTGCCACTTCTGCGCCCTCTGATAATTCTGGGCTAATAATGCCGACGACGTCTAATGAGGAGAGCATGTCCGTCTGCCAAAATGGAAAACTAAAGCGAGTCCAGTCATCTACCCTATTTTTATCAGGATACTTATCACGCTGAAAAAAACGAGATACAAGCAGTTCAGTTGCTAGCTTGGCTG
>DASUUR010000081.1:0-22493 GCA_036373975.1 Saccharimonadales bacterium (SeqCode)
TTACCTCGTAGCCAAAGTCGTACTCCTGGAGTTCAACCACCGCATGGCCTTTAGGTGTTGGCTCACCGTACTCACCGTTAATCCCCTGGTGAAGCATGCGCGTTCCAATACCACTCTGGTCGGCGCCGCGAATCCACAGAAATCCTGGGCCGTGGTTGAGCCTGAAGCAGGTTGTGCCATCCGACAATTCGAATTCATCAGCCCAGCACAAGAAGCGCTTTCTGCCGTCCTGGGAGTTATCGAAGAGATCGAGCCCCTTGACGAGGCTGAACCGCACATCCATGCCCGCCCGGAACTTGACGTACGCCTCTTGCCTCCCGCGTTCGCGGCTTGCACCGCGCATGAACTTGCGCCATTTCGACTCACCATAGTCAACGTCGGTCGCCAAACTCGTCCTGATGCCGTATGGGTCGGCGTAGTCTGGAATGAGTGGTTCAGCTCGAAGCTCTTCGAGCGTGCCGGGTGTCTCGGGTGAGTCGCGCGTCCAGCGCTGGTCGCAGTCAAAATCCTCCACCAAGTTATACAGCTCATCTCTTACCAGTGGCAACAGCGTGTCCGCGGCAACTTTGCCGGGGAATACCATCTCCATGACAGTTCCTCTCTATAGAGCGACCTATATATTATATAATAATTTGCCAATAATTGCGACTCGGGCAAAAAATGCCATGGATTTGCTATACTGTATTTATGAAGTCACTGAGCCTCCCAACCCCTCATGTACTGATACTAATTGGCCACCCGGGTGCCGGTAAAAGCTTTTTCGCTCGTCAATTCTCGGAAACGTTCGGCGCACCAGTGGTAAGTGCAGATACGCTATGCTATGAGATTTTCGAAAAACCAACATATTCGAAAGGGGAGGTGACGTTGATCCAAAAGCTCAGTGACCACATCCTTGAAGAAATGCTAAAGACAAAACACACCATACTATATGATGGCCAAAGCACCACCAAGTCAGAGCGCAGTCGTATTGCTAGCGTCGCCAAAAAAGCGGGATACAATACTCTGCTGATCTGGGTGCAGACAGATGAAGCGACAACACGCCTACGCGCCACAAGGCGCAACAAAGCCACCCAGCAGGCGACAGCAACCCATAACCTCAGCCCCGAGCAGTACGACCAGCAGGTACAACGCTTTGAGCAACCAAGCCTAACTGAACCATATGTGGTTATAAGCGGGAAACACACGTATGCTACACAGGCGAAGGCAGTGCTTAAAAAGCTCACCGAAGATCGGCGAGAAGCGCCCGCTAAAGCCCCCGAGCGAGCGCCAATGGTCGGCACGTCCTCGCGGCGCAGCATACCTATAAAATAATCATGCCTTCATTTATCGATACAGAGTTTGGCGAAGTCACCGTACGGCGCAGTGCCCGCGCACGTCAGGTGCGCCTGCGGATCGCGCCCAACGGCAAACTTAGAGCCTCGCTGCCATTATTCGCTACTGTTAACTTGGTCAAGCGGTTTATCTCAAGCTCACGTAGCGATATACGCAAGCTGCTTGAAAGCCAAGCTTCGCATACCAACTACACTCAAGATATGGCGATCGGGAAGTCGCACTATCTACACGTAACCAACGGTCCCACCACGCGTATCTCAACCGAAAGCCAGATAATACGGGCCGTCGTGAAGCCTGATGACTCAGTTGCCTCATCAAGGGTCCAAAGCCTTATTAAGAACGAGGTCATAAAGGCCGTCCGCCGCGAGGCAAAAGCGTACCTACCGCGACGCCTCGCCTATCTTGCCCAGCAGCAAGGCTTTAGCTATCGGAAAGTCCGCTTTTCGCACGCCAGCAGCCGCTGGGGGAGCTGCTCAAGCAACGGCACTATTAGTCTGAATATTGCCCTTATGAAATTACCGCACGAGCTTATTGATTATGTCTTGTACCATGAGCTATGCCACACGCAGTTCATGAACCACAGCCCCGGTTTCTGGGAGCTCGTTGAGCGTTGCGATCCTAATTACGCGACGCATCGGCGCCTGCTGCGCCAGGAACATCCCTACCTATAATGCTTATGCTGTGGCATAATACATAGCAGCATATGGAAAAATATCTGGGCATTCTATGGCAACGCGATAAATATACAGAACAATTTTTGCTGCTGTTTCGATACATGGGGCTACTTGGGGCGCTATTCGTCATTGTTTTCGGCCTGCTCGTACGGAATGGGTCATTCGATAGCAGCTTTTATAACGAACAGGTATTTCTTGCGCTTACACCACTATTTCTTGCGCTCGGAATCGCAAGCTTTCTAGTGCGAAGCCCCACTCCAATTGGAGCATTTACACGCATTTTTCTATTCCATCTTCTGTCAATAGTCTACCTGGTGTTCGTCACCGGCTTCCAGAGCCCCGTTGCAGCTTGTTGGGTGCTGCTTATGATGGCTGCGTATTTTTACTTTAGTAGCCGCGGCCTGTTCGTTAGCGCTGTACTGTTTGCCCTGACCGCCTTTATTGACTTCTTGGTGTGGGGCGTGAGCCAGCCCCAGCTTTTACTGCTTAATGGTATAGTCGCGAGTATTAGTATTCTGGTGGGAAGTGCCGTTGTGTTAACTGGGCAAATCCAAAACCGTGAGCACTCCGCGTTTCAGATGTCACGCGCCCAGGAGAATCTACAGCGAGAGCGCATCCTAGCGCTGGTCAACAGTATTGGCGATGCAATCTTAAATACCGATGCCGACGGAGTTGTGCGCGTATACAATGCTGCCAGCCTGAACTTATTTGACACCAACGAGAGTCTGAACGGCAAGAAGTTCGATACGATCCTAAAGCTATACGATCAAGATGGAAAACGCGTAAAGCTGTTTGAGTCAATCAAAGGAACTCGAGGTGTGATAATTCGCGAAGATCTAACCTATGAATTCGCCGACGGTGAAAAGGTTCGGCTGGGCATAAACTGCTCACCAGTGCGCGAGAGTTTTACCGAAGAGCACAGTCCGCAAACAGGCTATATATTTATCATGCGGGATATTACCAAGGCAAAATCGCTTGAAGAAGAGCGCGACGAATTTATATCTGTTGTCAGTCACGAGCTCCGAACGCCAATCACAATCGCAGAGGGGACCCTCTCAAATGCTCAGTTCCTACTGAAGCGCGGCGACACTGCACCTGAGAAGATTGCCGATTCAATAGAAGAAGCGCACGGTCAAGTGCTCTTTTTAGCCAAGATGGTTAACGACCTGAGCACCCTGTCGCGCGCCGAACGAGGTGTCGCAGACGAGCCCGAGGAAATAAACGTCGAAGATATGGTGCGTGCGCTATATCATGAATATCAGCCGCAGGCAGCCGCGAAAAAACTCCACCTTGATCTCGAGGTTGGTCCCAAGCTTGGCACTGTAACCGCCAGCCGCTTATACCTCGAGGAGATTCTACAAAACTTTATCACCAACTCAATTAAATACACTACTGAGGGCAGCGTGAAGCTAATCGCTAAGCGCACACAATCTGGCGTCTACTTTGCTGTTAAGGATACCGGGATAGGCATCAGCAAGACCGAACAGCGCAAGGTCTTCGAGAAGTTCTATCGTTCCGAAGATTACCGTACGCGTGAGACCGGTGGCACAGGCCTGGGCCTCTACGTGGTAAGTAAGCTCGCTCAAAAATTATCAATCCGTGTTGAGCTACAAAGTCGCCTCAACCACGGCTCTACCTTTAGCTTTGTATTGCATGATCCGCTAGCCGAATCTTAAAATTTTCTACGAAGCACAGGGTAACAAATATTTCGGCCCTTCCAGTTGACGCGACCGGTTACGTAACCGATCATACTTACTGCCAGCAATATAATTTCTTGCACCATAACAAGAGGAAAGCTGACGAAACCGAACAGCCAAGGCTGGCCATAGGCAGTGCGCACAAACAGCGCATACACCGCTCCAAACCCCACGCACACAGCACCCAGTACCACTGTGGCAAGCGACGCACTACCGCTCAAAATCTGGTAGGCGACCACGATAAATGGTGCGACATAAGCGAGGGTCAGGCCAAGCATGCTCAATAACACAATCCCCGGATTTTTATAGAGGGCAGGGTAGTACAGACGTATGGCGGTATCCACCTGAGATGACCACTTCTTAGAGTAGTAGGCACCCAGCTCGGTGTCACTCAGTAAGAACCGGTAGGTGCTTTTGGCGGCAAATTGCTGCGCCAGGGTGTTTTCGGGGGAGACCTTGGCCTGTAGCGGCGCAAAGCCGCCGGCTTCTTCAAGGGCGGCAGCACGAATCAACCATAACGATGCCGAAGCTGGCGTGTGCAGGAATTGTGGTAACAGTAATTGCCAGAAATAGCGCAAAGTGGAAAATAGAATGCCAATACTTACATTTCGCGATCGCTGGGGCAACACACTTACCATACTCGCTCGCTTAGCAAACATATAATTTGCCAGCTGGGTTATCGTACCTGGCTCTACTCTGGTATCAACACCCATGAACAGCAAATATTTACCGCTAGCATTTTTAGAAAGTACCTCAAGCGCATGATTTCGTCCAAGCCAGCCAGTAGGAGGCACCTCGCCCTCAATAAAGCGAACACCCGAATTTGCAAACGAACGGATTAGCTGTGAAGTGTTATCTTGCGAGCAGTCGTCGAGCACGATCACCTCAAGTTTAGGATAGTCCGAGGCAAGCACAGCCGTAAGGCAATCCGTCAGGGCATGCGTTTCATTTCTTGCAGGAATACAAACGCTAATCGTAGGTGTATCCTGTAATGAGAGGTGTGAAATTTTGTCGTTACGCCACCGGTATCGCTGAAAGGCAGTTCGCAGCTGCACACTCCATATACTCACTAGCACTATTTCTATCGCAATCCATGCCCATAAAAAGAAAATATCCATTATGAGCATCATAGCATAGACGACCATCCTTACATCAAGCACCCATTGTACGCCATAAACTTGACTATAAGACGTTAGCGCGCTACAGTAATACTTGACAAGTCTGCAACAAGCAGTCTTTTTTAATTGGGAGAAGTCTGGTGGCGAAAGACGCAACAAAAGCTAAGACAGCCAAAGGAGCAAGCTCCAAAAAGGCAACGAACGCAGCAAAACCAAAAAGGCATATGCCTAAAGCGCTTCGTATCATCACCGCACCTTTTCGTGCTATGGGTCGATACGTTAAAGGCTCTTGGCAAGAACTAAAACAAGTTCGCTGGCCAAGTCGCCGCGCAACCCTGGGCTTAACACTCGCTGTTATCCTTTTTACACTGTTCTTTACAGTGCTGATCCTCGCACTCGATGCAGGATTCCAATATTTATTTAACAGGATTTTACTCTAAACTATGGTACAAAAACGATATGACTCAACTCGCCAGTGGTACGCAGTACACACCTACGCTGGCTACGAAGAAAAGGTAGCAGATAGCATTCGACAGCGCATCGACGCCGTAGATATGGCCGACAAGATCTTTGACGTGCTCGTTCCAAAAGAAAAGCAAATCGAAATCAAGAACGGCAAGCGTAAAGTTGTCGAGAACAAGATCTTCCAGGGCTACGTACTGGTTGAAATGAAGCTTACCGAAGATGCTTGGTACATCATTCGCAACACTCCAGGCGTTACCGGCTTTGTAGGTAGCGGCACCGAGCCAACCCCCGTTTCTGAGCACGAGATCACCAAGATCAAGAAGCGAATGGGCGTTGAAGATCCAAAGCACAATATTAACTTCAGCATGGGTGAGGTTGTTAATATTACCGATGGTCCATTTAAGGGCTTTGATGGGGCAATTAACGAGATCGACACTCAAAAGGGTAAGATCAAAGTACTCGTAAGTATGTTCGGCCGCGACACTCCGGTTGAGCTCGACGCTCTGCAGGTTAAAAAAGTTTAACCGCTCTGGTAAAAATCAGCATAATCTGTTACAATCACTCAGTTACGCACTCGTTACAACGAGTCAAGAAGGAAAGTTATGGCAAAAAAAGTTATCGGTAATCTAAAATTCCGTGTTGCCGCCGGCAAGGCAACCGCAGCACCTCCAGTAGGTTCAATTTTGGGTCAATGGGGCCTCAACATGATGGAGTTTATCAACCCATTCAACGAAGCCACTAAAGATCTTATGGGCAAGCAGGTTATTGTGCACCTTCAAGTATTTGAAGACCGCACCTTCACCTGGAAGAGTCTTGGTCAGCCTGTTGACGACCTTATCCGCGAAAAAGTGGGCATCCAAAAAGGTTCAGGCAAACCACACACCGACAAAGTTGGCGAAATCTCAATGAAAGATATTGCAGAGATTGCTGAACTTAAGAAAGAACACCTCAACGCGATTACTCCTGAGGGTCGCCAGAAGGTTGTTGCTGGCACTGCACGCTCAATGGGCGTTGTCGTTGTCGACTAATAACTACGACATCAATGTTGGGAGGCCTAAAAAGCCGTTTGCACCACAGAAAGGATTTACATCACTATGGCAAAGAAAGCTGATCTTTTAGAAGAAGCTAAAAAACTCGGTCTTAAAGTAACCGAGGCAAATACTATTGCAGAGATTGAAGCTGCAATCGCTGAAGCTCCAGAAAAATCTGAAGAGCCTACAGAAACTCGTACCACAAAAGCCGGTAAATACAGCGCCAAGGCACAGCGCGAGGCCGAAGAAGCCGAAGCCAAAGAGGCCCGAAAGGCCGTAGGCGACACAAGCGCTCAAACCGACACAGAAACATCCACCAAAAAAGGCCCTAAGCCTATTACGCGCCCTAAGCTTGAGCGTCGGGGTAAGAAATACCAAAAGGCTGCTAAAGAAATCGAAGCTGGCAAGACTTATAGTTTGGCCGATGCAATTGATACCGTCTTAAAAACTGCCGTTACAAGCTTCGATAGCAGCGTTGAACTCCACGTCAACCTAGGCGTCGACCCACGCCAGGCCGATCAGAACATCCGTGCAACTGTGAGCTTGCCGCACGGAACCGGCAAGACTATCCGCGTTGCCGTTTTTGCCCCAAGCGACCAGCACGCTGCCGCTAAAAAGGCCGGCGCTGATGTAATTGGCGAAGAAGACTTTCTTGCACAACTCGATAAAGAGCAGCTCGACTTTGACATTCTGGTTGCAACTCCGCAGCTTATGCCTAAGCTTGGTAAATACGCACGTCTCCTTGGGCCACGCGGCTTAATGCCAAACCCTAAGAGCGGCACCGTCGCGGTTGACGTAGCAAAAGCCGTGCAAGAGGCCAAGGCCGGTAAAGTTGAGTATCGCGTTGACAAGCAGGCTATCGTACACCTTGCGTTTGGTAAAGTAAGCTTTGGTAAAGCAAAGCTTGCCGAGAACGCCAAGGCCTTCCTTGACAGCCTGCAAAGCGTTAAGCCGAGCGGTCTCAAAGGCGTATACATCAAGTCCGTAAGTCTCGCGACCACTATGGGACCTGGTGTAAAAGTAGATCTCTCTTCTCTCTAGCCTGTCAGCTATATGAAACAAGAAGCACCCTCCATGGGGGTGTTTTTTGTTACCGCTGCCGCACTTGCCGCAAAGATTAAATTCCGGCACAATAATAACAGTAACTATGAGGGAAAGGCAGTAATGGGGGTCTACAGCAATACAGATATTAAAGATGCAGTGCGAACTGGCCAGATAGTTTTTCATCCGTATATCGAGGAACATATAAACGGCAGCAGTGTCGATGTCACCCTGGGCGAATGGTACTACAAAACTGAACGCAGCAACTTAGGCGGTGTATACAATCCATTCGATGCGCGGGCCGTAGAGCGCTATTTCGATGGTGCCCACAAAGCCGAGCTCCACGAAGACTGGTGCAAAAAACACGGTCGTAAGCTTTTTAACAGCATCCCAAAAGACCACCCAATTATCGTTCTTGAAGCTGGCGAGCGGATCCTCGCACACACTCATGAATTTATTGGCATCAAGGGCGACGCTACGAGCACCATGCAGGCCCGCAGTACCTGGGGGAGGAATGGTGTTGCAGTATGCCTGGACGCCGGCTGGGGAGACCCGGGCTATATTAATCGCTGGACAATGGAGATCTACAATATGAACCAGCGCGATGCGGTCATATTGCCGGTTGGGGAGCGGATTGCCCAAATCGTCTTTTATGCCACCGGGCCTGTCGAGAGTGAATATCATGAACTCAGCGGCAAATACCAGGGCACCAAGGCCGAAGATCTGAGCGCCCTCGTGAGCGCCTGGCGCCCCGAACAAATGCTCCCGAGAGCCTACAAAGACGCCCGTCACACTCCAATTGATGTAACTAAAGTAGCCTAAGGAGGCCTATGCGACAATACCTACAACTCCTGGAAGACATAAAACAAAATGGTAGCAAACGCGAAGATCGCACCGGTGTCGGTACACTCAGCGTCTTTGGTCGCCAAGTTCGCTACAACCTGGCTGACGGCTTCCCCGCAGTGACAACCAAGAAATTGTACCTAAGAGCAATCATTCATGAACTACTGTGGTTCCTGCAGGGCAGCACCAACATTAAATACCTCGTTGATAATGACGTACATATTTGGGATGAATGGCCTTATCGTGCCTACCTACTGTCCCAAGGCAAGCCTCTACCAGAAGTTGGCAGTAACGCCTGGCAGGCCGGCATAAAGGAGTTTACAGAGAAGATTAAAAGTGACGCTGCGTTTGCCGAGAAATACGGCGAACTCGGCCCAGTTTACGGCTATCAATGGCGAAGCTGGCCAGCGCCCGACGGCAGTCATATTGACCAGATCGAGAAGGTAATTGAACAAATCAAAACCAATCCGTCATCACGGCGCTTGATCGTATCAGCTTGGAATGTTGCGGCTATCGATGATATGGCAAAAGCCGGCATTCCGCCGTGTCACAGCCTTTTCCAGTTTTACGTTCAGGATGGTAAGCTGCACTGCCAGCTTTATCAGCGCAGCGGCGATGCCTTTCTGGGGGTTCCCTTCAATATTGCGTCGTACGCCTTGCTAACCATGATGATCGCTCAAGTTACCGGTCTTAAGCCTGGCGAATTTGTTCATACGCTTGGCGACGCCCATATTTACTTAAACCACCTGGAACAAGTGGATCTACAGCTCTCCCGCGAGCCACTGCCATTACCGACTTTGCGGCTTAATCCAAAAGTCACCTCAATATTCGACTTTACGTTTGATGATTTTCAGCTGGAAGGCTATCAATCACACCCGGGCATTAAAGCGCCTATCGCTGTCTAATTAGCGGCGCACCAGTTCGACAAATGCAAAATCATAAGGGTTCTTCTCGTCTTTGTGATGCTGTTCGCGGGACATTTCGCGCCAGTCATGTTCATGCAGGACAGGGAAGAATACATCGCCAGCAATATCCGCAGCTACCTCGGTAATATACAATTTGTCGGCACGCGGTAGCGCTTGCTGGTATATTTGGGCACCCCCTATAACGAATATTTCTTCAGAAGTTGCAGCAGCAATAGCCTCGTCAAAGGAGCTAACAAATAGCACACCCTCATGCGACTCATGCACAGAACGGGAGATGACAATATTTTGCCGGTCTGGCAGACCATGACCAAGCCGAGCAACAATTGAGTCGTAGGTCTTGCGCCCCATTACGACACTGTGACCAGTAGTGAGCAGCCGAAAGCGGCGCAGATCAGCAGGCAGATACCAGGGCAAAGCGTTTTTGCTTCCAATTACGCCATTCCTAGCACGGGCAACAATTAGTGAGATCATGTTGCAAGTGTATACAAAATCCCTACAGACGTAAATGCGAAACCGCTAGTGTTTTTAAGTTAGTTATTTTATACTGAACAAAAAGTGAGGAAGAATGAAAAAAGCGTTCGTTGTGGTGTTTGAAGGCAATAACGGCTCCGGTAAGGGTACTCAGTTTGAGCTAGCCAAAGACAGGGCAGTAAGCGAGGGTATGAGTATTGCCAGTTTTGACTTCCCACAGTACGGAAAGCCTAGCGCAAAGCCAATCGAAGAGTACCTGCGCGGCGAAAAACACTATACGCCGCTTGAAGCCGCAAAAATGTACGCGAATGATCGGCTCTCTGTGCAGCCCGAGATGGCCGAGGCAGCTCAAACCAACGATATGCTCTTTATGAATCGGTATGTATCGTCGAACCTCGCCTACCAAGGGGCAATGGTGGACGATCCGGACGAGCGTGCAACGCTAATTAAAAAGATTGAGACACTTGAATACACGACGAATAAGCTCCCGAAGCCGGATTTAGTTATAATCCTGTCGGTTGAACCACGAGTTGCCCAGCTTCATGTCGACAAAAAAGCCAAGCGGAGCTACACCGATGGTCGGGATATTCACGAAGCCGACCTTAACCTTGAAACAAGAGTGGCCCATATCTACCATGAGCTTTGCGCAACTCGGGATAACTTCGAGGAGATCTACTGCATGCAAGACGAAGATACCATGCGCTCACGCGAAGATATACATCGTGAAATTTGGGAGCTTATCAAGAGAAGAATGACCAAATAGAGAAGCTCTCGGCAGGCAGAGCCTACCGAGAGCACCGGATGTGGGCTAGCCCTTCTTGCCGGTCGGGCGCTTGTCTTCTTTGGCGGGGAGTGCAGGTCGGTCAACGGCTGAACGAGCCTCTTGCGACAGGTGAGGGCAAATCCTATCACGCTGGTTGTTGCCGAGCGAGTTCCATCGGCGACGTGCCAGTTCAACATCGCCCTTGTCGACTGCACCTTCGATGCTCGTCAACTTCCCCTTGAGCGTACCGTCCAGCTGCTTCGCCTTGCTAACCATGCGTCGCCTCCACTACGTGTGGTTCCGGATAGGTAAGTATTGTATAGCACACACGACCCTTGTCAAACACAGAGCAAGAATCGTTGACACAGGCACAATGATTGTAGTACAATTACTTCGAACATTACCAAAGACAGTAGCAGTTCAAATGGAACTTAATATGCTACCGAGGAATGAACATCAAAACTGTTTATTTTCTGATAAGTCTTTGGCAATGCGAGAACCAAAGACTTTTTTGTTTCTCGACAATGCGTACTTTCACAATTTGGTCGAATACTACTGTAACAAATAACGCTTTAGGAGTTTGCATCATGGCAATTTCACGCGATAAAAAGCAAGCGTTAGTTGCAGAGCTTACTGAACTATTTGCTAGCGCAAAAGCAACCGCTGCAGCCGCTTACACCGGTCTTAGCGTTGCTGATCTGCAAAAGCTACGTGCTCAAGCTCGCGAAGCAGATGTCACCATTAAAGTAGTCAAGAACCGTCTTGTGCGTGTTGCACTCGGCGCAAATGAGACTTACAAGGATGCTGACACCAGCCTATTGAGCGGCCAGCTTGTGTATGCTTTTAGCGACACCGACGAAGTTGCGCCTGCACAAGTGCTTGCGCAATTTGCTAAGAAGAATCCAAGCCTTGAGCTTGTTGCCGGCTTCGATGCATCTGGTGCTTCGTTAAACACTGCTGCCGTTAAAGCACTTGCCGACTTGCCAACCAAGGACCAGCTCCGTGGTATGGTTGTTAGCACAATCGCCGCACCGCTCACTGGCTTCCTTGGTGTTGCCAATGGCGCACAGCGTGGCTTCGCTCAAGTTTTGAGCCAGCGTGCTGAGCAAATGTAATAGTTTGATACTCGTGTAACTAACTCTTTTATATAAATCTAGGAGAATATTATGGACGAAAAGACCCCTATTGAGCTAAATGCAGCTCAAAAGAAAATCGTTGAAGAACTCAACAAATTAAGCGCACTTGAGCTTAGCCAAGTCGTAAAGCACCTTGAAGAAGAGTGGGGCGTTAGCGCTGCCGCTCCTGCCGTAGCCGTTGCTGCACCTGCTGGTGACGCAGCTGCTCCTGCAGACGAAAAGACTGAATTCACCGTTACCCTTAAAGATGCTGGTGCTCAAAAAGTAGCAGTTATCAAGGCCGTTAAAGAATTGACCGGTCTTGGTCTTGGTGAAGCTAAAGCTCTCGTTGACAACGCTCCAAGCGCAATCAAAGAGAAGGTTGGCAAAGAAGACGCTGAAGCTGCTAAGAAGGCTCTTGAAGACGCCGGCGCCACAGCTGAGCTTAGCTAATTAACTATATTCGACCATTTTGCTGAAGACAAAAACACCCACAAATTCGTGGGTGTTTTTGCGTTAAAAGTATGTATAAAAATAACAACATTTGTATCATATTCATCTTATGGAGCTGTGGATAAATGCTTGACAGTCCGGCGAGGCGATGCTATGCTCATGGCAATACTAAGTACAAAAACAGACAAGGAATTGCGAGTAAACATGTCTGATTTACCAGAAAAACAAATCAAGCGACTTCGATCGCTTATCCAAGATGCCGAAACAAACCTAGCCGCTGCTAAAGAACTACTAATTAGTTTAGTTGGCGAAGACGATTCGGTACGTCACACCCTAGCCGAGGATACCAGCGGCAAAGTAGTCGAAGGCGTATTCGATGGCCAGGCAATGATTGGCCCAGACGGCAAAACATATCCCGTCCCAGCCAACTATGCGAGTAAGTCTAAGCTGGTCGAGGGAGATATCCTTAAGCTTACCATCTCCGAAGATGGCGGCTTTATGTACAAGCAGATTGGCCCTGTGCCCCGCCGCCAAATCATCGGCACCTTGGTACAGCACGACGGCGCTTATTATGTAGAGGTAAATGGTCGTGAATATCGTATTCTATTGGCCAGCGTTACCTACTTTAAGGCGAATATCGGCGATCAAGTTACTATTATCGTGCCAGAGGATAACCCAGAGGCCACCTGGGCTGCAGTCGAAGCCGCGCTGTAGCACAACTCCGGGTGTAGTGATAAAAACGGCTAGCCAAACGCTAGTCGTTTTTATATGCTTAGAGCAAGGGAAGAGACTAGCGACCGCCATGGGAAAAGCATTATACAGAAAATATCGTTCAAAAACACTCGACGAGGTTATAGGCCAGCAACACATCACGTCTATTCTTGCCGAGGCGTTAAAGCAAGGCAAAATCGGCCATGCCTTTCTTTTCACTGGGCCCCGCGGCACCGGTAAAACCAGCACAGCCCGCATTCTAGCGCATGCCGTAAACGGCATCCCATACGACGACGAATCGCTACACTTTGACATAATTGAAATCGATGCTGCCAGCAACCGTCGAATTGACGATATCCGCGAATTGCGCGAAAAAATACACATAGCACCAGTATCAGCCGCCTATAAGGTATACATTATCGATGAGGTGCACATGTTGACCGGCGAAAGTTTTAATGCACTGCTTAAAACCCTTGAGGAACCGCCAAGCCATGCGATTTTTATCCTCGCTACCACCGAGGTTCACAAGTTACCAGCAACAATCGTGAGCCGCACTCAGCGTTTTCACTTTCGAGCCGTCCCCAAAAAGGAGGTCGTGGCCCATCTTAAATACATTGCCGAACAAGAAAAGATTGCCATCGATAATGCCGCCCTTGAGCTTATTGCGGACCACGGCGAAGGGAGCTTTCGGGATAGCATAAGCTTGCTCGATCAACTATCCTCACTCGGCGCTAAAACTATAACAGCACCTGTGGTTGAGTCTATTTTAGGCCTTGCTGCAGGCACTGCTATTGCCGCCTTGGCCGATGCCATCACCGCTCGCAAACTCGAAGAATCGGTGGTCAAGCTTACCGAGCTTGAAGAAGCAGGCGCTTCAGCCCCAGTAATCGCAGCTCAGCTCATAGGGTACTTTCGCCAGCATATTATTTCTAATCCAAAAGCCCCTGAGGTCATTGCTGCCTTGCTCGAAGTCGCAAAGTCTCACAACCCAAGTATCAAGTTGTTAACTGTCGTAGCTATTGCCAGCGGGGGAATACCAGCAAAAACTGTCGCAGCGGCAACGCAGAAGGAGCCAGTGTTAACAGCCTCTGTTAAAGCACTCCGAGCGGTTAAAGGGCAGACAGCCCAAAAACCCGCAGCAGAACCTAAAGCCCCAGCGAAGCCCGAAGCAGCTCCAGCACCCGCCGTGCCAGCCAACGACACAACAGCTGAGATTATCCCGGACTTTAACTGGGACACCGTTATCGAAACCGCGCGAACCGACCATGTTTCGCTCTATGGAGTCATTAAATACGCCTCAACAGCATACGAAGATGGCACACTTAAACTCTATTTCAACTATGCGCTGCACCGCAAAAAGGTAGACGACGCCAAATACCGAGCTATGCTAGTCGAAACTATTACCAAGCTCTATGGCAAGTGCCCAGTAATCGAAACTATTACGGGATCCGCACCGCCTAAAGATGAGACTGCGGCCTCAGTTGCTGCTATTATGGGCGGAGGAGAAGAGGTAAATGTCAGCTAAAGAAACCACAAAAAAGGGCGGTGCAAAAATTCCGCCCCAGAATCTTGACGCCGAAATGAGTTTGTTGGGCGCAATTCTAATAGATGAAGATGTGCTGTCGGGAATAAGCGACAAAGTTAAGGCACACGATTTCTACGATAAGCGTCACGCCCTTATTTTTGACGGCATGTTACGCCTCTACGAGCGCCATAAGCCAGTCGACTTACTTACTCTAAGCGAAGAGCTAAAACGCAAAGATGAGCTAGAGTCGATTGGTGGCTCAGCTTACCTTACTGAGCTTACTAATTACGTGCCGACAGCAGCTCATGCCGAGGCATATGCCGAGCTTGTTGCCCAAAAAGCAGTGCGACGACGCCTCATTAAAGCCAGTACCGAAATAGCTGAGCTGGGCTATGACGAAGAGAAAGATGTTCAGGAGCTTTTAGGCAAAGCTGAGTCCGAGCTCTTCTCGGTAAGCGATGCTTCTCTGAAGCAAGATCTCACCAGTCTTGAGCAAATTCTTACTGACAGTTTTGACCGCATGGAAGAATTGCACCGCAATAAAGGTGCGATCAGGGGCATCAAAACTGGCTATCGTGACCTGGATAACATGACAGCGGGACTACAGCGTTCGGATCTCATTATCCTTGCTGCTCGTCCAGCAATGGGTAAGACCACACTGGTTACCAACTTAGCCTACAACGTTGCAACCGTCGATAAGCACCCTGTATTGTTCTTTAGTCTCGAGATGAGCAAGGAACAGCTGGTTGACCGTATGCTAGCCGACGCCTCGGGAGTTGACGCATGGAATATCCGTACCGGCAACCTTAGCGATGATGATTTTAGCAAGCTATCAGAGGCTATGGGAGAGATGGCAGAGGCGCCAATATACATTGACGACACCCCGGGCATGACGGTACTCGAAATGCGCACCAAAGCCCGCCGTGAAGCCCACAACCATCCGCTCGGTCTTATTATCGTGGACTATTTGCAGCTCATGCAAGCCAGTGGCCGCAATGACGGCAACCGTGTTCAAGAGGTTAGTGAAATCTCACGCGGCCTTAAGCTACTAGCGCGCGAGCTCAATGTTCCCGTAATTGCGCTATCGCAGCTCAGTCGTTCCGTCGAGAGCCGAACACCTCAAATCCCACAACTAGCCGACCTCCGTGAATCGGGCTCCATTGAGCAAGATGCTGATATTGTTGCCTTTATCTACCGCGAGGAGTACTACAACCCGGACACGGATCGTCAACGTATTACCGATTTGATCATCGCAAAACACCGTAACGGTCCAGTGGGTAAGGTCGAGCTCTACTTCCACCCAGAACGTCTAAGATTTATGTCGCTCGACAAACAACATTAGCGTATAATAGGGCATACCTCATGAAACAAAGCACGTTCGCGCAATTTATTTTGTATCGCTACCGTTATATTGTTGGCTATGGATTGTTTTTAGCTGCTCTCATTGCGTTGCTTTATTTTGCCGGACTGTATGTGCCTGGCGCCCTATCCGAGAAAGAAATGCAAAGTGCCGTTATAAGCGGTAGCTTGCAGTTGAATATATTCGCCATTCCATCGATTATCGACCTCCCGTATCACGCCCTTCAGCGCCTGAGTATTGAGCTTTTTGGTCTTACACCCTTTGCCATCAAACTACCGTCAATCCTGTTGGCTTTTGCAACCGGTATCGGGCTCTTGCTTCTTCTGCGACGCTGGTTCAAGCAGAATGTTGCAATTTTAGCTGCCATTATTGCTGTTACTGCTGGTCAGTTTTTGATTATCGCCCAGAGCGGAACGCCGATAATTATGTTGCTCTTCTGGCCGACCCTCTTGCTACTCTGTGCAACTTCTGTCTCTGCTAAGCCCCGCTTTACACTGGGCCGCAAGATTGTCTTCTTTATAATTGCTGGTTTGAGCTTATATACACCGCTTAGCATATACGTTCTTGTGGCAATGTTGTTTGCGGCGTTATTCCACCCACATCTTCGTTATATGCTGCTGCATTTAACAAAATGGAAGCTGCTACTTGGGTTTGCCGTCGGCATAGTGCTACTTATACCACTTGGACTACACCTCTTTAAGACACCGGGTGAAATACTAGTACTCCTTGGCATTCCGTCAGACTTACACTGGGCACTACTTTGGGCAAACGCCCAAGAGCTCGCGCATCTCTTTTTTGGATTTGCCGCGCCCGTATTAAAGGGTGAGCTACTTGCGCCCATGTACGGTATTGCCACAACGGCGCTTATGGCTCTTGGCCTGTTCCGACTAGCGCAAGACCATCATTCGGCTCGCACTTATACAATTGGGCTGTGGTTGCTTATATTGCTACTCTTCCTACTGTTGCAGCCAAGCATGATGGCTATTACCTTTGTGCCGCTATTACTTATGCTGGCCGTCGGTGTTGATACGCTATTTAGAGAGTGGTACGGACTATTCCCGCGCAACCCATACGCACGCGCTGCAGCACTTATTCCGCTCATTATTCTGATTGGCGGGCTTGTCTTTACTGGTCTTGACCGTTATCTTAACAGCTACACCCATCATTCAACTGTTGCTGCATATTTTACAAACGATCTTGCGCTACTTAAGTCCAGGCTTGACACGCACACCCCAACTCGACTGATCACTACTCGCCAAGCCCTACCGTTTTATACGCTCCTTGAGCAAGATTACTCTAACCTGCGAGTCTCAACGACACTCCCGCCAAGTTATCCCGAAAAGAAGATAGTCGTTTTGCACGCCGCGCTCGCCCAAACAAATTTGGGAGTACCAGCAGAAATTGTAACTAGTGCTCGCAAGGCCGACAATATGCGCTTTTATATCTATAAAACAGAGTAGAATTGCGCTACAATAAGGGCTGAGCAAAATATCGGAGGTTATACATGTTTGATCAAGCTAAAATGGTTATGAAATTAAAAAAAGCCCAAAAAGAGCTGGCTAAAGAAATTATTGAGGTATCAGCAGGCGATGGCGCGGTTATCGTACAGGTAAATGGTGAACTGAAGTTAAAGAAAGTCAAGCTTAACCCAGACATGATCGACCTCGATGATATTGGCGAGCTTGAGCGATGGATTGAAGTCGCCGTTCGCGACGCAATGCAGCGCGCCCAAGAAGTTGCCGCCGAAAAAATGAAGCCACTTATGGGCGGCCTTGGCAACTTAGGACTATAAAGGTAAGTCTTGCATAGCTTTGCATTGCCACGAGCGCTAACCGAGCTCATCGAAGAGCTAGGAAAGCTACCCGGTGTTGGGCCACGTACCGCGGAGCGATATGCTTATTATTTATTGCGGCGCGATCCTAATACTGCTACTCGTTTGTCCCATGCCCTTGAACGGCTCCATGCCGGCGTACGACAGTGCCCCAAAACATTTGCACTGATTGATGCCGACCAAGAGATCTCGCCGCTCTATTCGAGCCCAGAACGCGACAGGCAACTTGTGGCAATTGTTGAGGAACCGCTCGATATTATCGCACTTGAGCGTACCGGACAGTTCAAAGGCACCTACCATGTACTCGGCGGCGCTATTAGCCCCATTGACGGTGTGGGTCCCGAGCAGTTGCACATACCCGAGCTCTTGCAGCGATTAACCGACGATGCTGTTCGCGAGGTTATCTTAGCCACCAATGCCAGCGTAGAAGGGGAGTCAACAGCTCTGTTCTTGCAACACCAGATTAACGAAAATAACGACACAGTTATTATTTCGCGCCTCGCCAGGGGAATCCCGGTTGGTATCGATCTTGAATATGCTGATCAAATTACACTAAGTCATGCGCTTGAAGGAAGGCGAAAACTATGACCAATGACCAAAAAGCCGCAATTGCACTAATAACCGACGCTCAGCACATAGTTATCATTCAGGCCGAAAACCCAGATGGCGACAGCCTAGGGTCAAGCCTCGCGCTCGAAGAGATACTTGGGGATCTAGGCAAAAAGATTACACTGTACTGCCCCGTAGATATACCAAAATACCTCCGCTATGCGCCTGGCTGGGATCGAGTTACGAGTGACTTCCCGCAAGGAATCGACGCCAGTATAATTGTCGATACGGCGAGTAAAACGCTGCTTGAGAAGGCACTGATTCCTGAGAACCTGGCGCAAATTAACAGTCACCCCGTGCTAGTGATTGACCATCATGTCACCCAAAGTGACCTGCCGTTTGCTCATACTGCCCTGGCGGACTCTACGGCCGTTGCTACTGGTGAAATGATATTTGATCTTGCTACTGCCGCGAACTGGGGAATAAACGCGCAAGCAGCTGAACATATGGCCATGTCAATCTTATCGGATAGCCTCGGGCTCACCACCGAGGGGACCACACCTAAAACCGTTGCAACTGTAGCAGAGCTAATGCGACGCGGCGCCTCAATTAGCAACCTCGAAAACCGACGTCGCGAATTCATGAAGAAATCTCCCGAAATTCTCGCCTACAAGGGTGCGTTACTTGAGCGCATTGAGTACTACGTCGACGGACAGCTGGCGCTGGTCCACATTCCATGGGAAGAAATTGCTCAATATAGCGATCAATACAACCCAAGCATGCTGGTTATCGATGAGATGCGGCTTGTAGAAGGCGTACGACTCGCAGTGGCTATCAAAACCTACCCTGATGGCAAAATAACCGCTAAGATCCGTGCGAATGCCGACGCGAAAGTCGCTGAAGTTGTTGCCGGTTATTTTGGTGGCGGGGGACATCCTTATGCCGCAGGCTTCCGTGCGTATGAATCATACGATACTATTGTCACAGAACTAATTACTGCCGTTGATAAAATATTAAAAGAGTACGACACCTCTCATGCTCCAGCTCCACAACACCCCAACTAAACTGCTCGAAGAATTTACTCCTATTTCGGACAAGCGAGTGAGCCTATATACGTGCGGCCCTACGGTCTACAGTACTCCGCATGTGGGCAACTGGGTAGCTTATATTCGCTGGGATACGCTTGTACGCACGCTGCAGGCAAATGGCTACCTAGTTGAACGCGTCATGAACATCACTGACGTCGGACACTTAACTGGGGAGAACGAGGGTGATGCCGACCAGGGCGAGGACAAGCTGCAAAAAGGCGCACGCCGCGATGGTGTAACTGCCTGGAGGGTTGCAGAGCGCTACACGCAGGAGTTCCTTGATGGCATGGCTAAACTCAACCTCCTCATGCCCGCCCATATCACAAAAGCCACTGACTTTATCCCGCAGCAGCTTGCACTTGTGCGTACACTTAAAGAAAAGGGCTTCACCTATCAAATTGACGACGGTATCTATTTTGACACTTCAAAATTTCCGCGTTACGCCGAATTCGCGCACCTTAATCTGGCGTCGCTGCAAGCCGGCGCTCGCGTTAGTGTTAACCAACAAAAACGAAACCCAAGCGACTTTGCGCTGTGGAAGTTCAGTCCGATTGACGAACAGCGTGACATGGAATGGGATACGCCCGCCGATCTCACGGCTGAAAAAAAGATACGAAAAGGATTTCCTGGCTGGCATCTAGAATGTTCCGCAATGGCTATGGATATTCTTGGTGAAACAATTGACATTCATACTGGCGGCATTGACCATATTCCCGTGCACCATACCAATGAGATAGCGCAGAGTGAGGCTGCCAGCGGTAAGCAATTTGCTCACTATTGGCTACATAACAATCACCTTAAATCTGACGGTACCAAGATCAGCAAAAGCTTGGGCAATGGCTACACTCTGGACGATATCGCCGCAAAGGGATTCTCGGCTCTGGATTTTCGACTCTTCATTTTGCAAAGTCACTACAGAACCGAGAGCAACTTTACCTGGGAGAACCTCGAAAGTGCTAAGAATCGTATGCAACATTGGCGTAACATCGCCCGTTTACGTTGGCAGACCTATGACACACTTGTAGACGATCAAGAGAAGGTAGCCACAGCCAGTACGGAATCTATCGTCAACGCATCCAGCGCTATACTAGCAGCGCTCAACGAAGACCTTGACACTCCCCGCGCTCTTTCTGTCATTGACGAAACCTTCTCGACGATCGACAAGCGACCACTCACCGAAACACAGCAAGCAGCGCTTGTCAGTCTACTAGAAAAGCTCGACGACCTCCTTGGGTTGCGCCTGCTCGATAGCACGCCAGATATAAGCGAAGATCAAAAACAGCTCATTCTTGAACGCCAGCGTGCGCGCGAAGAAAAAGATTGGAAACAGTCGGATGTATTACGCGACGCATTACTCGCTCAAGGCATCACCGTAAACGACACGCGTTATGGTGTTGTTTGGGCCAAAGCCGATTAGTAACGTTAGTCGTTCGCGGCCTTAGCTATGCGCGCCTTGCGATTCTGTTCTAAGTAGTGCATAAGCAGTACTCGTAAGCAACCTGCAATCGGAATAGATATCAAACCACCGATAATACCGAAGAGCGACACACCAATAGTCACCGCCGATAGAATCATCAGGGCCGATAGTTCAACATTCTTTGATTGAATTGTTGGCGAGATAAAGTTATTTTCAACCTGCTGGTACACGATGAAATAGAGCAAGAAAATTAAGGCAGCAGTAAGATCGTTGAGCCCAATCAGGATCGCGGCGACTGTACCCCCGATCATTGGCCCGAACATAGGGATGAGACCACCCACAAACACAAAGGCTGCCGCAGTCATGGCCAAGTTGGCGGGGAAGCCAAAAATGGCGCTCATAATAAGCACCACTACGGCAGCACAAGCGGCAGCTGTAGCCGCAACGAGTAGCTGACCGTTAACGTAGCCCGTTACGACACTGTACATACGATGCGTTAGTTCCTTGTGCTCCTCTAGGCGCTTAGGATCACGATATAAGCCCCAGATCTTTTGTAGCCATGCCGGGCCTTCAACCAGCATAAAGAAGGTAAGAACCAGCACAATAAGCGCAGTGGTTGCAGCATTTAACAGAGCACCGACGCCACTTACGAATGAACTACTTAGCGAAGACGCAAAGTTAGCAGCTTGATCCTGGGCATTCTTAAGCGCACCATTGTATTGATCTCTTAGATTATATCTGTCAACAAAATCATCAATCAGTGCAGTTTGTTGGCTAGCATCACGAATCATTCCGGGCACTGTTTGGGCAAACTTAGCCGTCTGTTCAACAACTGGCGGCACCACAGCCACCACAAAACCACCCAGTAGCAACACAACCACTACGTAGGCCAGAGCAGTTGCACCGACTCGGCTTTTACCAGGAAGACGGCGTGCAATATAGGTAACAGGGGGGTTAAGTGCAAGCGCCAGGAAAACAGACACACCAATAGTAATAAGCGCAGAACGAGTAATATATATAAGGCCGAGAGCCAAACAGAACCCGATAACAACGAGCCAGAAACGAACAAAAGTCCGAGTATCAATTTCAATTCGAACGCGTTTTGTAGTGTTACTCATATGTAACTACAATAGTATACGCTTTAGCCAAAAACCGCAATTAGGCTGCCGTAATAACCAGAGTGATCGCGAAGAGCAACAGTGACAAAGAAGCAACTGCCGCTACCCCGAGCGCAACCTTAACTGGCTCATATGTAGCCTTGGATTTTTTATTTCTTGTTTTTACTGATGTTGATTCTGCCATAATACGGCCATTATACACTAAGCATATGCTTGATGTAAAAGTTATATTCCCGTGCTACCATAAGTGGTATGAATGAGCTGCTCAAAAAAATAGAAAAGATCTTCAAAGGCGATATCGCATCTGATATGGCAACGCGTGATCACTACAGCCACGACGCAAGCATATTTGAGCTAACCCCCGAAGCCGTACTCTACCCTAAAGACAGCACAGACATACAAAAACTGGTTAGCTTTGTCGCCAAACATAAGAAAAACCACCCCCAGCTCTCGATCACACCGCGCTCAGGGGGAACCGACATGTCTGGTGGTGCCATATCACAATCATTGCTTATTGATATGACGCGCTATTTTAACCATATTCGCCGCGTTACACACACTTCGGCGCATGTGGAGCCTGGTGTATTTTACCGCGACTTTGATCCAATTAGCGTATTTCACAAAGCACAAATTGGTTCAGTACCTGCTAGCCGCGATATTTGCACCCTAGGTGGTATGGTGGCAAATAATTCCGGGGGCGAACGCTCACTACAATACGGAAATACAGAGAACTTTGTAAAAGAGTTAAAAGTAGTATTTGCAGACGGCAAAGAATACGTGGTTAAACCTCTCAACAAAGCCGAACTTGTAGCCAAGATGTCACAGGGCGACTTTGAAGGGAACCTCTACAAGAAAGTTTTCGAATTAATAGAATCCGACTACGACCGCATTACTACAGCCCGCCCGCACACCAGCAAGAACTCCATGGGTTACAACCTATGGGCGGTATGGAATCGCGAAACGGG
>DASUUR010000082.1:0-3561 GCA_036373975.1 Saccharimonadales bacterium (SeqCode)
GAAAAGTACGATGTTCTCGTGCTGGATCGCAGATTACCAGATGGCGACGGTTTGCAGCTGTGCCGCGACTTGCGCGATAAGTCAATTCATACCCCTGTGCTCTTGCTGACTGCCCGGGATTTGCGGCGCGATATTTTGGACGGGTTGAATGGTGGTGCCGATGACTACGTAGTAAAACCTTTCGATTTTGATGAACTTGTCGCCCGCATCCGGGCTTTAGCGCGGCGGAATGTCACAGCGCATTCAGTAGTGTTGAATTTTGACGAGATAGAACTTGACACGGCAACAAAAAGAGGTGCGTCGCGCCGGAAAGCACCTCACGCTTACAGCCAAGGAGTTGGCTGTTCTGGAATATTTCCTGAGGCACCCCAACCAGATGCTTTCGAAGCAAGCCATAATAGATAACGTATGGGATTACGATTCCATCATAACTTCTAATAACGTTGAGGTGTTGATACGGCTACTGCGCAGTAAAATAGACAAACCCTTCAATTATCCGCTCATTCAAACCTACAAAAGCCTCGGATATAAACTGGCGAGACAAAAATGACTTTTTCGTTTCGTAAGGCTCTGCTGCGCCTAACCTCCCTCTACGTTCTTATCTTAATGACCTTAGCCCTTGCTTGTAGTTTTTGGCTGTTCAATGTTGCCGGGCGGGAGGTCCGCACGTCCTTAGACGAAGCTGCTGTAGATGTCGCGGTTATAACGGGCGCAGAAGAAATTGGAGATGAAAGCAACCGGCGATTACTACAAAGCCTTATCTTTTTTAATTTATTCGTATTCGGCGCTGGCACACTAGCTAGTTACGTGTTGGCAAAACGCACTTTACGGACGATTGAGCAAAATAATCTGGCACAACAAGAATTTGTGACGGACGCGAGCCACGAATTAAGAACGCCATTGACGGCACTAAAAACAGAGCTGCAGCTAGCGCAACGTGAAGCAAGCTCACTTACCCCTTCTGAATATGCTGCAGTTATTGGGAGTGCTCTTGAAGAGGTAGTGCGTCTTTCTACGCTTAGCGAACGATTATTGCGACTCTCATCGGTTCGCGCCGAGCCCACCGCGGCCACGAGTTCTCTTAAGGATGTAGTTTCTGTTGCTCGCAAACAGCTACGTCGTTCCCTCGCTGCAAAGCAGCTTAAGCTCGCTGTGCCGAAAGATAATGTTGACCTACATATTACGCAGGATGATCTTGTTGAAATTTTGGTAATAGTTCTAGATAATGCAATTAAGTATAGCCCAAAGAGTGGGACGATTTCGATACGGTTCACTAAAGGTGATGAGTTTGTTTTGATAACTGTCCAGGACCAAGGGCCGGGCATTGATCCCGAGGATCTTCCGTATATCTTTGACAGGTTTTATAGGGGCAAAAACGACTCTCAGAGGGGCATGGAGTAGGGCTCGCAGTTGCGCGTAAGCTTGTATTGGCCGCTGGAGGTGATATACAAGCCGATAGCGCACCAAAAGCAGGCGCTTCCATTGCTATAAAACTGCGAATTGCTCGCTCGTCAGTTTAAATTCATAGTAGCTTGCTTCAATAGTACTCATGAAACGAGAAAGGAAATAACGTGAGTACTATAATTCGTGGTATTAAAAACACATTTCGCAATGGAATTAGGACGATCGGCATTGCTATTATTCTGGCGGTAAGTTTGAGCCTTGGTTTTTCCATGCTTCTTGCGAATAAAGCGGTCGCTGAACGAGGGGCACAGTTGCGCCAGACGATTGGCGCAAATATGATGGCTTTTCCGGCTGGATCCTCAGGGGGCCTAGAGAGCGGCCGACCGTTTACCGAGAAAGAAGTTGAAAAGATAAAAAATGTAGCTAATGTTAAGCATGTTCATAAGCTTAGAGGGTTTGTTATCCAGGCACCACAGGATGCCAAGAAGGCCAAAGAAACCAGCTCAAACATCGAGAGCTTTAGCCAGTCGTCGGACCTTGAGAAGCCGCCTACGACGAACCTTCGTTCTGCGGTGGATCCCTCAAAGGAAAAGCCCCCTTTTAATAAATTCCCCATTCCGCCTATCTCCGCCATGGGACTGGAAGGTAATATCGATCCTGAGGGGAAAAGGATTGTGGCCACCAAGGGTAGATTCCTGCGCCCTCAAGATACCTTAAGCGCCGTGGTCGGCAAAGAATTAGCCGAGAAGAATAAGCTAAAAGTTGGCAGTAGTTTTACTATCAAAGATAAGCGGTTCACAGTTGTGGGAATCTTCGATAGCGGTACATTATATACCAATAATGCCGTCGTCATTCCTTTTAAAACGGCCCAGCAACTACTTGATAAAAAGAATGAAATACCGCAGGTCATTGTGGAGGCCGCAAGTATTGAGGCGCTAACAACTGTAAAAGAAGCAATTACTGCAGCGCTTGGAAAAGATCGAGTCGATATGATGCCGCTACGACCTGAGGCGGTGCAACTAGTAGAGAGCCTTAAGGCGATTGAAAGTATTTCACTTGCAACGCTCATTGTATCGCTGGGGGCGGCTTTGATAACTATCCTGACGGCAATGCTCTTGGTAGTGCGGGAACGAGCCAAGGAGATCGGCATTCTAAAGGCACTGGGCGGAACTAACACAAAGATTGTTACGCAATTTTTAACCGAAGCTACGGTGCTCACCATGCTCAGTGCACTTATGGCTATTGTCTTTGCGGCGCTCAGTAGCAACACAATCCTTAAGGGTATTCTAGACTCTCGCATAAGTAGCCAAGCGAACGAGCAGATGGGGGGAGTCCAGGCTATTGGTGGGCCTGCTGCTTTTAACCCAACGGAGCTCGTGGCGAACCTCAGCACTGTGCTTGACTGGCACTTTGTCTTGCTTGGCCTAGGTATTGCGCTTGGGATCGCTCTTATCGGGACTGCATTACCCGCATTTATTATTGCTAAAGTGCGCCCAGCACAAATAATGAGAGGGAACTAATCATGATTAAAGCATTGCATCTTTCAAAAACATTTACTGCTGCTTCTGGGGATGTTCAGGCTGTAAAGAACATAACATTCGAGCTTCCAGAAGGGTGTTTCGCCGCGATTACTGGCAAGAGCGGGAGCGGGAAGAGTACATTACTGTCGCTACTTGGGGCTTTGGACAAGCCTACCAATGGGTCGGTCCAAATTGATAACCAGGACATAGGCACATTACATGATCGCAAACTGACACGGTTTCGCTGCAGGAATATCGGATTTGTGTTTCAGTCTTTCAACCTTGTACCCAACCTAACCGCGCTTGAGAATGTCATGCTCCCAATGGAGTTTGCGGGGCTGGACTACCGTCTGCGCAAACAACGTGCTCGATCATTGCTCAACTCGGTTGGTATAACTGGCGGTAAGCAGAAAAGACGCCCGGGGTATTTATCGGGTGGCGAGCAGCAGCGGGTAGCAATTGCTCGTGCTCTTGGTAATCGGCCGAAGCTAATTTTAGCTGACGAGCCTACTGGTAATCTCGATGAAGAAACGGGCAAGCAAATATTTGATCTCTTGAAGACCTGTGCCACTGATCAGAAAACCACCATTATCCTCGTCACACATGACAAAAGCCTGGCGGATCGCTGCGACACGTT
>DASUUR010000083.1:0-26453 GCA_036373975.1 Saccharimonadales bacterium (SeqCode)
CGTTTTTTAAACGTTTTACTGCCAATGCCTTCTACCGCACACTACAGCGCATGGCCGATATCGACATCCCGCGTAACACCGGTGACTTTAGGCTGATCGACCGTGCCGTGGCTGATGAACTGCGCAAATTTAAAGAGCACAACCGATTCCTACGTGGCATGGTAAGCTTTGTTGGCTTTAAACAAATTGCCGTGCAGTTCGACCGTGATGCCCGACATGCCGGCGAAACTGGCTATCCACTTAAAAAGATGCTCAAATTTGCAGCCGATGGTATTTTTAGCTTCTCGACCGCCCCGCTTAAATTAATTTCGCGCCTGGGCTACACTATTGCGTTTGCCAGCTTTGTTGGCATCTTGTACGCCATATTTATGAAGGTGTTCTTTCCGCAGGTCACTATTGAAGGCTGGACGTTTATTGTTATTTCGATTCTTTTTATTGGCGGCGTACAGCTAATTATGCTTGGGGTGTTGGGTAGTTACATTGGCCGGATCTACACCGAGACACAAGGGCGCCCCCTATACATGGCGCGAAGGGTATATCGCTCAGATGATAACTAGTTTGTATCAAAAACATCGATCATTTATTTTATATGCTCTTATTGGCCTCTGTGGCGTAACGCTCGACTATATAGTATTTCTTGTGCTGTTTAATGCGTTTGGCGTAAATGCGGCGCTCGCCACCGCTATCTCTGTCGTGTGTGGTATTACTAATAACTTTGCGCTTAACGCTATCTTTAACTTTAAGAAACGTGACCATATTTTTGTACGCTATCTTCTGTTTCTAGCGGTGGGTATGTTCGGGCTAGTGCTCAGCATCGCAATTATTGCCTTGGGTAGCCAGGCCGGGCTGGATCCTAACATTTCAAAGCTGCTTTCTATTCCATTTATTGTCGTATTACAATATTTCTTGAACAAACACATATCCTTTCAGGATTCGCCAGAAAAATTTACCAAGTATTTGACCACCAAGAAAGGATCAGACCATGAAAAGTAAGTCAGTTGTTGTTATTGGAGGTGGCTACACCGGGCTAGTTGCCGCCTTGCGCCTTGCCCAGGCCGGTAAAAAGGTAACGATTCTTGAAAAGGGTGAGACTATTGGGGGCTTGGCAAGCGACTTTACTGTAGAGGGGGCCTCGCTTGAACGTGCCTATCACCACCTATTTAAAACCGACACGCATATTATTAACATGGCGAATGAGCTTGGCATCGGCGACAAACTTAAGTGGCACGATAGCTCAGTTGCGCTATATTACGACGGCAAGCTCTACCCGTTCAAGGGCGCGATGGATCTGGTTAAGTTCAGCCCTTTATCTTTTGTAAATCGTATTCGCGCTGGGCTGGTCGTGTTATATTTACAGCTGACTAATAACTGGCGAAAGTTCCAGCGCGTCACTGCTTACGACTGGATGAAAAAGGCTGCCGGTGAACAAGTAACAAAGGTGATTTGGGAACCGCTCCTAAAGGGCAAATTTGATACCTACTATGACAAAGTTGCCATGGCGTGGCTATGGGCGCGCGTGCATATTCGGGCGCAATCACGAGAGGCCGACGGTGAGAAGCTTGGGTATTTCGAAGGCGGATTCCAGACCTTCACCAATGCTCTTGTCGCACAGCTTACAGAGCTGGGTGTCACCATTCAGACTAGCGCCAATATTGCCGGTATTAAGAATATTGGTGACTCAGTGGAGATTAGGTTTGTTGATAGCCCGCCCCAGGTCTTCGATGCCTGTGTGGCTACTACTCCTTCTCATGTGTTTGCGAAGCTCATTGAAGGTAGCGGCGCCGAAGAGAGTTACATAGCACAGCTCAACAGCATTAATTACCTTGGCGCTCGCTTGCTTATCTTTTCGTCGGAACAAGAAATTAGCCCGTATTACTGGCACAACATCAATGATCTTGAGCTGCCTTTCTTGGTGTTTATCCACCACACTAAGCTCATAGATAAACGTAACTATAACGGTAAGTATATTTACTATATTGCCACTTACGTGCCACACGACCACGAATTATTCACCTGTGACGATCAACAGCTCGAAGCTACCTGGTTTAGCTCACTCAAAAAGATTTTCCCGCATTTTGCACCCGAGCAAATCCGTGAAAAACACTTCTTTAGGTTTGCAAATGCACAGCATATTGTTGATACCGATTACGCCAGCAAGATACCAGCTGCTCAAACACCGCTCAAAAACGTTTATCTATCCAACTTTTCACAGATCTACCCCGAAGATCGCGGCACCAACTATGCCGTCCGTGAAGGTGAAAAGATCGCCAAGCTCATCGATTAGGACTGTTCGCGCACCAAGGCGAGCAGTCGCGACTTACAGGCAAGGTGCGCTTCGTCGAGCCCAAGAACATGCAAAGCACCGACCAATACAAAAAGGTCGTCAATCAGTTTTTCTTCAAGGTTAGCTTCGGCTTTACGGAAACGTTCTTCGATCTGTGCCAGCAGCCATCGCACATCCGTACTTTCTATGGTTTGTTTTTGCGGTTTATAAATAGAGCTTGAGGCGACAACTTCGATTGACCGTGGTGAATGATCCCGTTTTGCGAGGTGGCCTTTGGCAATTAACCCGTTAATATGTGTTGCAACCGTCGAGACTGATTTGTAGTTTAAAGCTCGCATCACCTCACGGTAGCTCGGACCGTAGCCATGCATTTTGATAAACCCGTCAATAAACGTAAGTAGCTCACGTTGTTTTTTAGTTGGTCGATTTGCGTCCATACTCCCCCTTTTTAAGTGGACTCGCCAGCACAATAGCAGCGAGGCCCCACCATACAATACTTACCGTGTCATCTGCCCAAACTGGCAGCAACAGCCCAATAGCCGCGAGACCACAACCACTTGCAAACACCCCTAGCGCCAACCAGTCCTTACGGCGGCGCCACAAACGATGTAGAATTATCGCAAAAATAGCAACGAAAATACCAAGCCCAAGCCACCCTGATTCATGAGCGACAAACAAATACTGATTCTCAATAATCACCGGTTTATCACTGAATAATGACGCCGAACCAGTAGAGCCAGGGCCAGCCCCCAACGGCTGACGCAGCATGCGCTCTGTACCATCAATCAGCGATTCGACATGACCTTCGTTAGAGCTCATTAGGCTCTTGCCATTAGGGTCCTCGTGGAGCAACACATGCTGAACAAACGAGGTGTCTTTGAGTACGAGAAACCCGCCCAAAACAATCACAACAACAGCCACCCCACCGGCGATCCAGGTTCTTACTCGTAAGCGACGGCCGAACCCTACAATCCCCACCACTGCGAGTGCTATTCCTGCACCCCCCAGGGCACTACGCGCATAGCTTGCGTAGATTGCTATGGCTGCTGCAATGCTGCCTCCTATAGCGGCCGCGCGTTGCGCCGCCCATCGCATAACAACATGCCCTCGAATACTGGCCGCGCTTAAAATCCCGAGCACAACAATACCGTATGCACCTAGCGGATTTGGCCCGCGGAATGTCCCGTTAACCCGTACGTATTCAGGGTTGTTATCAACAGTCAAGAAAGGAGCGATGGTATCTTTGCTGTAGCCGAGTATCGCCAGGAAATCTCTTGGCAAAAGGAATATCTGGAATAAGGTAAACAGCAACGAGAGGGCAGCCATTCCAAAGAATATCTTTAGGTAAGTGCGACGCCACTCGGGGAGTAAGCTTACGACGATATACACCAACGCAAAGAATAAAATGTAGCGAAGATCAATACTTAACCCAGCAAGAGTCGCAAAAAGCGGTAGCCGAAACACCGCAACGAGAAACAGATGCAAAAGTGCATACAAAACAATCAGGCGAACCAGCATATCCTTTGCGAGTTTTTTATGGAGACCCGAGTTTATTGCCAGCCAGCATCCAAGCGGCAGCAGCAACACTAAAAGAATTTCTTTCCACGACTTTATTAAGAGCTCCTGCTCAGGAAAGACTGTCCCCAGCCATACACTTAGCGGCGCGTGGATAACGACACCGGCGAATATTACTGCAAGCAGCACTCCATACAGTTGTAAAGCTTTAGTTTTCATAGGTTGTATGACCTAAGTGTAGCGCGCTCGCGAACTTTTACAAAAAGTGCTTGCAGTTTTAGGGGAGCGTCTTGTACTATGACGGCACTTTCAACATAACAGGAGTCACCCATGACCAAAAGTCTATTCGTCCCAGATCAGAACATACAATACAGCATGAAAGAAGGTGGACCAATCGTTGTCGCGGTAGCTTTCCTCATGATCTTGGGTGGTGTAGCGGCGGCGGCCATAGTTATCTGTGGCTGGAATCGCGTTAAGAGCGTGGGAGTGGATTGGAAGCGCGGCACAGCCAGTATCGTATGCCGCTAGAATACACTGCAGCCTGTCCTTTGTTACTGGCAGAGGACAGGCTGCAACTACACCCCCAATTTCGTATTTACAACCACACAATTGTCGACAGCCTATTAGGCGCTCAACACCACCTATCTCCAAAAGGATATCGTCTTGGCAAACAGCTTGAGCAGGGCACAACCTACAAAGATTTGCTTGCAACCAGCGACCGTGCAGCTATTAGACAATCAGAATTAACTGAACTCCTTGGATTCCTGAACAAGCAGGGCGCACTTATTCGAAAACGTTCCCTGCCTACTACCATCAAGACACAGGGCAAGGTCATCGCGGGCGCATTGTTGGGCGTGCGGTACGAACCAGTTTCGCGACGATCCCCAGCCTCTCCCCTTGGGCTTACTGTGGCGGTGCTGCGCGTTTGCCGTGTTCCTGCATTCCTTTCAATAGCTCTCGGTGTTCTGCTCACAACTGGCATGGCTAGCCCGCCTGGGCACACGTGGGCGACAATTGGAGCTGGTCTGAGCATATTCTTACTAAGCATCGGCTTGCACGAGCTGTGCCATATACTCATCGCCAGAGCACAGACAAAACAGACTGCCATCGTTCAAAACGGCATGCGAATAGGAATCGTGCACCCCGTTTTGCCAAATCCACTTGAGCTCTATTCGGCAATTGCCGGACCGTTGGCCGGGGCGGCGTTTGCACTAATGGCGGGGGCAATCACAAGTATGTTTTCCCCTTATGTTCTGCCGACTATCTGTGCTCTCGTTTGTTGCTTGCATCTCTGTGGCCTTTTGCCTTGGTATAGCGATGGCTCGACAATGGCTACCGTTTTAAAGAGGAGGAAGTTATGAACTCAGTAAGTCCACTTGTTATTGCCAGTTTACTCGCTATTCGGAGCCGCGATTTTAGACTGCATATCGATTCCTTACAACTGACGGCCGGCTCAATTACCTGCATCGCTGGGCCAAACGGCAGCGGCAAGACCACCCTAATCGAGTGTGTTATTGGTCTGCTGTGGCCTCAAAAAGGTGAGGTGCGAGTTTTTGGACACCCAATAACCAATGATCTTAGAGCTACAAAAAGCCTCATTGGTTATATTCCCGATGATGAAGAATGGTTCATAAAGGAGCTCTCCGCCCAGGAATATCTCGAGGTATTGACGCATGTTTATCAAGAAGCCGGCGTTACAGCCGACATACACGACAATATCTACAGAATTGCCGAGCAATTGCACTTTACACAATTCACATCGCCGCTCGACCAGCTTAGCCATGGAAATAAGAAAAAAGTTCAGATTATTGCTGGATTAATGCATGAACCCGGGCTTATTGTAATCGATGAGCTTCGTAATGGGCTTGACCCCTTAGCTATTATCGCTGCCGAGCGCCTAATTACCGCTCAAGCTCGTCGTGGCGCTTGTATCTTAGCCGCGACCCATGACGTCTGGTGGGCTGAAAGAGTCGCCAAAAAAGTTCTCTTGCTGGTTGATGGCAAAGTTGCACTTCATGACTCAACTGCCACTATCAAAAAGAAGTATGGCTCGATAGAATCATTGTTTGTCAGCCTAGATGGAATGAGCAAATGAACCTCTTAGGCGCTGCTCTCATTGCCTCTTTCGGGCAAAACTCTCTCTCACCGGCTCGCGCTGCCACGATTCGGCTCGGCGGTCTTTTGCTAATTGCCTGCGGCCTTGGTTGGCTAGGGCGAGCTGTAGCCGCCGAGCTACCCGCCCAGCTTCTCCCCGGGCCGATTGCTTGCTTCTGGGCGAGTATATTTATCGCCCAGATCTTGTGTATCATTAACCTGCTATTGTCTGCCGGCGTGCTCCGAGCACAGACAAAATTAATAGAGTTACTACATATACTCCCAATGCCCACCTGGAAACGATGGGGCCTCTATATGATTCCAGCCGCAACCACTGTTTTTCTTACTTTACTTAGCCTTAGCCCCAGCCTACTCCATATCAGTCTGATCGTCTCATTGCCAACACCACTCACGTTTTTAGCGCTACTTCTAGGCGGCATAAGCGCTCTTGGCTTATTCTTTGCCGTTCCACGTCGGTTCTTTATAGCGTACAGTATACTACTTCCAGCTTTGGCCAGTGCTGAGTATATAACTCTCCGAACCATTATTCGAGCTCCGGACCCTTTAGGCACCGCCCTGCTGCCTATGGTGCAGTTTACACTCGTCGTATCACTACTCGGTTTATTATTTATATATAGCCGGCAGTATTTTTACGAGATACACGCGCCGACCACAGACAAGCTCCGCACCGTTACGGCTTTCCTACCCCGTCAACTATGGTTTCTTATAAAACTGCTCCGTGCACCAACAACGCGCCTAAGTTTAGCTATTTCCTCCGGTGTGTGTTTTGCCGTTACCGTGATTTGCGCCTATCAGCAAATATCTGACGTAGACTTGGCCCTATTCTTGTTAGCTATGTTTAGTGCGGCCTTTGCTTCTGATATCCGCGCACTTAGCCGAGCTCTCAACCCTGCAGAGATCACAGCCTTGAGAGGCACGCTTAGGTTCCTCGTTACACAATTTCTACACACCGCTATCGCATCTTGTGTCATTGCGACGCCGCTCATATACTATGCCACAATGGCAGACCTTACAGTAACTTCTATTCTAGGGCAGCTGAGCTACCTATTGCTCGGTGTTACCGCTGGTCTATTTGTAAGTACCCTTATAATGCCAGGTAAACGCGATGTACTAGGGCAATTTTCAGCCACCGCACTCTGCGTGCTATTATTATATTTCTTGCCAAAACATACCTTTTTACAGCTAGGCCCTGAGACACTGCTTGTAGTGCCCCTAGGCTACACAGCACTACTGTTCTATGCAACGTACTTACTCGAAAAACGACGTAATAACTACAATTGGAGGCACCCGTATGTTCTCACACCTAAAAAATAATTATATCTCAACCTCAATAGGCTATAGTTTTCTGCTAGGCACTGGCATATGGATCGTTACATTTCTGCAGGTCGCTTTACAGCTTCGTAATACCGTCGATCGGGTTGCCATGGTTACTTTTGGACCGCTCGAACTGGCAAGCGTGACCAAAGTAAACACTCAAGACGGGACTATTGTCACCATTGGCCTGGAGCAACATTTATTCTTATACTTTGCTTTATGGGTGACCGGCGGATTACTTGTAGGCATGGTGCTTTCTTATAGCAAAAAACGCGCCGCGCTGCCCCCAGACACTCAACCTAAAAAGTAATGCTATAATTAATGGCATATTATGCCCACACGCAACGCCAAAGTTTATAGTGTCATTCTTGTTATTGCCGATATCATCACCCTTTTTGCAGCATTTATGCTCGCCTATGCCCTGCGCACCCAGTTTGACACGCGGCCCCTCGTTAACGAAGTCTATGTCAGTGACTTTATCGCAACCTTTGCTGCTGTGGCCCCGCTATGGATAATCGCCTTCGCCAGCCTCGGACTATACGATAGTCAAATTCGTATGCGCCGTCTTAGCGAAATAGGCAAGCTGTTTGTTGGCTCGTTTATTGGCATTCTAATCGTACTCGGATATGCATTTGTTATCGACGAGGCTGTCTTCCCAGCGCGCCTGGTGGCCATCTATGCATTTGTCGGCTCTTTCTTGCTGCTAGTCATTGAGCGCCAAGTGTTACACTGGCTACGGTCACAGCTCTTCCGCTTTGGGTGGGGAATTAATCGGGTACTTATAATTGGTAATTCTAATACAACCAGTGATATTGCCACCAGTATCAGCGACACTAAAAAGTCAGGCTATGAGGTCGTCGCAATTGCCGGCCCTAAAGAAATCGTCCCTGCTGAGCTGCCTGTACAGCACTTTACTTCGGTACTCTCAGCCCTCAAGGCCGTTGACTCGTTACGCGTCACAACCATCATACAGACTGATCTATTTGAAGATTCCCAAAAAAATAAGAGAATCCTTGACGCTGCCCAAACTCGCCATATTAACTATAGCTTCATCCCGGGCGAGAGCGAATTTTATTCGGGCAAGAACAGCGTTGATGTTTTCTTGGGTTACCCCATGATTTCCGTATCTCAAACTCCCCTTATTGGGTGGGGTGAGATAGTAAAAAGAATCTTTGATGTTTGCCTTACCACTCTTGCGTTGCTCATTCTTTCCCCCTTACTCCTGTTGTTGATTATTTTGCAGAAAATTTTTAATCCAGGGCCGATTTTTTATACAAGCAAACGGCTAACAAAATATTCGCAGCCCTTTGGTCTCTATAAGTTCCGGAGCATGGGCGCAAAATACGGTGCTAAAGACGCAGCTCAGGAATTCCGTGAAATGGGTCGTCCAGATTTGGTAAAGGAATACCAGGTGTATCGCAAGGTTAAGAAAGACCCGCGTATCACACCATTCGGTCGGTTTTTACGGACCACTTCTCTCGATGAATTGCCGCAGCTGTTTAATGTGTTGCGAGGCGACCTAAGCCTGGTGGGGCCACGAGCCATCTTGCCGCAAGAGATTGGGTTATTCAAAAAACAAGGCGCACTCCTACACAGTGTGAAATCGGGCATGACGGGCCTCTGGCAGGTTTCAGGCAGGAGTAATCTTACCTTTGAGCAGCGTGTCGAACTGGAACTTTACTATGCGCAAAACTGGAGCTTTTGGCTTGATATCAAAATTCTATTCCGTACCATAAAAGTACTACTAACAAGAGATGGTGCAGAATAATGCCTAAGCCCAAAATTGCGATTGTTCATGACTGGTTAACAAATATGGGCGGGGCCGAAAAAACCGTTCTCGCACTGCACGAAGCCTTCCCGGATGCGCCAATATACACCTCGGTATATGAGCCCGATAAAATGCCCGATTTCGCAGGCCTAGACATCCGTACCACCTGGCTGCAAAGGTTACCCAAGCCATTACGGGCACTTCATAAATTCTTCCCTATTCTGCGTGTGTGGGCCTTTCGATCACTCGACCTTAGTGAATACGACGCTCTAGTTGTAAGCTCCAGTGCCGAGAGCAAACAAATCACAAAAAGACCGGACCAAATCGTTGTCTGTTACTGTCATACCCCTATCCGCTACTACTGGAGTCACTACCACGAATACAAAAAGGACCCTGGCTTTGGCAAGCTTAACTGGCTCATTCGCCTCGTAATGCCCCTGATCGTTCCGGCTATGCGGCGCGCCGACTACAAAGCAGCCCAGCAAGTCGACGTCTTTATTGCCAATTCCAGCGAAGTACAAGCCCGAATTAAGAAATACTACAATCGGCCTGCGACCATTGTGCACCCCCCGGTAGAAGTCGACCGTTTTACCGAGCAGGCGCTCAACAAGGACCGCGAAGGCTACGTAGTCGTCGGCCGCCAAGTACCATACAAGCGTGTCGACCTGGCCGTTGCTGCCTGCACACAGCTTTCTCTGCCGCTGACGGTATATGGCCGAGGTAGTGAGCATGAGCGGCTCAAGAAACTTGCCGGTCCAACGGTGCAATTTAAAGTTGACGCATCGGATGTTGAGGTGGCCCAGGGCCTCGGCCATGCTAAAGCATTTATCTTTTCGGCCGAGGAAGATTTTGGCATTGTGCAGGCCGAGGCCTTAGCAGCCGGCACCCCTGTTATTGGCTTAAATAAAGCCGGCACTAAAGAAATCGTCGAAGACGGCAAGAGCGGCGTCTTGTTTAACGAGCAAACGGTACCGGCGCTCGTTGCAGCTATACGTCGCTTTGAAACTATGTCGTTCCTGCCAGCAACTCTACACCGCAAAGCCAAACGCTTCCATAAGACGCTTTTTATTAACAAGATGCAAAAGATTGTCTACGATCACCTGCCGCGTCGCAAGTAGCTAAGCCGTAAAGCGTTTAGACACTTCACCAACTTTCTGGCTCATGTCTTTGCGTGCAACCAATATGCCATCGGGCGTATTAACAACGACGATGTTATCGAGCCCAATTACGGCAACGGGTTTGTCTTCCTCGTTACGAATGTAGGCATTCTCAACCTCTTCAATCTCAACTCTGCCACGAATACTATTGTCCTGTTCATCACGCTCCACAGCGGCATGAGCATCTTTGAACGAACCTAAATCGAGCCAGTCAAAGTTGGCGGGCACCACCATCAAGTTCGTCATGCGCTCCAGCAAGGCGTAGTCAATCGCATCGTTCTCGAAGGATAGGTATACTTCCTGGTACGCTTCGGGCGTAGTTGCTGCTACAAGTCGCTGGTAATTATCGTGCCAGGCAGGCGAAAACGTACGGAAAGCCTCAACGAATGTGTTGATAGATCCTACGAAATAGCCACAGTTCCACAAATAGCGCCCAGTCTGCACGTATTCTTGTGCTAGATTAAAAGCTGGTTTCTCTTTAAACCCGACGACTTCATGCACAAATGCGTCTTCGTCAATCACGCCGTCACGTTCAATGTAGCCGAAGCCAGTTGCGGCATAGGTAGGCTCAATGCCAATCAGCGTCAGGCGCTTGTATTGTTCCGTAGCGCTTCCAGCGTTTTTAAATGAATGGGCGAACCCCTCCACGTCGCGAATGGCATGGTCGGCATGCAAAAAAGCAATCGGCTCGTCGTGGTCGTGACGAGATTGTAAATACTCTAATCCAGCAACCATACACCCAGCCGTCCCTCGCCGTGCTGGCTCAATGATAAATGCATCGTCACCAAGCTCAGGCACCTGCTCTTTCACATGGTGAGCGTGACCAGCCTCGGTAATAACGTAAATTTTATTAGACAATCGCTTGGCTCGTGCAACAGCACTCTGCAGTAGAGACTCCTCGGCATTCAATCGCAAAAGGTGCTTTGGATACTCTGGGGTAGAAAGGGGCCAGAGTCGTGAGCCTGAACCGCCTGCATTAATTACAACAATCATAGCTACTCCTTGTTCTCTCTTTTAATGCGCTCAATGAGCGGCACGATCACCTGCCTTGGCGTAAAGTGCGCTTGAGCAGCTTTATATGCTCGCTGTTTACCTGCAAGCACCTCACTTGGGTTCGCCGCCAAGCTCGTTAGAACCTTGGCGAGCTGGTCACTATCCCCCGGTGCCGCATACAGCGCAGCGCCATCAAGAATCCGCCGCTGTGGTGGCGTATCTGATGTTACCACGACGCAGCCGACTGCCGCACCCTGATAGTTTTTGTTTGGTACCACGTTCTGTGCCTTTTCGGTCGTACCAAAAATACCTAAACACACATCGTGGGAGGCCACAAACGCAGGTAGCTTGGCGCTATCTACCCACGGCACCCAGGTAATCTTTACTTTGTCGTTGGGCCGTTGCAGAATCTCGCGCACCGCTGCTTCGTCTTGACCGCCACCAATAAATGTCACCTCAAGCGGCGCAGTCACCTTGGTCAAGGCCTCAGCAATCACGGTTGTCCCCTGTAGTGGCGTAAAGAGGCCAAAGAACACCACCTTCAGCGGCGAATGGACGTCGGTAAGCGTCTGCGATACATCAGTGTCAAACCACGCAAGCGGTGCACCGACAGCAATCACTAGCCCTTTGTGCTTGTGCTCTTCGGGCAGTGCCGCCAAATGCTCATCGGTGTCAACAATAACAATGTTCGCTCGTTTAAGAGCCGCCTGATCCAGCCAAGTAATGAGTTTTGTTTTGAAACCTTTTTTCACGCCACGATCTTTAGCGGTGCCGGCGCCACTAATCATGTAGTCAAGTGCTATTGGAGCTTGCCGGAACAGCCAGCGTGCCAGGCGAATATCAAAGAGGCCCAAGTGTCCAACCAACACCATATCAGCGTGCGGCATACGCCGAGCCCGGGCGATTAGGCGTGTCCAACTAGACGCCAAACGCCAAGCGAGCAAAGGGAGCCGCCACGGCTGTTTAAGCATTGCGACACGCCCTGCGGTATTGATGCCAAGCGGTACATTGCATTCAATTACCTCTATATCGTGAGCTTTCAAGCCGTCAATAAGCACTTGGACGCGTGGTGAAGCCTTGGTATCGTATGTGCCAAACACAATCACCCTAGAGCGTACCGACTCTTCAGGGGTATCCTTCATTATATTTTGCTCTCCTTCCAGGTGCCTCGCCATATAAAGTATTTCATAAGAGCGGCGATTGATACCGCATCGACTATTTTGCCACTCTCGATCATAGTAATAACTTCTTTCTCGGTAAAGGCACGACATTCACCAATGCCTTCTTCGTCTTGGGCGTTCGCGCCGGTTGGCTGCAGATCTTTTGCTACAAATACGGCCCCAGCGCCATCTGTGGTACCGTTAGCGATCTCTACCATGCCAAGATCGTGCCAAGTATTTGCTGTGTAGCCCGACTCTTCCTGGAGCTCGCGCCGAGCAGCCATAAGTGCAGTATCGCCCGCTTCAAAACCACCACCAGGCACCTCCCATCCTGCATGACCTGTTGTGTATCGATGTACTGATACCAGGAGAATCTTGCTATCACTTGTCACTGCGATAGTAAACGCAGCTTTCGGGCTCTCGATAACAAAATAATTGCCTTTAGTGCCGTTCGGGCGAATAACTGAATCGTGTCGTACTTTGTACCAGGGATTCTCGTGAACGTACTCGCTACTGAGTGTTTTCCAAGCATTCATATATGATTCATCATACCAGACCACAAACTGGACGGCGGAGGTATTTTTCACTACTAGAATTTTCGGCAATTTAAATGGGGCAGGTTCTCGTGAAAGAACCTGCCCCTGTCTCACCGCTTGACGTTGAAGAACTCCCGACCGCGCCCTGACGGGCGGACGTTGTGCCGCTGAAAGATACGGCGGCACTCGTCGAGGAAGGCTTCGAAGAGCTTTTTGAACTGTTCGTCGGTGAGCACCACGCCCTCGGAAGGGAAGTTACCGAAATAGGCACTCGCCTCACTCACGTTCACTTTTGGCAGGTCTCGGCGAGCCATGCTCAGTGTGAGACTAGTGAGCTCGTCGGTAATGAGAATGTGGAATGCCAACTCCGATGTCGTGCTCTTCTCGGGGCGAGTAAACCAGTGTTCGTCCCCAGCATCACGCCGCAGCTTCTTCACAAAGTCGCTCCGCACAAGCTCCCGCAACAACATTGAGAAGGCCCCAATGAACGCCGCATGCTGCTGTTTCAGCCGCTGGGTCATGGCCTACCTCACATCATCGAAGAACTTTTTGGCCTTCGCGGACGGCTTCATGTTGTGGCGCTCCAGCAGTCCAGTGAGTTCCTCGAGCAAGGCCACCCTCAGTGCGGTGTACTGCCTCTCCGGCAAAGTTCCAGTGTCCCATGGCTTGCTGTCGTATCGAACGCCGCCTGCAGGGGACAAGCGAACAACCGGTAAATCTGCAGCGTTGAACTCGACGATCAGATCCGTGAAGCTCCCTTCGAGGGTATTGAAGTGCAACAAGGCTTTCGGGCTGGTCTCGTGCCGCACCCGCAACAGGTCAGAGGTTAGGTTCCCACCGAATACCTCAGACTCGCGGCCACTGACACGAATTTCTTCCATCACCACCTTGAACAGCCCTCCCAAGAGACCTCGCTGCTCAATCCCTCTAATCGCTTCTTTCCCCATCGTGTCCTCGCATTCTCGGAACCTGTAGGTTCTGCTTGTCACAAACCGGGCCGATCCTACAGCTCGAAGAACTGCCTGCCCTCTGCGGATACTTTGATGCCCTGCTGTCGCAAAAACTCGCGACAAGCGTCGGGCAAAGCCTCACGCATCGCCCCGTACACATCGTCTCGCAGGCAAACCTCCTTACCCCATGGGTCGTCGTCATACCGCACCCCCCCAGTCGGGGCGAGGTGGAGAACGGGCAGTCGAGGGTTTTTGAAACGAATGGCAAGCTCGCAGAGGGATCCCTCCAGATAGCTGAACGCCAACAAGGCCTTAACGCCTTGATACGGCCACACCCAAGGCGTGTACGTAATCCGCGTCTTTAGGTCTTGTCGCTTCATAAACCCGTCGGTCTCGAGCTCCTTCAGCAACACCCTCATGACTTCCGCGAAGAAGCCTCGTTGCTGGGCAGCCTCAATTGATTTGTTAACCATATCGTCCTCACTGTCTTGGAGCCTTTTATGGGCCTACATGTCAAAGAGCTGCCTGGCCTCCCGGGAGGGCCTGATGTTGTGGCGCCGCAACAGGCTCCGACACTCGTCGAGGAGTGCCGCGCTCAGTGCAGCATACTGCTCGCCGGGAAGCTCGCCAGTATCCCACGGCCTGTCGTCATACTTCACACCCCCACCCGGCGCTAGGTACAAGTGAGGCAACCGTGGATTCTTGAACTTGAAGGCGAGCCAAACAAAAGCCCCCTCCATGAAGAAGAACTCAAGTAGAGCCTTCTGACTCGCGTCATGCCACGATATGCCCGTCCATGAGGTGCCGGGTAGCTGCGCATCCACCCTAGACATAAAGCCAGATGCGGTGAGTTCTTTCAGGAGTATCCTGAACACCTCGTTCAGGAAAGCCCGCTGACGGAATTCCTCAGGCACACCACTCACTGTGTCCTCGCCTTCTTGTTACTCCTGATTTTTAGGAGACGCCAAAGACCTTCACGGCCTCTTCGGAGAGCTCGATGTTGCGCCGCTGAAACAGATTGCGACATTCCTCGACGAAAGCTTGGAAGAGTTCCTCGAACTGTTCGTCACTGAGCGCAGCCGGCAGCTCCAGCTCGCCAAACGTTACGGCGACCTTAGAGAGCGACAACGTCGGCAGGCCTGGCCGCCTCATTACCAGCCCGATCGAGGACGTACCTTTCCGACCGATGAAGCTGAACTCCATGGTCGCCGTCGTACTCGTCTCGGTGTGGGTGTACCAGTCCTTGCCCCAGGCCTCGCGACGCATCTCGTCAGCAAAACCTGAAGCCTCAATCACCTCCAAAAAAGCTCGGTAGGCCTCGATAAACGCGACTTGCTGTTGCTGCAGCTGAACATCGGTTTTCGACATTTCCCGCTCCTTAACCTCTGGCCGGAATATAATTATGATGCAAAAATAGGCATTGGTCAATGGCAGATGGCGGCCGCTGGTAACAAATGGTTTGACAAGGAGCGGGTATTGATTTAAGGTTACACAGTTCCGACCACCCATAGAAGGGGAATCATCATGGACCTGCTGCCCCCAGAGGCCGAGAATGAGTGCGCTTTCCGCGCAACCTCACCAGTCAGCGACCTGACCTTCACTATCAGGTTCGACGAGAGCGCGGCCGCGGAGCATCTGGAGCCTTTCCGTCAGATGAGTTTCGTCTACAAGCAGAACATGGCTCACGCTGCCGAAGAACTGCTGGCGGCGGCAACCGGTGAGCCCAACAAGAACCGTGAGATCGACCTCACGAGAACCCTGGATACCCCCGAGGGTATGGTGACGCTCACCATGAAGGGCCATGTGTCGGACAGCCTGAGCGATGAGACCGTCAACAACTACGTCGAAGGCATGATGGACACGGTTGAACTCTAGGCAGTAAAGAGGGCGGGCTCTCACGCGAGAACCCGCCCTTTTCCCCACTAAAGAGTGAAGAATCTCCTGCTATCGTCGGGGAGCCACAGTTTGTGCCGCTGGAAAAAGCGGCGACACTCGTCGAGGAAGGCCTCGAATACAGCGTCGCACTGCTCGTCGGTCAGCGCAACACCCCAAAACGATTCGCCAAATTTCACCGTCTTATGGACGCTCACGAACAAAGGAACGAGGCTTGGATCATTAAACGTTATCGCAAGCGCAGAGAATTTACCCCGTAGCACGCAGAACTGCAGCAAAGCGGTCCTGCTCCGCTCATCATGGAGATAATTCTCTTTGTCACCCGCCTCTTCCTCAAGTGCGTCAATAAACCCACTCTTTTCCAGCTCGGGTAGCAACATACTAAATGCCCCTATGAATAGGGCTTGTTGCTGACGCAGCTTGACCGCTGTTTTAGCCATGTTCGCCTCCCGTGGACTTCTCCTCACTTGGGCAAGAAGAACCGCCTACCCGACGGCGAAAGCCGAATCTTGTGCCGCTGGAAAAAGCGGCGACACTCGTCGAGGAAGGCCTCGAACAAAGCGTCGCACTGCTCGTCACTCAGCAGCAATTCACCTACGTGGTCCTCACCAAAGACCACCTTCTGGTAAGTATTCACGTCCAGCTTCATCAGCCCGGGGTTAGCAAATGTCATGGTGATAGCGACGAACTCGCCCTTGAGCACCATGAACTTCAGAGTAGCGGTCGAGCTGCGTTCAGTACGAACGTACCACTCTGGATTTTTAGCCTCCTTAATCAGCGTTTCGATAAATCCGTTTCGCTCGAGCTCTGGCACCAACTTTTCGAACGCCCCGATAAAGGCGGCCTGTTGCTGGCTCCGTTTGGCCGCTGCGTTGCCCACTTCTGCTCCTTGTCGTCTACAAGAGATGCCATTATGATGTAAAATTAACCTTTAGTCAATGCTGTACGGTAATAAACACAGCATTTTCGCAAACCTTAAAAAGTGATTATGCGGTACAATAATTGGTATATGAAGATGCTTATCACTGGTGGCGCGGGGTTCATAGGGGCGAACTTCGTGCACTACACCGTAAAGAATCACCCCGAGTACCAAGTAACAGTCATCGATAAACTCACCTACGCTGGCGACAAGGCCAACCTTAAGAAAGTCGAAGACAGCATTACGTTTGTACAGGGCGACATCTGCGACCGAGAGCTCATGGACAAGCTCGTCGGCGACACGGATATTGTGGTGCACTTTGCAGCAGAATCGCACAACGACAACTCTTTACGCGACCCATGGCCTTTTATTACTACTAACCTTGTTGGCACAGCCACAATTCTTGAAGCCGTGCGCAAGCATGATAAGCGCCTGCATCATATTTCTACTGATGAAGTCTATGGCGATCTCGAAATCGACGACCCAGCCAAGTTTACCGAGACAACCCCATATAATGCCTCGAGCCCATACTCAAGCACCAAAGCCGGTTCCGACCTATTAGTAAAAGCTTGGATTCGCTCTTTTAACGTAAAAGCTACACTCAGCAATTGCTCAAACAACTACGGCCCTTACCAGCACATCGAGAAATTCATCCCCCGCCAGATCACTAATATTCTGTCGGGTATTCGCCCTAAACTCTACGGCACAGGCGAACAAGTACGCGATTGGATCCATGTCGATGACCACAACTCTGCAGTGCACGCCATAATTAGCAAAGGCCGGCTTGGCGAGCTGTACCTAATTGGCGCTAACGGTGAAGAGAATAACAAGACAGTAGTTGAAACCATTCTTGAACTTATGGGTCAGCCAAAAGATGCCTACGATCATGTCAACGATCGCCCCGGCCACGACCAACGCTACGCGATCGACGCCACCAAGCTCTACACCGAACTTGGCTGGCGACCAGCCTACACCAATCTCCGCGCAGGCCTTGCAGCCACAATCGATTGGTATCGCCAACATCAAGACTGGTGGCAAGCCGACAAAGAGGCGGTTGAAGCTGCTTATGGGGCAAACGGACAGTAACTTATGGCAGATTCTATCTGGCAACCCGTGCAGCAAGCTATTAGTGCACGCGCAACAAATATTGCAGGGTTATTCGAATTTCAGCTCGATGTTCGCGGCGACAACCGGGGCTGGTTTAAAGAAAATTTCCAGCGCGAAAAGCTATACAACGCGCTTGATGCAATCAACGCCGTTCACCGTGAGGCATTTGATAATTTTACCGTTGTACAAAACAATGTTTCCTACAACAAACAGCCTGGCGTCACCCGCGGCATTCATGCCGAACCGTGGGACAAATATATTTCGGTTGTGCACGGCGAAGCCTTTGCAGCAATTGTTGACTTTCGCCCCGGCGCCACTTTTGGCAATATCGAAACATTTCACCTCACGCCCAACACGGCCATTTTTGTACCCGAGGGTTGTGGCAACTCATTCCAGGCGCTTACCCCTGACCTTGTCTACACCTACCTTGTCAATAAGCATTGGTCGGCCGACGCACAGTACACTTTTGTGAATCTACGCGACCCTGAGCTTGCTATCGACTGGCCGATTGCGATTACTGACGATCTGATCTCTGAAAAAGATAAGAACCACCCCTCATTTAGCGCGTTACGTGAAACGTTAGGAGTATAAATGGACAGTTCCCGAATTCTTATTATTGGAGCGTATGGACAGCTTGGCACAGCCCTAGCAGAGCGTTTCCCTCAAGCGCAAAAAGTTGATCGCGATACGCTTGATATTACCAGCGAATCGTCGCTTAATGGGTTCGATTGGAGGAGCGTCGATGTCATTCTGAACGCCTCCGCCTTCACTAACGTCGATGGGGCCGAGACGCCGGAAGGCCGCGTTGCCGCCTGGCAAGTTAACGCCCAGGCAGTTGCCAACTTGGCTCGTATTGCCAGCGATCGGGATATTACCTTAGTGCACGTATCAACTGAATATGTGTTTGATGGCACCAAAACACCACACCTAGAAACCGAGCCGGTGTCACCCCTTGGCGTGTACGGCCAAAGCAAGGCCGCTGGCGACATTGCAGTTGGCATCACCAAGAAGCATTATATTTTGCGCACAACTTGGCTGATCGGCGAAGGAAAAAACTTTGTGCGCACCATGATAGGACTCGCGAGTAAAAATATCTCACCTACCGTTGTGGGTGATCAGATTGGCCGCCTCACTTTTACTGAGACGCTTGTTGATGCCATTGAGCAACTGCTTAAAACCAACGCTCCTTATGGCATCTATAACGTATCGAACGACGGTGACGCTGTGTCGTGGGCAGAAGTCACTCGAACCATCTTTAAAGAACTTGGGCGCGACGACCTGACCGTGAGCGATACCACCACTGCAGAATATTTCGCTAGCAAGCCCGAAAGTGCTCCACGCCCATTGCAAAGCGCGCTTGATCTTACTAAGATACAGAGCATTGGCGTTACCCTGCGGGATTGGCGCGACGATTTGAAACAGTATATTGTTAAACAACCAAAGGAGTAGCACATGAAGGGGATTATTCTTGCGGGTGGGAGCGGTACACGATTGTACCCCATTACAAAGGCAACTATTAAGCAGCTGGTGCCGGTCTACGATAAGCCGATGATCTACTACCCGCTATCAACACTAATGAGCGCCGGTATTCGCGATATTTTGATCATTTCAACACCTAAGGATCTGCCGCGCTTCGAAGAGCTACTTGGTAGTGGCGAGCAGATCGGCTGCAATTTTACTTACAAAGTGCAGGAGAAACCCCGTGGCCTCGCAGATGCGTATATTGTTGGAGCTGACTTTATTGGCAGCGACAAGGTAGCCATGATTCTTGGCGACAATCTATTTTACGGCGCAAATATGGGCGAGAAACTGAAGCGTTACGCACACGTTAACGGCGCTGTTGGCTTTGCGGCTCCGGTTACCGACCCGCAGCGATACGGCGTGTACGAGTTCGATAAAGATATGAACGTGTTATCGATCGAGGAAAAACCAGAGCAACCTAAATCTAACTACGCCAACTCGGGGCTCTACTTCACCGATAACGATGTGGTTGAAATTGCCCGCAACGTCAAGCCAAGCCCGCGTGGCGAGATAGAAATCACCGAGGTACTCGATGCGTATCGACGCATGGGTAAACTTAAGGTATCGCTACTCGATCGAGGCACCGCCTGGCTCGACACCGGCACCTTTGATGCAATGCTTGATGCCAGCAACTTTGTCGACGTAATCGAGAAGCGCACCGGTCAAAAAATTGGTTGTATTGAAGAAATCGCCTGGCGTGAAGGCTTTATAAGCGATGAGCAACTTCATGCTCTTGCTGAACCCCTTAAAAAGAGTGGTTACGGCGCATATTTATTAGACTTATTAAAGGTAAATCATGGATAAATCAGTTTCAACTATTACTATTCTGGGCACGGGTTATGTTGGTATCTCTACTGCCGCGATCTTCGCAGCGGCCGGCTACAAGGTGTATTTGGTTGATGTCATTCCAGCTCGCCTAGAAAGCGTCCGCCAAGGCAAGGCATTCTTTTACGAGGAAGGGCTTGATCCACTGATTGCCGATGGCGTCAACAAGGGCATGATTATCCCCACTGACTCCTACGCCGAATCAATACCCCACAGCCAGGTTGTTATCTCGTGCGTGGGCACGCCAGACAATCCCGACGGCAGTAGCAACCTGCGCTATGTGTTTGCCGCAGCCGAAGAGGCCAGCCAATATCTTGGCTCTGACACAATATTCGTACAGAAGAGCACTGTGCCAGTTGGGACCGGCGAACAGGTTGAGGCCGCCATGGCAAAAAGCGGTAAAACCATTCATTATGTATCAAACCCGGAATTCCTACGCGAAAGCACCGCAGTGCTCGACACCCTATGGTTTGATCGTATTGTACTGGGCGGCACCGACACGTCAGCCATTGACCGAGTCATGAATATTTACAAAACTGTTGCCGCGAAGCGTGACGACATCGCAAAGGTAGCCGGCATTGCACCGCCCACTAAAGCACTTCCCGAGGAGTATATCGCGACCACTCGCAATAGCGCCGAGCTTATTAAAGTAACAGCAAATGCCTTCTTGGCGCTCAAAATATCTTTTGCAAACTCTATTGCTAAACTTGCAGATGCTTCTAACGCCGATATCAACGAAGTTATGAATGCAGTTGGTGCCGATCCACGCATTGGCCGTGCGTTTTTGAACGCTGGTCGTGGCTACGGTGGCGGCTGCTTCCCTAAAGATGTCAGTGGCCTTATAAGCAGCGGTGTGCAGCATGGTGTTGACCTCGACATCATGGACGCAGTTATGCAAGTGAACAATTCGATGCCGGGCTATATTGCCGAAAAGCTTCAAGATGCACTCGGCGGTAGCTTTGAGGGCAAAAGAATCGCTGTGCTTGGCCTTTCTTTCAAAGCCGGCACCAGCGACACTCGCCGCTCAAGTGCTATTACGCTGGCGAATATCTTTGCCGGTGCAAAAGCTACGGTAACTGCCTATGACCCCGAGTCCAACGAAGAAGCGGCGCCCGATCTCACGTCAAGCGTTACACTTCGGGACGACCTTGCCAGCGCCATAACCGGTGTCGACGCAATCGTTGTCGCTACCGACTGGGCAGAGTTCGTCGATACCCCAGCTAACCGCTACGCTGAGCTTGCTCCACAGGCTGTCTTTGTCGATTGCATGAATCGTTTCTCAAGCCCCAACATTACCAGCGCCGGCCTTAGTTACATAGGAGTAGGTCGCCGCTAGCCCAGATACCGTTGCCTAACTACAGATATCTTTTGTATACTTATGAGTAATATGAAAGTTATCATCCAAATACCTTGCCTCAACGAAGAGGCAACCCTACCACTTGTTTTTGAAAAAATGCCCAAAAAGATCAAGGGCGTTGATATTCTTGAATACCTAATTGTCGACGACGGCTCTACCGATAAAACCGTTGAGGTTGCCAAAAAGCTTGGCGTACACCATATTGTTCGTCACCCCAAAAACATGGGCTTAGCCCGCTCTTTCCACGACGGTGTATCATACGCACTATCTATTGGCGCGGACATTGTAGTGAATACTGACGGCGACAACCAATACCCACAAGAAAGCATCCCGGATCTATTACAGCCAATCCTTGACGGTAAAGCCGATATTGTAATTGGCGACCGCCAAACCAGCACTATTGCGCACTTCTCGCCACTTAAAAAGCTTTTGCAGCGCTTTGGCAGCTACATCGTCAACAAAGCAGCAGGGACTGATATCCCAGATGCGGCCAGTGGTTTCCGCGCTTATTCACGCGCTTCTTTGATGCGGCTGAACATTATCACTTCGTTTAGCTACTGCATGGAAACAATTATCCAGGCAGGCAATAAGCGCCTCGCGATCACCAGCATTCCTATCACGACCAATGCCAAAACTCGGGAGTCACGCTTGTTTAAGTCAATGGGGCAGCATGTCATGAAGTCAGGTGCGGCTATCACCCGTGCGTACTTGATGTACAAGCCGCACGTGATCTTCTCGACCCTTGGCCTGCTCTTACTGGTCATCGGGCTCATTCCTTTTGTTCGCTTCCTTTACCTCACCATGAGCGGCAGTGAGGGCAGCCATATTCAGTCGCTTATCGCTGGCGCAACTCTCCTGACTGGCGCTTTTCTATCTTTCGTGCTAGGAATTGTGGCTGATATTATTCGCACCAACCGCATTCTCACCGAAGAATCTCTCGAACACATAAAACATATCCGCTTCGATAAGTAGAGCTTCCGTGAAGAGACTCGTCCCGCGGCTTCGTCAGTTCCTAAACTGGTATCTGCCCGGGGTTGCTGCGCCAGTACGGCGACAACTCGTTCTAGGCATACTGGCAGCTGCGGTAGTGTTCACTTGCATAGCTCTGCTATATGCGCTTTTTGGACCTCCGCTAAAAACTGCCGACGAGGCCTTACATCTCGACTACGCTCTTAGCATCTCCCAACTGCACATCCCGCTGTTTTTTGAGGGGCCAAGGCTCTCTATCCCTGGAGTGTATTTCCCAGATGTGCAATGGGTTTCACAGCACCCTCCGCTGTATTATTTGGTGCAGGCACCCTTTGTGGCGCTAGCCAACGCGCTCACCGATCCTTCGGGCATGGTTTTTGTTGGCCGACTCGTATCTATAGCTATTGGCCTTTGTGCCGTATTGGCGATTCCACCAATTCTCGCCCGCTGGCGGCTTGCCCCGGTAATTATCCTTGGCACCACAGTGTTATTCAGCGTAACTCTAATGCACATTGGCACAAGCGCTGCAATCTATAACGACTCCTTGTCGACACTGCTATCTATACTGACCCTAGGTGTGACGGGCTACATTGTACTCGAAGGACCTACCAGGCGCCGCGTCTTACTGCTAACGCTGCTTGTGGCGCTTGCACTCGCCACTCGCGCCAGTTTAATAGTTACGGTGCTTATCAGCTGCCTGGGGTTGGCAAGCACCTACTTTGTACATCGGGAACGTCTGCAACTTTCGGGGCTTAAGAGTGCGGCAAAGGGTTTGCTAGTTGCGGCAGGGGCGGCCATTTTTACCGCACTTACATCAGGTTGGTATTACATACATAACTTTTTGTATAGCGGATCGTTTGTTGGTAGCCAACCGGAATGGGCGGCCGAACACCTACACCGAAAAGTCTTTTCACTCGCTGCGGTAGTAAAACGCAGTGATGTACAGCAGCAAATTCTGACCGTACTCAGCGAAGAGCATGTCGTACGATGGCTGTGCGTTGGGCTTATTGTTGTGGCCGTCGTAGGCCTAGTCGCGTGGGCAATGCGCGCAAAAACCGCTCATTCACGGCGGCTCTGCATAGTCGTTGGCCTGCTGGTCTTGCATGCGCTAGGTATCTTTGCCTTATTAGTGCAGTACATCATGAGCGGCGGTGCAAACAATATCCGCTACTTATTGCCAATATTTATGAGCTTTTTACTATTAGTGAGTATTGGCGCATTCTATCTCCGAACATTAGGGAAGGTGCTAGTAGGCATTCTGTTCTTCGCCGGACTGTACACAGCGCTCTTCGGTACGATGCGCCTTACTGGCGCACGGCTTTATACCATTGCAAATGGCAGCCTGCATTTTGCCGTTCCTAAGCCAGTGCTTATCGCGGTCACGCTAATCCTTGGTACCGGGATTATCATTGCCAGCACGTGGCTTATTGTCACACTTTTTCGGCTTAAAGGGACCACCCTAACCTCTAAGGCTCGTGTATAATTAAGATACTTATGACTTTACTGCCTCGCCTGAAAAATATGCTCGTGCGTACCTTCCAGTGGAAAAATACCTTCCCTATTACGCTCATATCCCTATTTATTATTGCCGTGGGGTTCGGTGTTCATGGTTCGTCTATCGGTGTTTACGACGGATTATTCAACGGTAAACAGTCTGAGAACCTGCTATTTGGTGCGCCCCAAGAGGTACGTACCGATGAGTGGCTCGTTATTAGCCAAATGACCTCCGCCCAGCGGTACGAAGACTTTGCCGCTACAAACGAGAACCTGGGCAATGGTCAAGATATGGTGGTATTACTGGATGCGCCGCACCGCGACTGGACCACCGCGCTACGACCGTGGAATCTAGGTTTTTTGGTGCTGCCCTTCGATAACGCCTTTGCCTTTAAGTGGTGGGGGATGTTTGTCATGCTTGGACTCGCGGCCTACGCACTTGCGCTCCGTTTATTCCCTAAAAAATACTTGCTGGCCTCTATTGTTGCAACCTTTATTATATGTAGCCCATTTATACACTGGTGGTACCGGGAGTATACGGTAGGGCTGCTCGCCTTTGCATTTGGTGGGCTCGCTGCATTGCTCGCCCTGCATCAAACGAGTTCACCCAAGAAGAAACTGCTACTCGCTGGCGTTGCCGCCTACATGCTAGCCGGTTTCGCATTTATACAATACCCGCCCTTCCAGCTCATGGTCGCCTTCCCTATTGCACTGTTTTATATTGGCTACCTTATAAATGAATACCGCCGCATTGCAGCAAAAAAGCTCTTCTTTAAAAACCTTGCTTACGTTGCAGGTGCACTAATAGTGGCTGTTGGCGCCTTCGGCATTTTTTACATACAGCACAAAGACACAATCACCACCATCGCCTCAAGCACATTCCCCGGTAAGCGCGCCTTCACAAGTGGCGCTGGAACACCCGAGATGTTTGCGCACACCCTGTCAAGCAACCTTGCACCACAGGCACTGCAACGAACGCCCGCCGCCGCCAGCTACCACGCTAACAAAAGTGAGGCCGCACAGTTTATCCAATATTCTCTCCTGCTACTTCCGATCGTGCTCTTTATCTTGGTGCGACAATATCGTCAACGCAATCCGCTAGACTGGCGCTTGATACTACTAAGCTTTGGGCTCATAGCTATATATACCTATATTTTCATACCCCACCTCGAGCCAATTTTCCGCTTCTTGCTGTTTGATAAGGTCCCGTTGCAACGTTTCAAGATGGGTATTGGGCTAATTGATCTCTTTTTACTCTTGCTGATCGCGCGACACTTCATGCAAGACCGCTTTAAAAAGCAGTACACTCTTGCTGCCTGCTACGCAGTAGTCGTATTCTTGACCTTTGTTGCGGCTGATCTATATGTCCGCCACTATTACCCTGGGTATATATCAAACTTACCGCTTATCGCAGTATATTCGTTTGTTATGGCGTTCGGGCTTCTACTAATCCTCGTGCAGCGGGCTGCGCTTGGCTTTGGCCTGCTTGCGCTCTTCTCGGTGGTCAGTATTTCAACGATCAATCCACTGTATCGGGGCACAGCACCACTTACAGATACGCCACTCGCCACGGCCATCCGCCAGATTGCCGATCAAGACCCCAAAGGCCGCTGGGCAGCGACCGACACCACCTTTGAAAGCTACGCAATCGCTAACGGTGCACGCACCCTAAGCGGCAATTACTCGTACTCACAAAAAGACCTGTGGAAGATACTCGACCCAGAAAACGATGACTTTGAAGTCTACGATCGATCAGTGCATGCCTACGTTGCAATCGCCGACAAAAACGATCTCGAGCTTGCCGCTACAAACCGGATGGTTGCCCGTATTAACCCTTGCTCGGCCGAGGTCAAAAAGATAGAACTACGCTACATAATCATTGGACAACCAATTAAAAACAGCTGTTTACAGACCGCAAAAGTGCTAGCGCTCCCCACTCGCACTATATATATCTATAAAGTTACCCCACCTACCGAATAACAACCCGTCGTAAAACCTTTTGGATACGCTCACTTAAGGGTACTAGCGGCGAACGACGCCAATGTGTATCAGCATCTGCCACGAGCATATAGGTAATGAATCCGCCACCTTGGGTACTAACAAGAATTGTCACCAGCAACATGCCGAGCTTCAGCGCTCGTATGCGCACCAATCTACTAATCGCCTGCAGCGCAAAAGCGATAATGAACACCAACACCGGTAAAGCGTATCGCGCTTGTACCGCAACTGGCTGCCCAAGCTGCAGATATTCTACAAAATTACGAGCCCACAGCAAGCCAAGGTAGCTTACAATCGCTACCGCAATAAACAGATAAGCCCGACGGCGCATAAAGGTCCAGCCACCCAGCAAGAGAGCACCCAGCCCCACCCAGTAAAATGTCCAGGTTGCACCATGCAGTAGTGGCACGCCTTTTGTACCCTTGAAATCTGGGCGTTCCACCGTCACCTTCTCGCCATCATTGCGGGCGCTACCCGAGATCAGCAGATTATCAACCATCATGGGTAACCAATACTGCGCCGTATAGGCAACAGGGTTCGGTGACGGCGAAGGGTCTTTCTGCTTCAGTAAATAATTA
>DASUUR010000084.1:0-4599 GCA_036373975.1 Saccharimonadales bacterium (SeqCode)
AATTAAAGTGTCCTGGCGTTTGCGAATGTCGTCGGGGGTGAGCTTGTGCAAGGGGGTACTACGAACCACCTTACGTACAACTTTAGCGATGATTTTACCGCCAAAATGCTGCGCTAGCCACACAATAGCCAGTATAACTAGAGCAATAAGCCAGTTTTTGTGCATCCAACTAAAAACATCAGCACTATTCATATAATGGTAGTATAACAAAGATGAAGATTTTCACGGATATAACCGAGCGCTCGATTGCAGCTCTTTTACAGAGCGGCCATATTGGCGTACTCCGAACTGATACTCTCTATGGCATTGTTGCCTCGATAAAGCACCCCGATGCCGTGGAACGGGTGTACCAGGCGCGCAATCGTGAGCTTACAAAAGCCTGCATTGTGCTAATTGGCCGGCAAGACGATATAATTGACCCTCCGCCCACAGAGCTTGCAGCCACGCTTGAGAGCTACTGGCCAGGGCCTGTAAGTATTATTCTACCGGCACCCCACACGCCTGATTACCTGACACGAGGCGGAGATACGTTGGCTTACCGTTTGCCGGCAGATACTCGCTTGCAACAGCTGCTTCTTGCCGTAGGGCCACTCGTGGCACCGAGTGCAAATATTGCTGGAATGCCGCCGGCGCACACTATGCAAGAGGCGCAGGCGTATTTTGGTGAAACCGTAGATTTTTATGTTGACGGCGGCGAGGTGAGCGATGCGCAACCGTCGCAACTGCTTGAGATTAGTGCAGATGGCTCAATTAGGCGGCTCCGATGATTGACCCCAAAGAATTCATAATCACCCGCAAACGCAAAAAATATAAATTTGCTCTTTTTGCCAATTCACCTATTTGCTTTGAGGCGGCAGAATGGAGTGAGCGAGCGCCATTTGCGCCTAATATTCTAGAGATTGGTGCTGGCAACGGATTATTCTCGGTGGCCAATGCTGCCGTAAGCCCGGCTAAGAACTTTGTTGCTGTTGATGTTAAGGCCGATCGCATGCAGCATGGTGCGCGAAAGGCTCAAGCTGAGAAGCTAGAGAATATCGCATTTGTGCGTCTTCGTGCAGATGAGTTACTTGATAACTTTGGCGAGCATAGCCTAGAGGCAATATGGGTGACCTTCCCTGACCCGTTTCCGCGTGATCGTTCAGCTAAGCACCGGCTAACCCATCGTCGTTTTCTTGAATTGTATGCGACATTGCTGCAGCCTGGCGGCATGCTCTATTTTAAAACCGATAATCACGCACTGTTCGATTGGAGTATTGAGGAATTAGTAACCTACGGTTGGCGAATCGATCAGCTTACCTATGATTTACATGGTTCAGAGCTGCCCAAGCACTATAAATACCTTACGACCTACGAGCAGCGTTTTTTGGCTGAAGGTCTTACGACTTGTTTTTTGCGGGCAGTGCCGCCACATGTTGCCGAAGCCAGGCGTCGATAGAGCCCGCTCCCATTGCAACAACCAAGCTGCCAGCGCCGAGCTCATTCTGAATATGTTGCCAAAGTTCTTCATTAAGATCAGAGATAACTACGCTCTCACGGTTTGTTAATGTGTCGCTTAACTCTTGAGGGGAAAGAATAGGTAGACTAGGATTCTCCCGTGATAAATAAGTAGGAAGCCAGTAGATCATTTCGGCCTCACGCATACAGTCCGCATATTGTGTTTTGATTTCATGTTGACGAATATTCTGGTGGGGTTGGTACACTAACACAACATGATCTGACAGCTCTCGGGCCATCTGTAGGGTAGCGGCAATCTCTACAGGGTGATGACCGTAGTCGCTGTAGAGGTTTGGAGCTAGCTTCTCGAAGCGGCGATGTGTTCCAGGGAAGTTCTGCATACGCTGCGCCAGCTCAAGGGAGTCTTTGCCGGTAAGTTCAGCCACGGCAGTGACGGCTAGCCAGGCGTTTTGACGATTGTGCTGGCCGGGAAGCTGTACTCGGTTTGACTCAGTGTCGGATAGGACGGTCACAGGTGCAGCAAGAGGCTGGGGGAGCGATTGCGCATCTTTCTCCCACATGATAGTTTTTTGGCTTTGGCCAACAAATTGTGCAAAAGCCGCCAAGTATTCCTGCTGTGTGGGGTAAGTATCCGGATGATCGTAATCGATTGCGGTCACTAGCGAAACGGTTGGATAAAAATTAAGGAAGTTTCGGTCAAATTCATCGCATTCATACACAAAATAGCGGCTAGAGGGGTCAAAGCTACCACTTGGCCCAAAGCTAACAGTGGTGCCAATGCTGTAGCTTACCGGTATGCCAAGTTGCTTGAGGAGCCAGACTACCATGCCGGTTGAGGTGGTCTTACCGTGTGTGCCGGCGATAGCAATAAGTTGCAAGTTCTTGTCTGTAATTATCTGGGCTAATAGCTCATCTCGCTTGCTTATGCGTATTTCTGCCCTGTGGGCGAATGTAAGCTCAGGGTGGTCACTCTTGAGGGCGGCGGTGTGCACAAACCAATCTATGGGGTGGCTCGCATGGAGATCTTTAATATGCGAGCCGTCTTGGCCAATAGCTATTGCAACGCCACGTTTTTTAAGTAGTTCAGTCATGGGACCGTCCTGGGTATCGGAGCCGCTTACTTGATAGCCGGCATCAAGGGCAATTTCCGCCAGAGGCCCTAGCCCAACACCCCCAATACCAGAGAAGTAAATATGCATAGTTGTATTGTACCAAAGCCACTCCCAGACTGGCGAGTAGGGCGCAAGTTTTATATAATAGAGATATGCAAATAAGTGGTGGGTGTATCATTGAGCAATAAAAAGATGCTCGCCCGGCAGTTATGGCTACTAAAACGGGTCAAGACGTGGCAGTTAGTCATAATTTTTATTATCGCTGCCTTTCTGTCAGCGACCTTTTTGCGTCTCAATAACCTTGGCATGATTGAGCGCCGCGAGGCTGTAATAGAGGCCGATAAGCGCGGGGATGAACGGGCAATCATTCGTTCGCTCGGTGCGCTGCAAGAATATGTCAGTAGCCACATGAACACCGATCTACAAAACGGTGTGTATTTGCAATACAGTTACGAACGTGCTCGCGATAAGGTACTCGATAATGCTAGCAACGCGAGCAATCCGAACAGCAAGGTGTATCAGAGAGCCAGCGTTGAGTGCCGCGCACGCTGGCAAGGCGGAGTAGATTCGTTCCGCAACGATTATGTGCAATGTGTTATCGACCGAGTAAAGTCGCTGCGAGAGGGTCAGGATGCGCTTTCTAGTCTGCATCTTCCTCGGGCTGATATGTATCGTCATGTATTTATTTCACCTCTGTGGACACCGGATTTCGCTGGTTTCTCGGTACTCTTCTGCTTGCTAATCTTGCTCTTAATTGCATTTCGCTTGGTGGCAGCGGCAGTTTTAAGAATACTCTTGCATCGCCGTTACCAAGGTGTATAATTTGTTGACAACCCTATCTCAACCAGAGTATGGTTAACTCGTAAGCAATTAAAAAGAGGAGACACATGTATGGCAGCTTACTCTCACACAAACTCAAAGGGCGTAACTTACTACCTACACAAAAAAGATGTAGTGCTTCGCGGTAACAAAAGTCAAACTATTTACTTCTTCGCTAAAGTTGAAAAAGGCGCAAAAGGTGAGCCTACCGAACTTCCTGAAGGTTACGAAGTAACCGAAAATGCACGAAATGGCTTCTTGACTATCCGCAAAATTCGCAAAGAAGAAAAATAATTCCATTTGAAACACAAGCACGTTGTATGCTACGATAAAAGCAAACAAAAAGGTGCCAAACGACCCGGCTCTTGCCGGGTTTTTTGATGGAAAACACCTTTCCTCTCGCGGCGGATATGGTATACTACCATAAGCATGAAAGATATCTTAACAGTTCAAAATCTTCGTAAATCGTATAGTGGTAACGAAGTGGTCAAAGGTATCTCATTCTCGGTAAAAGAGGGAGAGATTTTTGGCATCCTCGGGCCTAACGGCGCGGGTAAAACGACAACACTTGAAATGATTGAAGCCCTGCGCCCTATCGACGGCGGCACGGTAATACTCGATGATATCGAGGTCGCCAAGAGTCCTAAAAAGATCAAAGAAATTATTGGTATTCAACTACAGAGCTCCTCATTTTACGAGAAAGTGACATTAGCCGAGCAACTAAAAATGTTCGCTAGCTTCTATGGCATTAAGGTTGACCCCTTGGCGTTGCTTGCCGAAGTTGAACTCACTGAAAAGGCGCATAGCTACGTCGAACGTTTATCTGGCGGACAAAAACAGCGATTTAGTATCGCGGCTGCCCTGGTAAATACTCCACGGGTACTGTTCCTTGACGAGCCAACTACGGGGCTTGACCCGCAATCCCGTCGTCATCTCTGGGATCTAATTAGGCAGATCAAGAAGAAGGGCATTACTGTTATTCTTACCTCACACTACATGGAGGAGGCCCAGTTGCTGTGTGATCGTTTGGCGATTATGGATGGCGGCGAGATTATTGCTCTTGATACCCCAGAAAAACTGATTGAGGACTTGTTGGCTCGGGGATTCAAAAAAGATATCAAGGTACAGCAGGCTGACCTTGAGGATGTATTTATTGACCTAACTGGCAAGGCGTTAAGGGACTAACAATGAAACGATTTTTACAAAGTACATT
>DASUUR010000085.1:0-4290 GCA_036373975.1 Saccharimonadales bacterium (SeqCode)
CATTAAAAACGATGAACGATTCGGTGTTCTCAACTCCGGCAGGGGCGAAGCGAACCTCCTACATTTATGTGCCATTCGTGAATGGGCCTAGCTCGCCTGTGGTCAATGTTGCATGTGGCACCGTCTCGGTGGGTGGGGTGACGCTACCGTGTGATGCTTTTGCGGTTGTGTATCTGAATGAGCAGGCTAATGAGTGGCGCTGGGTAACCAGTAGAAAATACCCACCACCTGAAAGTCGCCTTGTTCAGATTCGTGAATCACTTGCAGCCAGCGGCATCTAAGTGTTACCGTAGAGACACTAACAGGAAGGGGACGCATGGCAAAAGAAGTGCTCAGAGGGGCTGATTTACTACGAATTTATTGGTTTGCAATTACGGCAACGCTTTTAGTGTGGATTGCTGCCTTTTGGTGGGGAGGTCCAGCTGCGCTTTTTACGGTGATTGTTTTGACCCTTCTGGAAACTACCTTTAGCGCCGATAACGCAGTCGTAAACAGCAAAGTACTAGTGACAATGTCGCCTAAGTGGCAGCGCTTGTTTATGACGCTAGGTATTTTTATTGCGGTATTCTTGGTGCGGTTTATTCTGCCGATCGTGATTGTTATGCTGACGGCAGGGCTTGGCTTTGGTGAAGTCGTAAGGCTTGCGCTGAACGATACGCATGCCTATGAAGTAGAGCTTGCAAAGGCTGAGCCCGTGATTAGCGCCTTTGGTGGGACGTTCTTGATTATGATTGCTCTGAGCTACTTTATTGATTACGAAAAGAAGACGCATTGGCTCAAGTTTCTCGAGTCACGCCTTGGCAAGTTAGGGCGGTTCGATAATATTACGGTGTTTATAATGTTACTTGCCTCGATTGTTCTCTACACGACGGTCGATGCTAAGTATCATGCTTCAGTTTTATTGGCAGCGATTAGCGCGATGGCACTGCATATTGGCTTGCGCCTGCTCGAAGCTTTGTTTGAAAAGAGTAAGAAATCTGCATTGGCTGATTCGGCAAAGCTCAAGGTGGGCGGGGCGGCTTTTGCGGCTTTTATGTATCTTGAGGTGCTTGATGCATCCTTCTCGCTTGACGGTGTCATTGGTGCCTTTGCGATCACTGGTAGTATTGTGTTGATTATGGCGGGCTTGGGCGCAGGCGCAGTATGGGTACGAGCAATGACAATTCATCTGGTGCGGGCCAAGGCACTCTCAAAATACATCTTCCTAGAGCACGGCGCCCACTGGGCAATCGCATTCCTTGGATCGATAATGTTGCTAAAACTCTATCACATTGAATTGCCAGAATGGTTCGTTGGTATGCTAGGTATTGGCTTGATTGCGATAGCGATTGCCTGGAGTAAGCTGCACACTAAACGATCTCCTCGATAACCTACTTGGGTACTGGAAAATATATACAATTTATGTTATTGTTATATAAAGGATGCCCGCATGAAGACTCGGGCCTATTTTTATGAAAGACGCATCAAAAATACGAAATATTGCGATTATTGCCCACGTTGACCATGGCAAAACAACCCTTGTGGATGGTTTGTTGAAGCAAAGCAAGACGTTCCGCGATAACCAGGCTGAAATGAGCCAAGATTTGATTATGGATAGCGGTGACCAGGAGCGACAGCGTGGTATTACCATTACGGCAAAGCAAACAACCGTGCATTGGAACGACTACAAGATCAATATTATTGATACCCCTGGGCACGCAGACTTCTCTGGTGAGGTTGAGCGAACCCTAAACATGGCCGATGGGGTATTGCTGATCGTTGACGCACAAGAGGGGCCAATGCCGCAGACTAAATTTGTGCTTACTAAGGCGCTCGCCTTAGGTTTGAAGCCGGTTGTAGTGATCAATAAAATCGATAAGCCATCGCGCCGTATTCAGGAAGTCGAAGATGAAATCGCTGACTTGTTCTTGGAGCTTGCTGTTGATGAGAGCCAGCTGCACTACCCGATTTATTATGCGATTGGACGTGACGGTAAGGCATGGAAGACGATGCCGGACAATCCGGAGGAGCAAGCTGATTTGACCTCAATTTTTGAGGCGATCATTAATGATGTACCGGCTCCGACTGTCGAAGCGGACGCGCCGCTCCAGATGCTGGTAACATCATTGCAGTACGATAGTTTCTTGGGTAAATACGCTATCGGTCGAATCACACGCGGTAAGGTTACGCGTAATCAAGCCGTAGTATTAATTAAACGCGATGGCACCCCAGTAAACAGCAAGATCGATAAGATTTTTGCTTACCGTGGCTTGAACCGCGAAGAAGTCGAGGCGGCGATTGCTGGTGATATTGTGGCATTGACGGGCATCACCGAGGCGCATATTGGGGAAACAATTGCAGACCGTGAGCACCCTGAGGCGTTGCCGGTACTTGAGGTCGAGGCTCCAACACTGAGCATGTATCTTGGGCCGAACACTAGCCCGCTTAAGGGCCGTGAAGGCGAGTTCAATACTAGTCGTCAAATTAGTGATCGCCTCCAAAAGGAGCTTGAAACCAATGTTTCGCTACGCGTTGAAGATGATGGGATTGGGTTTATTGTATCCGGTCGTGGAGAGTTACACCTAAGCGTATTGATTGAAACGTTGCGTCGCGAAGGCTTTGAATTTGAGGTCGGCCGTCCGCAAGTGGTAACGATTGAAAAAGACGGCGCAGTACAAGAACCGGTTGAGGAATTGCTTATCGAGGTCGGGGCTGAATTTGTTGGTGCGGTGAGCCAGGAGCTCGGCCAACGACGGGCTGAGCTTGTAAAGCAAGAGCAAACATCCCAAGGCGTGACCCGTATCACGTATATCTTGCCAACTCGAGCCTTGATTGGGCTTCGTAATCTACTGTTGACCGCCACCAAGGGCACGATAATTATGCACAGCCTTCCGCATGGCTACCAACCGCTCGGTGCCAGGTTGCCAAAAACCCGTAACGGTGCGCTGGTTGCAACCGAGGCTGGTACAAGTACGCCGTACGCACTTGAGGCCAGCGAATCGCGCGGCACACTATTTATTGGGCCTGGTGTTACTGTGTACCAAGGTATGATTGTCGGACAGTATAACCGCCAAGATGATCTAGATATTAATGTATGCCGTGCAAAACAGTTAACAAATATGCGTACGTCATCTTCGGATGGTACGGTGCAGTTAACACCTTACACACAGCTAAGCTTGGAACAGTCAATTGACTTTATCGAGGACGACGAGCTGCTTGAAGTCACGCCTCAAAGCCTGCGTCTTAGAAAGCGCTATCTTGATCCTAACGAGCGAAAACGACATAACAAAAAGTAACCATAAAACACCGTCCATATAAGGGCGGTGTTTTATACACACAAAGAAAACAGGGTGCTGCGAGGACTGATTCCTCGCAGCACCCTTTCGTGCTACAGCGCCTGCACGATCTTGGCGTCGATGTGACTGTTGATGCTGTTGAGCAACGTGACCGGGTTGGACTCGGATGCCTCACGCAGGAACGAGTCGCTCTTCAGGACGGCCAACGCCAGATCCCGAAGACCGGTGGTGATGGTCGGGATCCGACCTTGCTCGGCGCTGAAGGCTCTCGTCAACTCCCTCACTGTGGTCGGCATGTCGTTCATCGGAGCCTCGAAGAGCCTCGCGAACGATCGCAGCCGCTTCATGTACTCCGCTCCCACCGCGGCTGACATGCTCATGCGGTGGTGCGTGAGTCCCGCCTCCAAGTAGGCGCCGCCAAGCATGATGACGACGAACTTCTTGAGTTCGGCCGTGACGGTAGCGCTGTCGTGCAGAGTCCGCACACGTAGCACCCCACTCGTGGCTCGAGGCTGGGGCTCCAGCATGTGCCTTTCGAAGAGCCCGATGATGCTCTTCATGTGCTCGCCGGCGCGACCCTCTCGGACAGTGTCGGAGTGTTCCAACAGGCTGGCGACAATCTCGTCGTGAGCGATGATCGTCGCCACGGCGATCGCTCGCGCGAAGGTGCGGGCATCGCCTGCCTTGAAGATCTTGTCGGCGGCAGTGTCGTAGGCGGTCATCCGGAAACTCCTTAGTTCGGAACGTGACTGAACAATTAAAACACAAAGATAGGCTGCGCACAACAGCTGGGCACAGTGAGGCGTTGCTTCCTCACTGTGCCGCCAGCCGTTACAGCGCAGCCTGTAAGTTGGGTGTTAGCTGCTCCTTGACGTAATCAAGGAGCTGTCGGGGTGGTATGCTTCGCGTCTGTTTCATGAACCACTCCGCAGTCATGATGGGCTCAACCAAGTCGAGGATTTTTTTGCCCGGTTTCATTGCTGTCATCATCTCCCATATCCGCACACGAAGCTGG